>QZJD01000098.1 GCA_003604995.1 Desulfobulbus sp. | reverse complement strand
CGTTCGAAGGGGAAATTAATAATGATAGCGGAGTTGGGCAATAAACACAGAATCATTTTCGATTTTATAAACAATACGATGCTCATCGGTGATTCTGCGTGACCAATAGCCGGAGAGGCCGTGTTTTAATGGTTCAGGTTTTCCTATCCCCTCATAAGGCAAGCGCTGTATCTCACGGATCAATTGGTTAATACGTTTTAAAATTTTTTTATCGGCTTTTTGCCTATATATATAATCATCCCAGGCATGTTCGGAAAATATAAGCTTCAATCAACGAGCTCCTTTTCCGTCCCCTTGCCAGCTTCAAGCTCTGCAATTGACTCAAGAAGCCGACGGGCATTTTTAGGACTTCTCAGCAAGTAGGCTGTCTCTTCGAGAGCTTCATAGTCTTCAAGAGACATCATAATAACAGGGGGGGCGGTTTTTCTGGTTATAATAACCGGAGCATGATCATCGCAAACCTTTTCCATAGTTTTTGCAAGGTTGCTTCGCGCTGAAGTGTATGTGATGGTATCCATGATAAACCTCCTAAATGTACATGTACAATTTAATGTACTATAAAACAAATCGCATACCAAGTCAATTAAGCTGACAGCGAGATGCGTTTGCGGTGTGACCGGAAAGCGCTTTGTCGCTGCCCCTTATCTCAATCGGTTCGGTCACAAAAACAAGCCGGAGGAATTGCAGAATGGAAGTGGTTATCGGAGCCGCAGCACTTGTGCTGACAGTTGTCGGGTGGTTCGTCACCTGCCGACTGGCGAAGGCCAAGGAACGCGAGATAACACGACGCGCCGATCAAAAAGTGCACATTGACATGCAGCTCGCTCAACTCTACGGACCGATCCACGGGTTGCTACTTGAGAACGATCGCGTACGCCAGCATGTTCATTCATGCCGTCTGAGTTGTTGCAAAAAGCAGATAACAAAATGAACAAAAAGGGTGGATTTTTTCTGTTCTTCCGCCTTTGATATCATGGGGCTCTTCCCAGGAAACTCAGCCTTGCATGTTGTTTCCGGCTGCCGGCACATTTTTTTGCCGCCGGACTGCTGCTCCCGCCGATCGCTCACGCCGACGCGGAAATAAGGTGACAAAAAATTTCAGGAGGATCTATGCCGTACGTGAACATCAAAATAACCAGAGAAGGCGCCACCCCGGCGCAGAAGGCTGAACTGATCGCCGGAGTGACGGAGCTTCTGCAAAGGGTGCTGGACAAAAATCCGGCCACCACGGTGGTGGTCATCGACGAAGTCGAAACGGACAACTGGGGCATCGGCGGCGAACAGGTGACCGTGCTCAGGCAAAAGAACTCTTAACGATCTCAAACGAACCAGCGAGGTGCTGCAATGCGCTTTTCTCTCGTCACCGCGGCTTGTTTTGCCCTCATCCTGTGCGGCCGGGCCCTTGCCCAGTCTCCGCCCTTCCCCCTGGTAACCGTCACCGGCGAAACGGATCCCCGCTTCAACAAGGTGTCGCTTTTTGAAAGCGGCGGCGCGACAACTCCCTTGAAATCGGCAACCGTATCGGAAGCCGGCGGCCAGTACAGCATAGATGTCAACATTCCCGAGGATATGCGGCAAAAGGGACAGTACTATTTCACGGACATGTTGTTCTGGAACGACGGCAACGGCAACGATGTCCGGGATCCGGGCGAGCCGACCAGCGAATGCCATTTCATCATGTGGGTGCCGGGCAACAACTCCCTGTATATGCAGGTCTATGAGGGAGAGAAGTACCCCATCGAATCTGCGATTTTTTATTATCATTACCAGAAGCGGTAAGCCGGTACGCCGTGCGCTCCCCGCGTCGGAAGCCTGCGCTGGGCAAACCTTCTCTCCCGCCCCCGCGCATTCCCAAAGCGGACGGCGGCCATAGATTTTTTCAATTTGGCAAGGGGTGTTCCATCAACTATAATTATGAGCAGAGGCAGAGGCATTATCCGTTCTTTCACATCGGAGGCAGCATCATGAAAAAACGTCCGAGCAAGGGAGTTTTGATCAAGGAAGCTGAATACTGGGCAAAGGTCCGCAAGGCCGCAAAAAAGAACGGCGGCAGAACCTGCCATAAGTGAAAGGGCTGAAAAAGCGCATAAGTTGCCGGTCGGCAACGAAACAGTACTGGAAGATGCCCGGATCGGTCGCCTGGCCGGTCCGGGTATCTTCCACTTTTTTTCTCGAGTCACATTTCCTGTACCATGTTCCGATACGGCCCTGAACCCCAGCCTGCCGGGGCAGTCCCCACCGAACCAGCGGAGAATACCCCATGCCGATCAGCTCCCAGCAGGAATTTTTCGTGCAGTGCCACCTCACCGAAAAGTGCAACCTCCGCTGCACCCACTGTTACCAGAGCGGCAGCGCCGACGGCGAACTGAGTCCGGACGAAATCAGAGCGCTGCTGGCGGAGCTGGCGGACCTGCTCCAGGCCTGGCGCGAGGCCTATGGGCTTGAGTTTGCCGCGGGCCTCAATGTGACCGGCGGCGAACCCCTGCTGCACCCTGATCTGGAGGAAATCCTCGGCGAAATGACCGGCGGCGGCTTCGCCGTCTTTCTCCTCACCAACGGCACCCTGATCGATGCGGACCGGGCGGCCAGGCTTGCCGACCTCGGCGTCAGAGGCGTCCAGGTGAGCATCGAGGGGCCAGAAGAGATCCATGACACGATCAGGGGCAGGGGAAGCTTTGCCGCCGCCTGCGCCGGGATCGCCCATCTTGTTGCCGCTGGTCACACCGTGACCATGAACGCCACCTTATCGGCGCTCAACGCCGGCCGCTTCAGGGAGATGGTCCGGCTCTGCGCGTCGCTCGGAGCGCAGAGGTTCGGATTTTCCCGGCTGGTTCCTGCCGGCAGGGGGGCCGGCCTGGTCGACCGGATCCTTGAACCGGGCCGGGTCAGGCGGATTTACCAAGAGCTTTTTTCCCTCCGAGTCCCGGGCGTTGAGATCGTTACCGGCGACCCCGTGGCGTCGCAACTGCGGACAACAGGTGATGCGGACGATTGCGGCGATGTGGCCACGGGCGGCTGTGCCGCGGGCGTTTCCGGGCTGACGATCATGCCCGACGGCACCGTCGTTCCCTGCCGCCGACTGCCCATCCCCCTGGGGAACATCCGGCAAGATTCCCTGCGCGAGATATGGGCGACATCAAAAATCCTGGAACAGCTGCGGGACAGGGCCAGTTATAAGGGTGCATGCGGTTCATGCCGCAGATGGGCGCATTGCCGCGGCTGCCGGGCCATCGCCTACGCAAGTTCCCTGGCCCGGGGTCAGGCTGACCTGCTCGCCGATGACCCCCAGTGCTTTCATCATCCCTGTTGAGCGCAGCAGTGTACCGAAACAACACTATTCACCACGAGAAGGAGAGGACAACATGCAAAAGTGGAGTATCGACCCAGATCATACAGTGGCGGCATTCTGCGTCCGGCACCTGATGATTGCCAATGTCCGCGGCCAGTTCAACAGGATCAGCGGTACCGTGCATTTTGACCCGCTGAACGCGATCGGCCTGTCCCTTGAAGCGGAAATCGACGTCGCCGGCATCTATACCGGGATCGGCAAACGGGACGATCATCTGCGCAGTCCGGATTTTTTCGATGCGGAACGGTTGCCCACCATCACCTTCCGCAGCACCGGTTACGAACCCACCGGAAAGACGACGGGCCGGCTCGCCGGCCGGCTTACCATCCACGGGATACCCCGCGAAATCATCCTGGACGTGACCCTTTCCGGGCCGGTGACCGCGCCGGCGGAGATCGGCGGCGAGACGACGCTTGCTCTTTCGGCCAGGACCTCACTCAACCGCGAGGATTTCGGGATGACCTGGAACGTGCCCTTTGGCGACGGCGGCGTGGTGGTCGGCCGGGAGGTCGAAATTCACCTGGACATCGAAGCGGATCGACAATAGCAACGATATGGAAGCGGGCCAGGGCGGTTGGCGCGGTCCGGCCACCCAGGCCCAACCCGCCGGTTGCGCCGAGACAATGAACAGAAGGCAATTCCTGAAATTATCGGCGGCCGGGCTGGCCGCCGGCATCATCGCCAGCTATCCGTTGTTCATCGAACGCACTCTGGTGCAGGTGAACCGCTACCGGATCCCTGTTCCGCGGCTGCCTCGCCAATTCGACGGCTTCACCATCGTTCAGTTGACCGATCTGCACTTCGGTCCGCTGGTCTCCCAGGACTTCCTCAGGAAGGTCATCGGCACGGCGAATGCACTCCGCAAGGATGTGATCGTCTGCACCGGCGACTATGTGCACCAACGGGACACCGATGAAGAGATCAACGGCGTCTGGCCGCTCCTGGCCCGGCTGCGTGCGCCGAACGGCGTGTACTCGGTTCTCGGCAATCATGACCACTGGGCCGATGCGACCCGTTCGGCATACTGGCTCGAAAGAAGCGGTCAGAACCTCCGCGACCGGGTTCATCGCTTCGAGCGAGGAGGGAGGCGGCTGTGGCTGGCCGGCGGCGGCGACCTGTGGGAGGACCACCGGGATTTTGACCACCTCCTGCGCAATGTCCCGGAAGAGGACTGCCGGATAGTCCTTGTCCACAATCCCGACAGCGCGGACGGCGACTTCTCCCGGCGGATCGATCTGCTGATCTGCGGTCATACCCACGGCGGCCAGGTGAAGATCCCCTTCATCGGCACGCCGGTCCTGCCGGTGAAAAACAAGAACTACTCATCCGGCCTCAAGGCCAGCCCGAAAGGACAACCGGTCTTCATCTCCAGGGGTATCGGCTGGGCGATCTACCCGGTGCGGTTCAACTGCTATCCGGAAATCGCGGTGCTCGAACTGCGCAGCACGCCCGCCTGATCCTCTTTTTCTTTCCCGGTCGGGCGTCCTGACCCCGCATCCGTCACCACGGAAATAAGGTATTGACAGACAATGAACAGTGATGGTAAAAAACTTAATTCAACAAAATAACCTTCTCGCTCTCCCATCCGGAATCAGCGAGGGCCTAATGACCATGAGGAGGAATCATGAGACGGTACGAAACCACCTATATTCTTCGTCCCACCCTGGGTGAAGAACAATTCTCGGAAATCATCGAGCGCACCAACAAGATCATCAAGGAAGACGGCGGAGCTGTCATCAACCTTGAGCGCTGGGGCACCAAAAAGCTTGCCTATGAAATCAAAAAGGAAGCTTTCGGGCACTATATCTATTTTGATTATGCCGCCCTGGGCTCCTCCGTGCATGAAATGGAGCGCATCTTCCGTATCGATGACCGCGTTCTGCGCTATCTCACCGTCAAGCTGTCCGACGCCATCGACGAGGCGACCATCGCCAGCGAGACGGAGCGGGCGGTAGCCACCGCGGCGGCCCGGACGGCCAAAGCCGACGAGGCTGAGGGCGAGGAAGGCGAGGACGGCGAAGAGTCGGACGACGAAATCACTGACGAAGATTAATTATCTCCGCATAGACGACGCAAGGAGTTAGGTTATGCCTCCACGGAAAAGAATGTTCAGGCCCCGGGTGTGCAGATTCTGCACGGAAAAGGACATTGTGATTGATTATAAGGATGTCAAGTCGCTGCGCAATCTGATCACCGAGCGGGGAAAAATTATTCCCCGCCGAATTTACGGAACCTGCGCCCGGCATCAGCGGCAGGTGGCCGAGGCGATCAAGCGCGCCCGTCATCTGGCCCTGATTCCCTATTCGGGACAGACGCAGTATTGATGACGTTTTCCGGATGAGCGAGCCGGCCCGCGGCAGTGGGCGATTTGGAGACGGGCTGACGAACAGCCAGGTCCTCCTGCTCGCGGCAGCCATAGTCCTGCCGGGGCTTGCCCCGACAATGTTTGGCTGGCTCACCGGACTGCTGGCCATACCGGTCTTTGCCATCCTCGTCCTGCATGGCACCGCCAGGGGGAGCATCCTGATCCGGAACGGTGTCCTGATTGCCTGCGGAGCCGCGCTGTTCCTCAAGCTGTTCGGGAGCCTGCTGTTTGCCCTGACCCTCATTCCGCTGGGATACAGCTTCCAGCGGAGCGCGGCCACCGGCACCGGCGAATGGAAGACCGTGCTGCACGGCGCCCTGTACCTCGGCGCGGGCTGGCTGCTGTTCTGGATGGTGTATGGCACGGTGGAAGGAGTACAGCCGTATCAGCATCTCCTGAAGCTGATCGATGACGGGTTTGCCCAGACATACGAATATTACCGGGAACAGGGCAACCTGCCCGCCGACCGGCAACTTTATCTGGAGCAGGCGGTCAACGAGACCCGGCGTCTGGTGCCGCTGCTGCTGCCCGGCGTACTGTGCGGGACGGTCATCCTGACCGTCTGGCTCAACCTGATGGGCGGAATATACCTGCTCAACAGGGTGCGACCTGGGCATCTGCACTGGAAGGAGTTCAGCCGGTGGCGGTTGCCCGACTGGCTGGTCTGGCCGGCCATTGGCGCCGGCATTCTCCTGCTGATCGGCGGCAAGGGTTCGGCTACCCTGGCGTTGACCCTGGTGCAGGTGTGCGGTCTGCTCTATTTTTTTCAAGGGCTGGCGGTTTTCACCCATCTGCTGGAACGATGGAAGGTCCCAAGGACCTTGCGGCTGCTCTTTTACGTCATGCTCATCGTCCAGAGCTACGGACTGCTCCTGCTGGCGATCCTCGGACTTGCCGATGTCTGGGTTGATTTCCGGCGACGGACGGAACCTCCGGCCCAGGCCGGAGACTGAACAAAAATTCTCTTCCCCGGATCGTCCATCAGGCGACGCAACCCGGTGAAGTTGAAAAATAGAGAAGCACCCCGGTGAATGCCCTGTGTTTCCGGTTGTTGCGAAGTTTTAATCATAGAGAGGATTCAGTTATGGAAGTGATACTCAACAAGACCATCGATAACCTGGGTTTTGAGGGCGATATCGTCAATGTCAAACCGGGTTACGCCAGGAATTTTCTTATTCCGAAAAAAATGGCCATGTCGGTGACCAACCAGAACATGGCCAGGCTCCAGCAGGAAAAAGAGGCCATCAAGGCTCGCCTGGACAGGGAGAAAAAAGAGGCCGAGGCCCTGTCCGCCAAGCTGAACGGGGTCACCATCCAGATCGCCCGTCGGGTCGGTGAGGAAAACCGGCTGTTCGGTTCGGTCACCTCCGGCGATATCGCGGCAGCCCTTGCCGATTCCGGCATCACCGTCGACCGCAAGGCCATTCTGCTGAACGATCCGATCAAAACCATCGGTGACAGCAAGATCGGAATCAGGGTGGGATACCAGATGACCGCGCTGATCACGGTCCAGGTTGTTCCGGAGACCGCCGGCGATTAATCGGCCGCGCCGTCGGGATATTCCCGCGGATTGCAAGCCCCGGATTTGCACCCGGCCGTGTCAACCGGTTCGGAGCGAACCCGGGGCTGAACCGTTCATTCGATGTAATGAGGTGATATTGTCAGTCCCGCAATAAATGCGAGGTTGACGCCGGCAGGCCTTGCCGGTTGTTGAAATCTCAGTGGCGGATGCTCTGAGTTTCAGGTTTCTGCGAGATCATCAATTGTCCGCAGCCACGGCAATGAACTCCACCGTTCCCAGCCGAAGTCATCATTTCCGGCAGCAGAGATTCATATGCAACAACAGCCCGGTTCAGCAATGCCCTACACCTCAAGAATGGTTCCTCCCCAGAACCTGGAAGCTGAACAGGCGGTCCTGGGCACCATTCTGCTCCAGGACAACTCCCTGGTAAAAATCATCGAACTCCTCGAACCCGAGGACTTTTACCGCGAAGCGCACAAAACCATCTTCCGGGCCATGCTCCAGTTGTTCGAAAACCGTGAGCCCTATGACCTGATCTCCCTGACCAACCTGCTCCGCGACCAGAACAAGCTGGACCTGGTGGGCGGCCCCGCCTACCTCGCGTCCCTGACCGACGTCATCCCCTTCAGCGGCACCCTGATCCACCACGCCAACATCATCCGCCAGAAATCGATCCTGCGCCGCCTGATCCAGACCTCCAACGATGTGGCGACCCGCTGCTACCAGGAGCAGGACGATATCGACCGCCTGGTGGACGAGGCGGAGCAAACGATCTTTGAAATCGCCAGCACCAAGAAGACGCAGGGTTTTCAGCCGATGAGCAAAATCGTGCCCAGGGCCTTTGCCCGGGTGGAACTGCTCTTTGAGCGCAAGGAGCACATTACCGGCCAGGCCACCGGTTTCAACGAACTCGATCACATGACCGCCGGCTTTCAGCCTTCCGATCTGGTCATCCTGGCCGCCCGGCCGAGTATGGGCAAAACGGCGCTGGCGATGAACTTTGTTCAGCACGCCGCGGTGGTCGACAAAAAACCAGTGGCGGTATTCAGCCTGGAAATGTCCATGGATCAGCTGGCCCTGCGTATGCTCTGCTCGCTGGGCAAAATCGATTCGCAGCGCATCCGCACCGGCCGCCTGAAGCCGCGCGACTGGGAAAACCTGAACCGGGCCACCGGCTACCTGTCCGATGCCCCCATCTTCATCGACGACTCACCGGGCCTGTCCGTCCTGGAAATGCGTGCCAAGGCCCGCCGGCTGAAATCCGAACATGATCTCGGCCTGGTGGTCATCGACTACCTGCAGCTGATGCGCGGCCGCGGCAATATCGAAAACCGCGCTCAGGAAATCAGCGAAATCTCCCGCTCGCTCAAGGCCATGGCCAAGGAGCTGGATGTCCCGGTCATTGCCCTGTCGCAGCTGAACCGCAGCCTGGAAAGCAGGCCGGACAAACGGCCCAAGCTCTCCGACCTGCGTGAATCCGGAGCCATCGAGCAGGACGCCGACGTGATCATCTTCATCTACCGCGATGATGTCTACCGGCCCTCCGAGGACAACCCCAATCGCAACATCGCCGAGATCATCATCGGCAAACAGCGGAATGGCCCCATCGGTACCGTCAAACTGACCTTTCTGGCACAGTACACCTCCTTTGAGTCGTACAGCAATCTGCCGCAGCCGCACCTTGCCCCGACCCCCGTGGACCGGGAAGACGAAGAGAGCATGTGATTATGGAAAATCCGAGCAGCGAACGATACGAATTCAAGGCCGTCGAGGCCAAATGGCAGCGCCGCTGGGCCGAAGGCAAGCCCTACAAGGTTGTCGCCGACCCGGCCCGCAAGAAATATTACGTCCTGGAGATGTTCCCCTACCCCTCTGGCCGGATCCATATGGGGCATGTGCGCAATTACACGATCGGCGATGTAATCGCCCGCTACAAGCGGATGCGCGGCTACAACGTCATCCACCCCATGGGCTGGGACGCCTTCGGCCTGCCGGCGGAAAACGCAGCGCTCAAACGGGGCATCCATCCCGCCGCCTGGACCTACGACAACATCGCCTACATGCGCGATCAGCTCAAGGCCATGGGGCTCAGCTACGACTGGGACCGGGAACTGGCAACCTGCGATCCTTCCTACTACCGCTGGGAGCAGCTGATCTTCCTCAAGATGCTGGAAAAGGGCCTGGTCTACCGCAAGGAGACCACGGTCAACTGGTGCGAGTCCTGCGCCACGGTGCTCGCCCGCGAGCAGGTGATCGACGGCTGCTGCTGGCGTTGCGACCAGCCGGTGGTGCCCCGGACCATGCACGGCTGGTTTTTCCGGATCACCGACTATGCCGAGGAACTGCTCGCCGACCTGGACAAGCTCACCGGCTGGCCCGAGAAGGTGGTCACCATGCAGCGCAACTGGATCGGACGGAGCCAGGGGCTGGCCTGCGACTTCCCGGTGGAAGGCAGCGACCGCAAGATCACCATTTTCACCACCCGGCCCGACACCATCTACGGGGTCACCTTCATGTCGCTCGCCGTGGAACATCCCCTGGTGGAACAGCTCAGCGCGGGCACCGAACATGCAGCGGCGGTGCGCGAGTTCGTCCGGACCACCCTCATCGAAAAGCAGCGCAAGTCCCTGGACGAGGAACTTGACAAAAAAGGGGTGTTCACCGGTGCCTACTGCCTGAATCCGTTCACCGGTGAGCGGGTGCCGGTCTTTGCCGCCAACTTCGTGCTTATGGAATACGGTACCGGCGCGGTCATGGCAGTGCCGGCCCACGACCAGCGCGACTTTGACTTTGCCAACGCATACAATCTCCCGATCCGGGAAGTGATCCGGCCCGCTGCCCAACACCCCACGGAGAAGCTGAGCCAGGCCTATACCGAGCCAGGCGTTCTGGTCGACTCCGGCCCTTTCACCGGCATGGACTCCGAGGCAGCCAAGGAGGCGATCATCAAGCATGCGGCGGCAAACGGCTTCGGCCAGGCCCAGGTCACCTATCGGCTGCGCGACTGGGGCATTTCCCGGCAACGCTACTGGGGCGCGCCGATCCCGGTGATCCACTGCGCGAAATGCGGCATCGTGCCGGTGCCGGAAGAACAGCTGCCGGTGGTCCTGCCCGGCACCGACCGCCCGGACGGCAGCCATGCCCCCCTGCACCAGCAGACGGACTTCATCGCCACCACCTGCCCCACATGCGCGGGCGCGGCCCGGCGCGAAACCGACACCATGGACACCTTTGTCGAATCGTCCTGGTACTTTGCCCGCTACACCTGCCCGGACTGCGCCACCTCACCGCTGGACCCCGAACAGGCTCGCTACTGGCTGCCGGTGGATCAGTACATCGGCGGGGTGGAGCACGCCATCCTCCACCTGCTCTATTCCCGTTTTTTCACCAAGGTCCTGCGCGATCTCGGCTATCTGAACATTGACGAGCCTTTCCGCAACCTGCTGACCCAGGGAATGGTGATCAAGGACGGGGCCAAAATGTCCAAATCCAAAGGCAACGTGGTGGATCCCAATGAACTCATCGAACGCTACGGCGCCGATACGGTTCGTCTTTTTTCCCTGTTCGCCGCGCCGCCCGAACGGGATCTGGAGTGGAACGCCCAGGGCGTGGACGGCGCCTCGCGCTTCCTGAACAAGGTCTACCGCCTTGTCGCGCCCGTTGCTCAAGCCGGGAATACCTCCCCTGCCCTGCCCCCCCTGGAAAGCCTGAACGAGCCGAGCCGGGCTCTGCACCGCAAAACGCATCAGACGATCAAGAAGGTCACCGACAGCATCGAAAGCAACTTCCACTTCAATACCGCCATCAGCGCGGTGATGGAGCTGGTCAACCTGGCTTCGGCCCTGGTGGCCGACGGCAAGGAGGTGGCGCCCGCCGTGCTGCGCGCATGCCTGGATACCACCCTGCTCCTGCTCTTCCCCATGGTGCCTCATTTCTGCGAGGAACTGCGGGAGATGATCGGTCATGACCGGTCCCTGGACCAGTCGTCCTGGCCGGACTTTGATGCCGAAGCGGCTCGGGAAGAGGCGATCACCGTCATCGTCCAGGTGAACGGCAAAGTCCGAGCCCGCCTGGAGGTGCCGGCCGATACCGGGGACGACGAACTACAGGATCTGGCCCTGGCCGATGAACGGATCCAAAAAACCCTTGCCGGCAAGGAACCGAAAAAAATCATTGTGGTTCAACGCAAACTTGTTAATATTGTAGTCTAATCAATCGGTTCTCGATTCACGGACCTCTACGAAGGAGCCCAGGGTGCGACGGTCAACCATCATTTTCCTGATTCTTGCAGGCCTTGCCGTGATTTCCGGCGGATGCGGCTACTATTTTCCGCATGTGTACGAGGGGCCGGTCAAAACCATCTACATGCCCAACTGGAAGAACCGTACCAGCCAGCTCGGCCTGGACTCCAAGATTTACCAGCAGCTCTCCCGCTGGTTTCAAAAATCCAGAAGCATCAAACTGACCAAGGAGAGAAGCGAGGCCGACCTCATTCTCGCCGGCGAAATCATCGATATCGACCTGCCCAGCATTTCCTGGGACCAGTCCGCCCGGGCCACCGAGGTGAAGGTCAGGCTGCAGGTTCGATATGTCCTGAAGGACATCAAGACCGATGAAATCCTCTGGGAAGTCCCGCGCGAACTGTGGACCGAGGACTACTCCACCGGCCGCTATTCCGTGAACATGGCGGACAACGAACAGAAGGCCCTGGCTGAAATTCTGAAGGACATGTCTGAACGCATTTACCTGGGCACCCTGGAAAAACTGCGGGCGCAGAATGTGCAGGCGGGGAAATAGAAGATTAGGGGTTTAGGGGATTAGGGATTTAGGGGTTTAGGGGATTAGGGGTTTAGGGGTTTAGGGGTTTAGGGCGGATACGGTCCGGTCTGGAAATAAAAAAAGGTGCTCGGCATATTGCCGCGGCACCTTTTTTTTATTCCGGATTCGTTTGTCCTGCTACAGAAGGCTTTTGGCGGCGGCGGCGATGGACTGGGGATCGAGACCCTGGTCGGCATAGAGTTCCGCCGGCTTGCCGGAGCTGGCGTAATGGCTGACCCCAAGGCGCTTCAGTTTCGCGCTGATCCCCCGGTCGATCAGGGCCACCGCCGCGCTGGCGCCCAGCCCGCTCGCCACATGGTGATCCTCCACGGTGAGTAGCGGTCCGATCTTCGCCGCGTCCGCCAGGCTCTCTTCATCCAACGGCAACAGGGAGGCCATGTTCAATACACCGGCGGACACGCCCTCCTGCCGGAGAAGCTCCCAGGCCTGGAGCACCGACGGAACCAGCGCCCCGTAGGTGATGAGGGTCAGGTCCTTGCCGCGGCGCAGCCAGTCGGCCTTGCCGGGGGTGAACACATAATCGGCGCCAAAGAATACCTTGCCGTCCTCATCGGTGATTATTGGGGTGATGGAGCGACCCATGCCCACGAAACAGTTGCCTGGGCTTACCGCGACGTGACGGATGATCCGGTCGGTCTGGTTGGGGTCGGCGGGCATGAACACCGAAAAACGGAAGTAGTTCTTCATCAACCCCAGATAATCGATGCACTGATGGGTCGGCCCGTCCTCGCCCACGTCAAGACCGACATGGGTGGCCACGACCTTGAGATTGGTGTGGTTGAAGTCGGAGAGACGATTCTGGTTGTAGACCTCGGACACCGCAAAGGCGCCGAAGGTGGAGAAAAAGGTCACCAGGTTCTCCCGGCTCAACGCCCCGGACATCCCGGCGGCATGATGCTCCTGGATGCCCGCCTCGATATAGGCGTCCGGACTGTGCTGGCGGAAACCGCCCATCTTCACCGAACCCTCCAGGTCGCAGGACACCCCGACGATTTTGGGCGCGCTGCCCGGCAGATTGTTCGCCTCGGCAAGGCTCTTCAGAGCATTACCGAAGGCGGAGCGGTTGTCGGTCTTTTTGTCCGCCTCGTAAACAAGGGGGCTACCGGGTGCCACCTCAGGGTAGAGGGAGGGGGCTGACTGGATCGTGTTGGTCCGCACCGGTTCCTGGCGCTTCAACTGCCACTCGGCAAAGTCATTGACCACGCCCAGTTCGGCCAGGGCCTGCTCCAGCTGTTCGGGCTTGAGGGGCGAACCATGGTACTTGGCCAGGTTTTCCATGAAGGAAATGCCCTTGCCCATAGTGGTCCGGGCGACGATGACCGTGGGCAGGCCGCTTTTGTTGCGGTAGGCCTCGGCGAGGGCGGTAAAGATTGCGTTGCAGTCGTGGCCGTCCGCCAGGTAGCGCACCTGCCAGCCCAGGGCACTGTACAGGCTACGGATGGACTGGGGCATGATCTCCTCGGTGTCGCCGCAGATCTGCAGGTGGTTGCGGTCCACCAGCACGGTCAGGTTGTCGAGCTGATACTTGCGGGCGAAGCGGATGGCCTCGGCCACCTGCCCCTTCTGGTGCTCGCCGTCGCCGGTCAGACAGATCACCCGGTTGTCCAGATTTTTCATCTTGAAGGCCATGGCCATGCCCACCGCCGCGGAGATGCCCTGGCCCAGGTTGCCGGTATCCCATTCGACGCCCGGCGCGATGTACTCGACGTGGCCGGGAAAACCCGAACCGGTGCGGCGGAAACCGCTCAGAAAATCATCCTCGCTGAAATAGCCGTATTCGGCCAGGGTACTGTACACGCCCGGTGAGATATGGCCCATGCTGACCACCACCCGGTCACGGCCGGCAAAACGGGGCTCCTCCGGCTTGTGTTTGATCAGCCCGTAGGTCACCAGCAGCATGTCCAGCGCGGAGAGCGACCCGCCGGGATGGCCCGAGGAGGCAAGCGTTGTCGAGAGCAGGATGCGGCGGGCGCACCTGGTGCGCATTTCGCGAAGTCTGCTCAGTTCCTCGGGTGACAGATGGGGCTTATTGACATCAAGGTGCAGGGTCATGACGGGCTCCGTAACATGGGACTTTTGCGTTGGACTCTTCGGGAAAAAACCGAGCGGGTGCAGCCATATCACCCGTGCCAAAAATGTGCAAATCGTTATAATACACTGGCACAGAATAACAACAGGAAAATCATCACCTCCGGCGCCCTCCTTTCTTCGGCACATTACATGCAACTCGGCCCAGTAACGTTAGAATCACCATTCATCCTCGCGCCGCTCGCCGGCTATACCGACGTGTCCTTCCGGCTGCTCTGCCGGGAGCTGGGCGCCGGTCTCTGCTATTCGGAAATGATCAGCTGCCACGGCCTGGTCTACGGCCAGGAACTGACCCGCGTACTCCTGGCCACGGTGCCGGAGGAGCGACCGGTGGTCTTTCAGCTCTTCGGAAACGACCCGGTGATCATGGGCGAGGCCGCCGCCATCCTCGGCAAATATCCCATCGACGGCATTGACATCAACATGGGCTGCCCGGTCCGCAAGGTGACCAAAAAAGGCGCCGGGGTGGCGCTGATGAAGGATATGGCCAGGGCCGAAGCGATCATCCGGTCGGTCTGCGCCAACACCGGCCTGCCGGTGAGCGTCAAGTTTCGCAGCGGCGTGCGGCACGATGCGGTCATTGCCCCGGACTTCGCCCGAATGGCGCAGGATGCAGGCGCCTCCTTCCTGATTGTCCACGGCCGGACCTGGGCGCAGGGCTTCAGCGGCATGGCCGACTGGAGGGTCATCGCCCGGGTCAAGGAGAATGTGGACGTACCGGTAATCGGCAACGGCGACATCCTCACCCACCAGGACGGTCTGCGGATGATGGCCGAAACCGGTTGCGACGCAGTGATGATCGGTCGGGGCGCCCTGGGCAATCCCTGGGTCTTTCAGGCATCCGGCCGCCCGCTGACCCTTGCCGGGCGGCTACCGGTGATCCGGCGCCATTTCGACCTGATCGAGTGTTTCCTGCCTGAGCGCAAGGCGGTCTTCAAAAGCAAGCACCACCTAGCCCGCTATCTTTGCGGCCTGCCCGATGCGGCCAGGTTGCGACGGCAGATCAACGAATGTTCCACCCTTGCCCAACTCAAAGCCCTCATCAGCTTGGGCTGATTTCAAGTTTTTATCGTGCCGGCAGTCGTTTTTGGAAGAATTCACCAGGCTTTCATGGTAAAAAAAAAGGGTTTGTGCGTGCGCGGAGCGAATCGGCCGGCAATAAACCAGGGGCTTTCCTGCAAAGGACCTGGATGGTGCGGGCAATGGGTCCGGCCGACAATCGTCAGCCTCCCCTAAAACTCCGATTCCGGCGCCGGCTGGCCGTTTACTCTGTTCAACCCACAGCGACGGATGCTCAGCGTTTTGACCTATGGCGAGGCCGTTATCATGCCCGTCTGTTGAAGCCAACAACCAAGGAGCAAGCGTATGAAAATCGCGGCAATTAAGGAAAACCACCCGGGCGAGTTGCGGGTGCCCCTGATTCCCCAGACCGTTGACAAGCTGGTCAAGCTTGGCGCCAAGGTCGAAATCGAGCCTGGCCTCGGACTCAGCTGCCGTTTCACCGACGACGACTACCGCAAGGTCGGCGCCCAAATCAATCCCGCAAGGGAAACGCTGCTGAATTCGGCGGACATCATTTTGCGCCTGCGCAAGCCACTTCTCGAAGATATTCCTCTTATGAAAAAGGACTGCATCCACATCAGCTACCTTGACCCCTTCCGTGAGGTTGATCTGGTGGATGCGCTCGCCGCCGCCGGCATCAGTGCGGTCAGTCTGGAGATGCTGCCCAGGACCACCCTGGCGCAGAAAATGGACGTCCTCAGCTCACAAGCGAACCTGGGCGGCTATGTCTCGGTCATTCTCGCCGCCGAGCAGTTGGACAAGGTTTTTCCGATGATGACCACCCCGGCGGGCACCATCAAGCCGGCCAGGGTCTTCATCATCGGGGTCGGTGTCGCGGGTCTGCAAGCCATTGCCACCGCCCGCCGCCTGGGCGGGCGGGTGGAGGCCTTTGACACCCGGCCGGTGGTCGAGGAGCAGGTCAAATCCCTGGGCGCCAAGTTCGTGAAAATCGATTTGGGCGAAACCGGCCAGACCAAGGACGGCTACGCCAAGGCGCTGACTCCGGAACAGATGCAGTTGCAAAAGGAAGGCATGGCCAAGGCCTGCGCTCAGGCCGACGTGGTTATCACCACCGCTCAGCTCTTCGGTCGTCCCGCTCCACGGATCGTCGATCGCGCGATGATCGCTCAGATGCAGCCGGGCAGCGTTATTGTCGACATGGCCGTGGAAACCGGCGGCAATGTCGAGGGCTCGGAAATAGACAAAATCGTCGAAATAGACGGGGTCAAGATCATCGGCCTGGGCAACCTGCCCGGCCGGGTGGCCCAGACCGCCAGCCAGATGTACTCCTCAAATCTCGGCAACTTTGTCGCCCATTTCTGGAACAAGGAGAGCAATGCCTTCTGCCTGAAGCTGGACGACGAAATAGTGAAGGGCTCCCTGATCACCCACGGCGGCGCGATTGTCAACGAAATGTACAAAAACATCATGAAGAAGTGAGGTATGCAATGGAAGCCGTTTTTCTGACCTTTGTTTTTGTCCTGGCCATATTCCTCGGTTTTGAGCTCATCTCCAAGGTGCCGTCCACCCTGCATACGCCCCTGATGTCCGGCTCCAACGCCATTTCCGGAATCACCATGATCGGGGCCATCGCCACCCTTAAGGGCGATCACCACGCCTTTGCCATCGTCCTCGGGACACTGGCCGTGGTCTTTGCCACCATCAACGTGGTGGGCGGCTATGCCGTCACCAACCGGATGCTGGAGATGTTCAAGAAGAAAGAGCAGGGAGGTGCGAAATGAGCACGTCTTTTCTTGCCATCAATTTCGCCTATGTCATTTCAGCCGCCCTGTTCATCTTCGGCCTGAAGATGCTCAGCTCGCCGGCCACCGCCCGGCGGGGCAACCTGGTCTCGGCGGTGGGCATGCTCCTCGCGATCGTCGTCACCCTCTTTACCCAGGGCCTCGACTACAAATGGATTCTGGTCGGCGTGATCATCGGCACCGCCGTCGGATTGGTTGCCGCCTATAAGGTGGAAATGACCTCAATGCCCGAAATGGTCGCCCTGTTCAACGGTTTCGGCGGCCTGGCGAGCATGCTGCTGGCCTGGGCAGAATACCATCAGAATCCGGAGCTGAGCGTTTTTATCGGCATTGTTGCCTCGCTCTCCGCCTTTATCGGCGGGGTGACCTTTTCCGGGAGCATGGTCGCCTTCGGCAAACTGAGCGAAATGATTCCGGGCAAGGCGGTGGTCTTCAAGGGCCAGCATCTGATCAATGCGGGTATTCTCCTTGCGGTGCTGGCCGCCACTGTCCTCTTTGCCGCAAATTCGGAAGGACTGTATGGGGTGTTCATCCTCATCGTCATTATTGCCCTGATCTTCGGCGTTACCTCGGTCATCCCCATCGGCGGCGCGGATATGCCGGTGGTCATCTCCCTGCTGAACAGCTATTCCGGCCTGGCGGCATGCGCCGCCGGCTTTGTCATCGGCAATAACATCCTGATCGTAGCGGGTGCACTGGTCGGGGCGAGCGGGATCATCCTTACCAAGATCATGTGCAAGGCCATGAACCGCTCCCTGGCCAATGTCCTCTTCTCCGGGTTCGGGGCGACTACGGCCAAAAGTGCCGGCGATGGTCCCCAGGGCGAAGTCAAGCCGGCCACGGCCGAGGATGTCTACTGCATCCTGGAAGCCGCCTCATCGGTGGCCTTTGTCCCCGGCTACGGGCTGGCGGTGGCCCAGGCACAGCATGTAACCAGGGAGCTCGGCGACCTGCTGGAGGCCAACGGCGCCGAGGTTCTCTATGCCATCCATCCGGTCGCCGGCCGAATGCCCGGCCACATGAACGTGCTGCTCGCCGAGGCCAACGTTCCCTATGACCAGCTGATCGAAATGGATGATATCAATCCGCGGATGGACTCCATCGATGTCTGCGTGGTCATCGGCGCCAACGACGTGGTCAATCCGGCGGCGCTGAACGATGAAAGCAGTTCTATCTACGGCATGCCGATCATCGAAACGCACCGGGCCAAGACGGTTATTGTCCTGAAGCGGTCGATGAAGCCGGGGTTTGCCGGGATCGAAAACGCCCTGTTCTACGGTGAAAATACCCGCATGTACTTCGGCGACGCCAAAGCCTCCATCCAGGCCCTGGTTGCCGAATTCAAGAGCGCCGACTGATTTTTGACCTGTGGAATTCTCCGGGGCGGATGCCCGGGGTTTTGAAGTTGGGCAATGTTATCGATCTACCGAATGTTCTGAAATTTCTATCTGCTCCTGGTACGGCATGGCCGTACCAGGAGCTTCTCCTCAACGGCCATCCCGCCATTCGGCATGCTGATTTTCAGATGGCGGGATTATCTGCCTGATTATTGGCCTGATCAAGGGTCGAGCGGACCAGGCGCTCCAACGCGGCCAGTTCTACCGGCTTCATGACAAAGTGGCGTATACCCGCCATCCTGGCCTTTTTTTCATCAACCATCTCACTGTAGCCCGTGCAGAGGATCACCGGAATATCCGGTCGGATCTTGAGAATCTTCCGGGCCAGTTCCACCCCGGTCATGTTCGGCATGGTCTGATCGGTGATGATCAGGTCAAACCCCTGCGGATCAGTGCAAAATTGCTGAAAGGCGGCGTCGCCGTCCGTGGCAGCGGTAATCGAGTAGCCGAGAAGCCCCAGGGCTTCACCCTGCACATCGAGAATGGTTTCCTCATCATCGACGAGCAGAATCCGTTCGGTGCCGGCGTTCACATCTTCAGTCGGCCGCTGCGGGGCCTGCCGATCGACCTTTTCGGGAAGAGCGGGAAAATAGACCCGGAATGTCGATCCTTTGCCCACCTCGCTCTCCACCCTGATCAGTCCGCCATGATCCCGGACAATGCCGTGGACCAGCGCCAGGCCAAGGCCGCTGGCGCGACCAAACCCTCTGGTGGTGAAATAGGGTTCGAAAATACGCTTCAGGTTGAGGTGCTCGATCCCGCACCCGGTATCGCTGACCGAAAGTTCCACATAACTCCCAGGTCTCAAATTCTGATCACTGACCAGGTCATGCCTGGTCAGGACAATATCCCGCAGCTGAACCGACAGCACGCCCTGCTGATTTTCCATGGCCTGCAGGGCATTGCTGCACAGATTCATCAATACCTGCTGCAGCTTTGTCGGATCGGCAACGATCATCCCTCCGTCCTTGTCGATATCCTGCCTGATTTCGATGGTGACCGGCAACGTGGCACGCAAGAGTTTGAGCGACTCGCCGATGATCAGATGGGGCTTGAGGGGCAGGGGCTTTTGCACGGTTCTCCGGCTGAAGGTGAGGATCTGACTGATCAAATCCCGCGCCCGCAGTGCCCCCTTGATGACCTTGTCAACCTTGTCGGTGGCGGCCCGGCCCTGGATGATGTCATTGCGGAGCAATTCGGCGTACCCCAGCACGCTGGTGAGGATATTGTTGAAATCATGGGCAATCCCTCCGGCAAGAGTGCCTATGGCCTCCATTTTCCGTGCCTGGTAGAGTTCTTCTTCAAGCTCCTTCTGCACGGTGATATCCTTGGCCACGTGCACGATATTCTTCACCTCGCCCTTGTCGTCCTGGATCGCGGAGGTCGATACCAGGAATACCCTGCCGGTGTGATCATGCCGGACGGTACCGGTATGATGCTGACGGTCGCGCAGGGTCAGGAGTTCCGGACAGTTCTCACAGGCCTCGGTCTTGCCCTGGAAGATTTCATAGCAGTGGCGACCCACAATGTTTTCCACCCCAACCCCTAAATAGTCGGCAGCAGCACGATTTGCCCGCAGAATGCGCATATCCTTGTCCTGAATGGTCACCATATCCTCGATGGCATTAAAAGATCCTTCCCATTCCTCCTTGCTCAAGCGCAGCTCTTTCTCGGTCCGCATACCGAAAAGTTCAGAAGCGGCCTGGATGGCAAACACTGAAATCAGATATTCGAAAATATCAGACCGGACCATGGGCTTGTCGTCGATCACGGCCAGTATCCCGATGGGCTTACCATGGATATCCCGGAGCGGCGTACCGGCATAGCTTACCGCACCCATTTCCACCAATTGAAAGTCTTCGGGAAACTTCTCTTGCAGGGAATCGGGATGGAGACAGAATCCCCGTTCGGTAATCCCTTCACAAGGCGTGCCGGCCAGGCTGTAGGTTATGTTCCGGCCCAAGGCATTTCCGCTCCAGAAGGCAAGGCTTCTGGCGGCATCATCATTGATCAGTTCCGCAACAAGGGCATAACGGACATTGAGCACTCTGGCCATTTGGCTGACCAGGGTGCAAAAGAATTCTTCTCCCCGCCGGTTCGCGGTGGCGGCGAGTATCTCCTGGAGGGCCGCCTGCATTCTACTCTGCTGCAGAACATGGTGCTCCAGTTCGTGGATCCTCTCCTTCAGTAAAGATGTATCACTTTTAGAAGTCATTATTTACTGAAAGATAAAAAAAAGGAAAATTGTCAACAACGGCACCCCATAAAAAATTCGAAAAAAAGGGGGAGACACGATTATCAGCCTCAACGATTTCAAGATGTTACAAAAATCTCTCACCCAAAAAATCAGCAGGAGGGGATTGAGGCACCTTTTATCTATTTAACGACAAAAAAGGTGAAATAGCAAGAAACCGACAATCAATTCATAAAATATCATGACCTTATTGAGAGAAATAAAAGATAATTCATCATGCCGGGCAAGGGGGATATGCGGGGACATGCACGGCTGGGCGATATCCGATGATGAGCACGGACGCTGTACCGCCCTGCTTCATCTAAGCAGGTGCCCGACAATAGCGCCAAGAGGGCTGCACCGGAGACGGGGGGTGTGTTTGATTTTCGCAGTACTTAAAAGGCAGGTAAATCGGGAAACGGAGAGAGACGCCCCCGTTCAGTTCATGATATCGACAATCTGATCGACATCCAGGTTCATGGCCCTGGCAACACTGAGCAGCGGACGCGAAAACAAGTTCTCTTTCTTCTCAAATCCGTTCACCTCTTCGGGAAGCATGCCCGCAGCGGAGGCAAGCTCCTCCACGGTCAAGTTCAGGCGCAAACGCCAGGCCTTAACCAGCGGCATTTTTTCCCTGATGACCATCAGAGCGACATCCTTGGGTATAAAGGGAATGCCCGCGTCATGGACTGTCTGGTTCATCTCTCTC
>QZJD01000057.1 GCA_003604995.1 Desulfobulbus sp. | reverse complement strand
CTTTATCTTTGTCGCGGCCACCCGCAACCCCGGAGGCTACTGGTTTGCCGACTACAAGCAGGGTACCGTCTTCTGGGCATCAGGGACCATCCCCGGAGGATTTGCCAGGCTTTGCCGGGGCGACAACAGATAGGGCATAATCCGCCGCTCATCCGTGCCCTGCCGGGCCCACAAAAAAAAAGGGCCGGGTGCTCACCCCCGGCCCTTGCGTCATTCTCCAGCAGCCCGCCTTCAATCGGCCATGGCCAGTTGCTGGTCCACCCGATCCTTCCTCTTCTGGGCAGCGAGCAGCTTCTGTTTCTTGAAGCCGTACTCGACAAGGTTTTTCACATCCGCCCACATGGTTTCACTGCCCATGAGGGCGACAATGATGGTCCCCTCCTCGTGGGAAAACTGGCCGACATAGGTTTGCCGGGCGGCCAGGGTATAGCCGGTCTTGCCTCCTTCAGCGCCGTTGACCCGCCACAGCGCCTTGTTGTGGCTGTGGAGAACTGTGCCGTAGGAGGTGCGTACTTTGGTTTTGCCCATCCGTTCGGCAAAATCCTCATCCTGCATGGCCTGCCGGAAAATCAGGGCCAGATCCCTGGCGGTCGACTGCTGCCCCTCAGCGGTCAGGCCGCTCGCCGTCCGGCAGACGGTATTCTTCGCGCCCCACAGCTTTGCGCGCAGGGTCATCATCTCCGCGAAACTCTTTTCGCTGCCGGCGATCTTTTCCGCCAGGGCCACGCTGGCGTCATTAGCCGAGGCAAGGAGTACCGCGTTGATCAGATCATTGGCGCGATACGATTTCTTGGGGTCAAGATATATTTTGGAGCGCGGCATGCCGGCCGCCTTCCGGCTGACCTGCACCATATCCGAACCATCCAGGGATTTGAGCGCTATCATGCCGGTGAGCACCTTGATGGTTGACGCAGGCTGGCGGGGATTGTCAGGCGATTTCTTATACAGCTCCTCGCCGGTTTCGGCATCGATGATCATGACGCTTTTGGAGGAAATCCTCCGACTTACGTCGGGAAGCCAGCCGGACCTGACCTCATCACCGCCGGAAGAGGACTTGAGGGGGGGCACACTCCTCTTGTTCACCTCGACCCTCGGGGTCACGGTAACGGTGCCGTCACTCCCTGTCCGGCCGCTTTGCGGCCGATGTTTCGCCGTCTCGGCGAGAACCGGAATCCGGCCGGCCTCGGCACCTTCGGGTGTTTGCACCCATAGAAAAGAAAATACCGCGAGGAGAACGGGGATAAGAACATTCTTCATCTCAAAACCCTGAATTACAGCCAACTTCAAGTTTTGCCCTGGACATAATCTTTTTTATCTGCGGCAGCTGGCCATGTCAAGGGTTTTGACTTTTTTTTTCCAATATTATCCTGTATTTTTAGGCGTTGACATTGACTTTGCTTTCTGAGTAGGTTGCAATTGACGCATGCCCAGATACAAGATGTATGAAGGCATCCCAAGAGGTACACCATGCATATTGATAATGCCCCTTCCCAGGAAAACCATCGGCAGCTCGCAGCCCACCCCGTGACCGAGACCGAAAAAAAATCGTCCGACCTTCTGCCGGTTCTGGTCCCGACCCCTCGCACCCTGAATGAATTGATCGACGGCTGTGTTCTTCATTTCAGCGACGTTCCTGCCGTAGGGATGGCACTGGAGCCGCCGCTCACCTACCAGCAGTTTCACCAGCGGATCATCCGCCTTGCCCGCTTCCTGCAGAGCGAAGGGATCGAGGCCGGGGAGCGGGTTGCCCTGCTGGCTGAGAATTCCCACAATTGGGTGACGTCGTATCTTGCCATTGTACGACTGGGTGGGGTGGCGGTCCCCATCCTCCCCGACCTGCCGGAAGCGGACGTCCATCACATCCTGACCGAAATGGACTGCCGCCTGATCTTTATAAGCCAGCGGCAACTTGAAAAAATTTATGAGCTGAAACAAAAGCTTTCCCGGATCGTCACCCTGGACGATTATTTCGAAGAAAACGGGGTTGTCCAGGTCGAGCCGTTCTCCAGCTATCTGCAACGGGCGGAAGAGTACTCTTCCCCCGCGGATGTCGCCTTTCCGAATGTGGAACCGGGCGACCTCGCGGCCATTCTCTATACCTCGGGCACTTCGGGCTTTTCCAAGGCGGTCCTCCTGAGCCACGCCAATCTCTGCGCCAACGCCCTGGCGGCGAGCAAGCTCCTGGAAATCAGGGCGGGCAGCACCTTTCTCTCCGTGCTGCCCATCTCCCACACCTACGAATTCACCGTCGGTTTTCTGATGCCCCTGCTCAAGGGCTGCCGGATCGTTTACGCCGGCAAGGCCCCTACCCCCGCAGTGCTCCAGAAAATATGCGCCGAGGAGCGGCCCCGGGCCATGCTGGTGGTCCCGCTGATCATGGAAAAAATCTACAAAAAGCGCGTCCTGCCGTCCATCGAGCACAACAAGGCCCTGCGCTACATCTGCCGCTTCCGGCTGGGCCGCCGGTTCATCCACCGGCAAATCGGCAAGAAACTGCTCGCCTTTTTCGGCGGCGCCCTCGAGGTGATGGGGATCGGCGGCGCCGCACTCAATCCCGAAGTTGAGGCATTCCTGCGTGATGCCGGATTTCCTTATCTCGTCGGTTACGGCCTGACCGAATCATCACCGCTGCTGTCCGGCGGTCCGCACGGGGACAAGACCATCGCCCTCGGCTCAGCGGGCAAACCGGTGCCCGGCGTTGAAATCCGGATCGCCGATCCGGACCCCGCTACCGGCATCGGCGAAATCCAGGCGCGCGGCCCGAATATCATGCGCGGCTACTGGAATGACGATGAGGGGACCAGGGAGGTGCTGATCGATTACGGCTGGCTGCGCACCGGTGACATGGGGCTGCTCGACGAAGCCGGCAATCTGCATATCAAAGGGCGATCCAAGTCGGTCATCGTCCTGGCCAGCGGCGAAAATATCTATCCGGAGACCATCGAGCACAAACTGAATGCCTTTCCCATGGTCGTCGAATCACTGGTCGTTGAAAACAACGGCCTGCTGGAGGCATGGATCTACCCGGACTACGAATTTATCGACGCTGAAACCACGGGACAGAGCCGGCAGCAGCGCCATCAGTACATCACCGCCGCCCTGGAACGAATCCGCGGTGAGGTCAACGCCCTGCTGCCGGTGAATTCAAAGCTCTCCCGGATCATCGAGCGACGCGAACCCTTCACCAAGACCGCCACCCACAAAATCAAGCGCTACCTCTATTCGGATAAGCACATGCAGCTGTAAGGCCCTGTAACGAAATAAGTGTTACAAATAGGCCCTCAGATTTGGGTCAGATTTGGCCGGACCGATTGAACAAAACCGCAGGCGTAGCACCGCTACGTCGAGGATTTTGTGATTGAGGTCCGGCCAAAGATGGCCTAAAGATGAGATGCATAATGTCACAGTTATTTCGTTACAGGTCCTAAGCCCGAACCCCCGTGAAGATTCCCTATCACGCAACTTCCCGGAAATCAAATCACGTATCTCCGAAGGGGGCTCCGTCCCTCGACCGTTGAACACTTTGTTCTTGACATGAGTCTGGACGTCCAGCTATATAGTTGTCTCGTTAAATATTCATGGTACAACAAATGCGAACCTGCCATTCCGATGATGCCCTGCCGCGTCTGATCTACCAGACTTCCCTGCGCCTGCAAATCCATGCCGACAAGGTCCTGCTTCCCTTCGGCATCACCCTGGAGCAGTTCCAGCCCCTGAAAATCCTGGAACGGGGCGGCGGCGCGGTCGGGCAAAGACAGATATGCGGTCTTGCCGGCAAGACCCCGGCCAACATGACCCGGATCCTGGACCGACTGGCCGGCAAGAATTTCATCGAACGGCGGCAGGATCCCGAGGACCGGCGCGCCTTCACCATTGTGCTGACCCCGGTGGGCAGAGAACTCGTCGAACAGGTAATGGGGCTTTTCACCTCATATCTTGATCAGGTGCTCACCGGAATCGACGAAGCGGATGAAGCGGTCTGCCGGCGGGTCCTGCGACGGATCAGCGAAAACCTGGACAGGATCGCCCCCAAGGATATTCCGGGAGCCGAACCCGGCTGAATACCCCGGCCATGGCACAATCACGCTCTTGATCATGCAAAACCCCATTCGCCGGGAAGCCGGCCGATGGATAAATTTTACGAAAAGGGGATGGTATGAAAACCAGCATCAGAAATACCTTGCTTGCCGCCGGCGCCCTTGCCCTGCTGCTTTTTCTGAACGGCTGCGATCGGAAAGGGAATGCGCAGGGCCCGCCGCCGGCCGGCCCGCCCGAGGTCGGGATCACTGAGGTGCAGTCGCAGAGGGTAGAGCTGACCACGGAACTGGCCGGCCGCACCGCGGCACGACTGGTTGCCGAAGTGCGGCCCCAGGTTACCGGCATCATCAAAAAACGGCTTTACACAGAGGGCGCCGAAGTCAAGGAAGGCGAAATCCTCTATCAAATCGATGATGCGCTCTACCGAGCGGATCTCGCCAAGGCCGAGGCGTCGCTGGCCAGAGCCGAGGCCAATCTCGCCGCGGTCCGCCTCAAGGCGGACCGCTATGCCGAGTTGGTCAAGGTCAGGGCGGTCAGCAACCAGGAAGCCGATGACGCGGCGGCGGCCCGCAAGCAGGCCGAAGCCGAGGTCCTGGCTGCACAGGCGGCCGCGGACCTCGCGCGGATCAACCTGACCTACACCACGGTCATGGCGCCGATCGCCGGACGCATCGGCCGCTCCAGCGTCACCACCGGCGCGTTGGTCACCGCCAATCAGGCAACCCCGCTGGCCACCGTCCAGCAACTCGATCCGATCAACGTCGATGTCACCCAGCCCGCCGCCGAAATGCTGCGCATGAAAAACAACCTGGGCGGCGGATTGCGCAAGGAGGGCGGCAAGGCCAGGGCCACCCTTCTCCTGGAGGACGGCACGCCCTATCCCCACGCCGGCGAACTCAAATTCTCCGAGGTCACTGTTGAGCAAAGTACCGGTTCCGTCACCCTGCGCGCCGAATTTCCCAATCCGGAACAGACCCTGCTACCGGGCATGTTTGTCCGCGCCCTGGTCCCGGAAGGGGTAAATGAACAAGGAATTCTGATCCCGCAGCGCGGCGTCACCCGCAATCCGGCCGGCCAGGCCATGGTCATGCTGGTGGGCGCGGAAGACAAGGTTGAGACGCGGATCATCAAGGTCGCGCGGACGATGGGGGAGGATTGGCTGGTCAGCGAAGGACTCGCGCCGGGCGACCGGGTTATTCTGGAAGGGTTGCAGAAGGCCCGGCCCGGCAGCCAGGTCAAGCCCGTCCCCTTCGGCAGTGCCCCGGCAGCCGGACCGCCGCCGGGCGCAGCCAAAAAATAACGCGTTCTCTCCTGCCGGAGATAAGCAAAGCGAAGCGCAGACTTCGGGAAGGTTGCTGCAGGCCAGATGCGGGACGTCGCAAAAAATATTCCGCCCGTCGCTCTGAAGCCGCCAGCCCAGTGAACTGACGAAAGGAGATCCTCCATGCCCAGATTTTTCATCAATCGCCCGATCTTTGCCTGGGTGATTGCGATCATCGTCATGCTCGCCGGCCTGCTGGCGATCAAGACCCTGCCGGTCTCGCAGTATCCGCCCATCGCCCCGCCGCAGATCACGATCAACGCCATGTATCCGGGCGCCTCGGCCCAGACCGTGCAGGATACGGTGACCCAGGTCATCGAACAGAAGATGAACGGCATCGACAACCTGATCTACATGTCGTCCACCAGCGACTCGGCCGGCGCGGTGAGCATCAACCTGACCTTCAAGGCCGGCACCGACCCGAACATGGCCCAGGTGCAGGTGCAGAACAAATTGCAGCTGGCCACGCCGCTGCTGCCCCAGGTGGTGCAGCGCCAAGGCATCGCGGTGGTCAAATCCACCCGCAACTTCCTGATCATTATCGGCCTGGTCTCCGAGGACGGCTCCATGAACCGCTATGAGCTGACCGACTACCTGGTGGCCAACATTCAGGACGTGATCAGCCGGGTGGAAGGCGTCGGCGAGGTGCAGATGTTCGGCTCGCAGAACGCCATGCGCATCTGGCTGCATCCGGACCGGCTGCACAACTACAAACTGACGCCCGACGATGTGATCGACGCCCTGCGAGCACAGAACGCACAGGTTTCCGCCGGCCAGTTCGGCGGGGCACCCGCGGTGGAAGGCCAGCAGCTGAACGCCACGATCACCGCCCGCACCCTGCTCCAGACTCCGGAACAGTTTGAACAAATCCTCCTGCGCACCAATCCGGACGGCTCGACGGTCAGGCTCAAGGACGTAGCCGACTGCAAGATCGGCACTGAAAACTATGATGTCGAGGGCCGCTACAAGGGCAAGCCGGCCGCCGGCATGGCCATCCGCCTGGCCGCCGGCGCCAATGCCCTGGACACCGCCGAGCGGGTAAAGGCCAAGATGGCGGAGCTTGCCAAATATTTTCCCACCGGCGTCCAGGTGGTCTACCCCTACGACACCACGCCCTTTGTCAAGATTTCCATCGAGGAGGTGGTCCGGACCCTGGCCGAGGCAATTCTGCTGGTCTTTGTCGTCATGTTCCTCTTCCTGCAGAACTTCCGGGCCACCCTGATCCCGACCATCGCTGTGCCGGTGGTTCTGCTCGGCACCTTCGGGGTGCTCTCCGCGGGCGGCTTTTCCATCAACACCCTGACCATGTTCGCCATGGTCCTGGCCATCGGCCTGCTGGTGGACGACGCCATCGTCGTGGTCGAGAACGTGGAGCGGATCATGAGCGAGGAGGGTCTGCCGCCCCGCGAAGCCACCATCAAGTCCATGGGGCAGATCACCGGCGCGCTGTGGGGCATCGCCCTGGTGCTGTCGGCGGTCTTCGTGCCCATGGCCTTCTTCGGCGGTTCCACCGGCGTTATCTACCGCCAGTTCTCGATCACCATCGTTTCGGCCATGCTCCTCTCGGTCCTGGTGGCGATGATTCTCACCCCGGCCCTGTGCGCCACCCTGCTTAAGCCGGTGCCCAAAGGCAAGACCCCGGGCGAATGCGGCTGGTTCTGCCAGTTCTTCCGCTGGTTCAACAAGTGGTTCGACTGGAGCAGCTGGAAATACCTGGCCATCGTCCGGCGGATGGTCCGTAAGCCTGGCCGCTACCTGGTCCTCTACGGAGGCATCGTCGCGGTCATGGTCTTTTTCTTCCTGCGCCTGCCCACCGCCTTCCTGCCGGAGGAGGATCAGGGATTCATCATCTGTCAGATCCAGCTGCCGGCCGGCGCCACCAAGGAGCGGACCCTCAAGGTTCTCGAGCAGCTTGAGCACTATTTTCTGGAGGTGGACAACGAGGCGATTGAGGCGACCATGGCCATTGCCGGCTTCAGTTTCGCCGGCCGAGGCCAGAACATGGGACTTGCCTTTGTCAAGCTCAAGGATTGGAAACTGCGCCAGCAGCCGGAACTGAAGGCGCCGGCCGTGGCCCGCCGGGCCATGGGCGCCTTTGCCCGATTCCGGGACGCCATGGCTTTTGCCTTTGTGCCGCCCGCGGTGGTCGAGCTGGGCCAGGCCAACGGCTTTGACCTGCAATTACAGGACCGCGGTGGCCTCGGCCATGAAAAGATGATGGCGGCCCGCAACCAGCTCCTGGGCATGGCCATGCAAAATCCCAAGCTGGTGGCGGTGCGGCCCAACGGCCAGGACGATACTCCCCAGTTCAGGCTGGACGTCGACGATGTCCGTGCCGGCGCCCTGGGCATACCGATCGACGATATCAACAGCGTCCTCGCCACCGCCTGGGGCGGCACCTACGTCAACGACTTCATCCAGAACGGCCGGGTCAAGAAAGTCTATGTCCAGGCCGAAGCCAAATACCGGATGCTGCCGGAAGACATCAACAAATGGCACGTCCGCAACAATACCGGCGGGATGGTGCCCTTCTCCGCCTTTGCCAACGCCCACTGGAACTACGGGTCGCCCCGTCTGGAACGCTACAACGGCTTTCCTTCGGTGGAAATCATGGGGCAGGCCGCGCCGGGCATGAGCTCCGGCGAGGCGATGCAGGAGATGGAGCAGATGGTCGCCCAGCTGCCGGTGGGCATCGGCTACGAGTGGACCGGCCTCTCCTACGAGGAACGGATGGCCGGCGCCCAGGCCCCTGCCCTCTACGCCATCTCGCTCCTGGTGGTCTTTCTCTGCCTGGCCGCACTCTATGAAAGCTGGGCCGTCCCCTTCTCGGTCATGCTGGTGGTGCCCCTGGGGGTCATCGGCGCGGTCCTGGCCGCGACCTCGCGCGGCTTTGCCAACGACGTCTATTTCCAGATCGCCATTCTGACCACCATCGGCCTGTCCGCCAAGAACGCCATCCTGATCGTCGAATTCGCCAAGGAGCAGATGGAGCACGGCATGGACCTCATCGAGGCCACCCTGGAGGGCGCCCGGTTACGGTTGCGGCCGATTTTGATGACCTCGCTGGCCTTTTTCTTCGGGGTGCTGCCCCTGGCCCTGAACAAGGGAGCGGGCGCCGGCGCCCAGAACGCCATGGGTACCGCCGTCAACGGCGGCATGCTCACCGCCACGGTCCTGGCCATTTACCTGGTGCCGGTCTTCTTTGTCGTGGTCCGCCGGATCTTTCCGGTCAAGCAATCGGCCCGGCACCAGGAAGGCAACCCCGACCTTGCTGTTCCAACGGAGGAAAACTGATATGAAGCACACCGTCCTTTCCTGCGCCACCCTGGCCATCCTCCTGACCGGCTGCGCCAGCATGGCGCCGGAATACTCGCAACCCGCCGCGCCGGTACCCGCGGCCTGGCCGGAAGGCCCCGCCTATCAGGGGAAGACCGCCGGGTCTTCCGAGTCCGCGGTGACCGAACTTCCCTGGCAGGACTTCTTTGCCGACGAAAAGCTGCGCGGGCTCATCGAACTGGCCCTGGCCAACAACCGCGATCTCCGGGTCGCGGCCCTCAATATCGAACGGGCGCGGGCCCAGTACCGGATCCAGCGCGCCGATCAATTTCCCAAGGTTGACGCCAGCGGCTCCTTCACCAGCCAGCGGGTGCCGGCGGACTTCTCTCGAACCGGAGAGGCCACGACCAATGACGAGTACACGGTCGGTCTCGGCGTCAGCAGCTATGAACTGGACCTGTTCGGCCGGGTGCAAAGCCTCAAGGATCAGGCCCTGGCGCAGTACCTGGCCACCGAGGAGGCAAGTCGGGCGGTGCGGATCAGCCTGATCGCCCAGGTGGCGGCCGGCTACCTGAATCTGGCCGCGGACCGCGAGCGGTTGCAGCTCGCCCGGGAGACCCTTGCCGCCCAGGAGTCTTCCTATCAGCTGATGCAGCACCGCTTCCAGGCCGGGAGCCTGTCCGAACTGGAGCTGCGGCAGGCGCAGACCCCGGTGGAAGCCGCCCGGGTCGATGTTGCCCGCTCCATCTCCCTGGTCGCCCAGGATGAAAACGCGCTCAACCTGGTAGTCGGCGCGCCGGTTCCCGCAGGCTTACAACCGGATGCCCTTTCCGACGTGATGACCGCGGTGCGGGATCTTCGCCCCGGCCTGCCCTCGGAAGTACTGCTCCAGCGGCCTGATATCCTCCAGGCCGAGAATCTGCTCAAGGGCTACAACGCCAATATCGGCGCGGCCCGGGCCGCCTTTTTCCCGCGGATCACCCTGACCGGCTCGGCCGGCTTCGGCAGCGGCGAGCTGTCCGGCCTCTTTGCCGCCGGTTCCGACTTCTGGCTCTTTGCCCCGCGCATCGAACTGCCGATCTTCGACACCGGCGCCCGTTCGGCCAAGCTCAAGGTGGCGGAGACGGACCGGGATATCGCCTTGGCCAGCTATGAAAAAGCGATCCAGAGCGCCTTCCGGGAGGTGGCCGACGCCCTGGCCCAACGGGGAACCATCGAGGAGCAGCTGGCGGCGCAGCAGTCGCTCACCGATGCCACCGCCGCCTCCTACCAGCTCTCCCAGACCCGCTACGAAAAGGGGGTGGACAGCTATCTGACCGTACTCGACGCGCAGCGTTCTCTCTACGGCGCGCAGCAGGGCCTGATCGCCACCCGGCTGACCCGGCTGCTCAATCAGGTGACCCTGTACAAGGTTCTGGGTGGCGGCGCGCCGGTGACGGAAACTCACTGATTTAGGGCCGGACCGGGAAACGGAGGTGGCCCCGGTTGTTCAGACAGGTTGTCGTCAATAACAAGATGAGAATCGACAGCCAGGATTGCCAGCGGTTTTGGAAAAAACAGGAAAGGATGAGCGAAAGTCATCTGCGGGCAATCCCCATCCATCCGACCCAAATGTGCTGAACCTGACAAGCACGTACAAGGTCTTCGGTGGTGGGACGTGACCCGCGGCAGCAGCCAGAACACCATGAACCACATCGCCGGGAATCGCTGCCAAAGAACAAGATGAGTACCGTGCGCACATCCCGACCAGCCTCGCCAAATTAATAACAATAATTATTCCAGCCGCATTGTTGATTTCCCCCTCCTGATTCTGTAACATAGGCCTGATATGGAATGTCCGTGTCAGAGGAAGGCAGAACAATGAAGAAGCAGGTGTTTTGACATGAAAGCTAATGCATATCTCAGAAGAGCTTTTCAAATTGTTTTTATTATCCATCTTGTTTGTGTATCGGTGCCGGCCCAGGCTGTCGAGACAACGCACAACGGCATAACTCTCAGTTGGGATGCCCTCCCACTCACTGATATTGCACCGGGCCCCTCCGAAACATGGAATAACAACTACTACTATCAGAGTGCGCAGTTCTCACCGGAAGGTGACTGGCTCAGCGTCAGGATTACCCTTCCGGCGGAATATGTCGAAGCTTCGAATTGGGGGAGCAGAATTTACCTCTACGACCGTACGACCGGTTCCATAATGGCTGATACAGGGACAGTATATAATTGGGTTCTTCCTGTCGAGGACTTGGAACTGGTGGCGTCGGTTCCCGTCAATGTTACAAATAATGAAACGTGGAATGCCTTTATGATTGGCGTCGATGTGAGCGCGGGTGATGACTATTCCGGTTTTGTTATCTTCTTAAGCGCCTCACTCAGTCTACGAACATCGCTTGAGTTTAATCCCGACAAATCAGGGGGGCCGGACGACAACCCCTGGACCGTCTTCGATCTCAGTGACGGCCCCGGTTGCCCCGGTCAGCAGGGTCTTCCGTATTATTCGGTCAACACCGCAACCCTGAACCTTGTCGTCCAGGACAGCGATTACATATCCGCAGGCGCCGGACCTGAAATTGCGACGACCCGCTCGTGGAATAAAGCCTCATCCCAGCAGGGCATGTTCGGCAACGGCTGGACCTTCCCCTACGAATCGACGCTGACAACCAACTGCTTCGGCGCTTCCCTGAAAAAAGGTTCCGGCCAGGTGGTGCATTACAATGCCCGCCTCTGCGACCCGGCCCCGGCAACGTTCCCTTTCCCGGCTGAATCTCCGGATGGTGTTTTAGACACGCTTACCCTCATGTCCGGCGATTACTGGATATGGGAAGAACGAAGCACCAAGCATCAATATCGGTATGATTTTCTTGCAACGAATGAGCACGGCGAGAAGACATACAGGTTGACCTCTCTCGCGGACAAAAACGGCAATACCGCAACTTTGACATATGATCCGAACGGCAGGATCAGTGCGATCACTGATGCCTATGGCAGATCGCTATCGTTTACCCATGATGCGAACGGCCGTTGCCGGACGATGACCACTCCCGACGGAAAAACAGCATCCTATGCGTATGACGGCAACGGAAATCTCATCCAAACACTCGATCTGCTCGGAACGGAGATCGCCTATACCTATGATGCCGACAACTACATGACCTCCATGCGTGTCGCCGATAAAACAACCACATTTGTGTACGATGAGGCTGACGGATGGTTTCATGTCGCATCTATCACGGATGCCAACGGGAAGACCAAAACCTACCGCAGTCCGCAGTACAGACGACATGAAATAACGGATGCCCGCGGCAATATAACAACCTATATTTCAGATTCCGCGGGACGGAGTCTTGCGGTCACCAATGCGGTCAGTGCCTTTACAAAATGGGAATACAACTACACAAGCGGTCTCCCTGCCTCAGCCACGGATGCAAACGGCCGGACGACCTTGATGGAGTACGACGCAAGGGGCAATCTCACCAAGTTGACCGACCCGCTCGGCAATGTCACGAGGTTCACCTTCGACACGAATGACAATATGCTCACCCGGACCAACGCCCTTGGTCAAACATGGAACTACGACTATGACGGCAACGGCAATCTTATCGGCATTACCACACCCATGGGCTTTCAGGCCACGATGACTTATGACGTCAGGGGACGTTTGGCGAGCATGACCGATGAAAACAACCGAACAATCGCGTTTACCTATGATTCATTCGGAAACATTGAAACCGTCAAGGATCCATTGAATAATACAACCACCTATGAATATGACGTGTATGGCATAAACAGGACGAAGCGAACCACTGCCGATGGAAAGAGTACGCAATACGAATATGACAATAATCGGCGGCTTACCAAGGAAACATACGCTGACGGGACCTTCCGGACCTACAGCTATGATGCCTGTTCCCTGATGGCGAGCACGGACGAAAAGGGGAACCGGACGGAACTGACCCGTGATAATCTGCTCAATGTCCTCCGAATCACCAATCCCCTGGGTAACAGTGTCGCAAGCGAATATGACGCCAACAGCAATCTGACTTCCCTGACCGATGCCCTGAATCACAAGTATGTCAATACCTATGATTCCGAAAACAGGCTCACGCAGATCAAAAACGCTGCCGGGACCACTCTGGTCAAAAAATATGATGCCGTCGGCAACATGACGGAACTCGCGGACGAGAGGGGGAAAAAAACCTTCCTCACCTACGATAAGAACAACCGTCATGCAACAACAATCGATCCTCTCGGAAATACTGTCACGAATCAAAGGGATGCCCTGGGACGCATAACGCAAGTCACCAACGCCAGAGGGGGACAAATCGGTTTTGCGTACGACCCGGATGGCAGGATGACCCAAAAAACCTATAACGGTACCGTTGTCGCCACCTACGGGTATGATAACGCTGGCAACATGACTTCGGTTGTCGACGCTACAGGAACGACAACATACCGCTACAACGCACTCAACAAGGTTGATCGCATTGAATATCCCGATACAACAGTCTTGTCCTTCGCGTACGACCAGATGGGCAATGTCACGACCATAACCTATCCGGGCGGTCTGGTGGTCGGGTATTCCTATGATCTTCGCAACCGGGTTCAAGCTGTCACCTGGGACTCGCAATCGATCTCCTACCAATATGATGCCGCCGGCAATCCCCTCAAGATAGTCAGGCCCAACAGTACTGAAAGCATCTATGCCTTTGATGCAACTAACCGGATCGTCGAGATCGATCACCAGCAGGGCGCTACCAGTTTCGCAAAAATGACATATACCCGTGACGCTGTCGGCAATATTGTGCGGGAAACAAATACCCTGCCGGTATCTCCATCGGTCTCAGGCATGACCATGGCGGCCCACTATACGGACGCGAACCAGATCGATACCTGGAGAAACCACGGCTATACCTATGATGCAGACGGAAACATCACGCAGATAAAAGACATATTTACCGACGAAGTGTCCTGGTCGGCCGTCTATGACCAACAAAATCGCCTGACCCAACTGACCCAACTGACCCGGGGCACTGCAACGGCAACCTATGCGTATGATGGCGCCGGCAATCGAACAAAAGCCGTGGTCGGGGGCGCCGAGAGGAACTATCACTATGATCATCTGGGCAGATTGATCTACGAGACCGATGGCAGTGGAGCGATGAGAGCGCAGTTCATTTATGCGGGAGAGCGCCTGGTGGCGCAGAAAAATTCCGGAAGCAGTTATTTCTATCATTTTGACAAGGCCGGAAATACTCTCGCATTAACCAATGCTTCCGGCGGGATAGTGAATGCCTACGCCTATACTCCGTTTGGCCAGGGAGCAGGTTCCAGCGGCACGCTGGATAACCCCTTCACCTATGTCGGTGAATTCGGCGTAATGAGCGAAGGGGGGAACATCTATTTCATGAAAAACCGCTATTACGATGCCGTGACCGGCAGGTTTATCCAGAAGGATCCGATTGGTTTTACAGGGGGGCAGTCCAATCTGTACGCATATGTAGGCAACAATCCGGTGGAACAAATCGATCCGGCGGGAACCGCATGGTGGGAGGATATTGCGGTCGGGGCCGCGGCTGCCGGCGGATATGCAGCAGTACTGGTGGCTACGGGAACGCCTGTCGGCTGGGGTGTCCTGGCGGTGGGAGGAGCCGCCATGACATTGAAGAAAGGGTATGATTTAGTAACGACACAAGCGCCCAAGACCGCGGAAGCGCTGGAGAAGGCCAGGCAATCCGTGCCGCGCGTAGGCCGTGCGAGTCGCTACCTGGTGAGAACGTGCGAGATGTCCGACAGCGGGACAATGGATGAGAAAATTAAAATGTATTATCAACAGAGAGACGGTCAGGTGGAACTCTGGAATGTCTTCGTGGAAGCAAAAGATGCGATGGTGGATGCGGCCGGGGAATCGTTGAAAACAGCTTATAAAACGGTCGAGGTAGTTAGTGGCTTGAAGAAAATTAGTCCGTAACGGGAAAGAAAAAGTCGACTTCAAAGCAAGTGAAACCAATGTAAATCAGACTCATTTGCCCATATTGTGCAAAATGCATCTTCACGGTGTTGATCGGAAACATCCGGCCGGATCGGATATGCGATATGGAAATCACAGAGGTTCCAAGGTAAGGCATTAAAAATGAAAAGATTTACCTCTTCGATATTCTTTATGTTGTTTTCGGTCCTGTTGGCCAGCGGCTGGGCAGGTGCGGTCGAGTACAGCTACGACAATCTGAACAGGCTGATTCGAGTAACCTATTCACCGGACATGCAGATCAGGTACGCCTATGATCAAGCAGGAAATATGACCGCCATGGAAATAGGCGCGGCCATTTCCGTTCCGGGGCCACCCACCATTACCGAGATTATCGCTCGCCCCGGTTCAGCCGTAATATATTTTGCCGTACCCTACGATGGGGGGTCGCCGATTACCGAGTACACGGCAACCTGTTCAGCAAGCGGTTACGAGACGGTCACAACATCCGGCCCCGGCTCGCCACTGACCGTTCGCAACCTGATCGTCGGGGTTGCTTACGAGTGCACGGTAACCGCAACCAATAGCATTGGGACCAGTTATGCCTCAGCGGCCGTATCCGTGACCGTGCTAACCGACTATTTCTTTCCCTGGCCCATGTTCCTGCCCGCCATGACCCAAGGTGTTCAATAAGACTCTTTCAGGCATTCAACGCTGTGGTCGATCCCTGTGATTGCCTCCATTTGAACCGGATACCCCCGTCATTCATCCTGTTGAATGAGCCGGCCGATCCGTTCGTTCACAACCGGTCGGAGGGTCGCCTGGGGCGGGATCACTGCGCATCGTTCTATAAATGACCTGTTCGAGCGAACAGCGTACTCCTCTTTGTTCGGGCAGGGCGAAAAAACCGTTTTTTTACCTTCTGCGCCCCCCTCTGCGAAAACCGCCGGGGTTGCCGCCCTTGACCGCTTCTTTGTTCAGGTCCGGCATCCTGCCGTCCCAGGACGGCCGGATATTCTTTTCCCGGCACAATTTCTTGACCGCGTCCAGGTCCCGGCCGGTGACCAGCGAGATCGCCACCCCTTCCCTGCCCATCCGGCCGGTGCGGCCGGTGCGGTGCACGTAATTTTCCGCGGCGCCGGGGAAGTCGTAGTTGAAAATATGGCTCACCCGGGAGAAATCCAGACCCCGGCCCGCCACATCGGTGGCCACCATCACCTGGATCTTGCCCTTCTTGAAGCGGTCGAAGATCGAGGTGCGCCGGTCCTGCTCCAGGCCGCCATGGATGTACTCCAGGGAGTTCACCACCCCTTTCAGCCCCTGAAACAGGAGCTCGCCATTTCGCTTCGAATTGCAGAAGATGATCGATTGCCCCGGATTTTCCTCGGCAAAATACTGCTTCAGCACCGGCAACCGGTCCTGATGGGCGATAAAACGGAAGCGGTGGGCGATGGACTGGGGCGAGACATCTTCCCGGTTCAGTTCGATGCGAACCGGCTCATGCAAAAAGGTGTTGGCCAGTTCCTCCACATCCTTGGCCATCGTCGCTGAAAAAAGCAGGGTCTGGTGGCGGTTCAGGATACAGGAGAGGATGAAGTTGACATCCTCGACAAAGCCCATCTTCAACATTTCGTCGGCCTCGTCGAGGACCACGCTCCGGACCTGTTCCAGGGTGAGGGTACTGTTGTACAGATGATCGATGAGCCGGCCCGGCGTGGCCACCAGGACGTGCACCCCGCTCTCCAGCTTGGCTTTCTGGATGGACATGGAAAAGCCGCCGTAAATGGCAAAGGACGCAATTCCCGATTGCTTGCCGATCCGGTCAAGCTCGTCCACATACTGCAGGGCCAGCTCCCGGGTCGGCACCAGGATCAGGGCCTGGATGGCCTTGATTGCGGGATCGATCCGCTCAGCGAGCGGAATGCCGCAGGCACTGGTCTTGCCCGAGCCGGTTTCGGCCAGGGCGATAAGGTCCCGACCCTCGCGGATCAGGGCAAAGGTCTGCTCCTGGATGGGGGTCAGTTCACTGAAGCCCATTTCGGTGACGGCCTTCATGACGCCGGGACTCAGCCCGAGTTCACTGAATTTCATATACTTAATACTCCTGATACATTCGTTAACCCGCGCAAATCGCGGATTCTTCGGTTATGTTCCTTGTTATTCACCACGCGGGCCGGACCAGCCGGTCCCTCATCACGCCGCCCGCCGCTCCGGATATTGATTCGCTTCCTCCGAAACCGCCTCACTCATGGCCAGGTACTCGTCAAAGTCCATCCGCACGTCGATGATGCCGTCCGGATTGATTTCAACAATCCGGTTGGCCACGGTGGAAACGAACTGATGATCATGGGAGGAAAAGAGGACCACCTCGGGATACGCGGTCAACCCGTTGTTCAGGGCGGTGATCGATTCCAGGTCCAGATGGTTGGTCGGCTCGTCCAGGATCAGGACATTGGCGCCGGAGAGCATCATCCGGGAGAGCATGCAGCGCACCCGTTCGCCGCCGGAGAGTACCGAAGTCTTTTTCATCGCCTCCTCCCCGGAAAAAAGCATTTTGCCGAGGAAGCCCCGAAAAAAGCTTTCATTCTCCCTGGCCGAGGAAAACTGCCGCAGCCAGCCCACCAGATCCAGGTCATCGTTGTCGAAATAGCCGTTGTTCTCCTTTGGAAAATAGGCGTGGTCAATGGTCACCCCCCAGCGGAAGGCGCCGGCGTCCGGTTCCAGCTCGCCGGCCAGGATCTGGAACAGGGTGGTCTTGGCCAGACTGTTGGCCCCGACAAAGGCGATCTTGTCACCCTTGTTGACCGTAAGGGAGAGATCCTGAAACAGCATCAACCCGTCGATCTCCTTACTCAACCCCTTGATCTCCAGGATGATATCCCCGCAGGGCCGCTCCGGCTTGAAGACGATATAGGGATACTTGCGGGAAGAGACCGGCATGTCCTCCAGGGTGAGCTTTTCCAGCAGCTTTTTTCGGGAGGTCGCCTGCCGGGCCTTGGAGGCATTGGAGCTGAAGCGCCGGATGAACTCCTTGAGTTCCTCGGCTCTGGCTTTCGCCTTTTTGCTCTCGGCCTCCTTCTGCCGGAAATGGAGCTGGCTCGCCTGGTACCAGAAGTCATAGTTGCCGACATAGACCTGGATCCGGCCGTAATCGATGTCCGCCACGTGGGTGCAGACCTGGTTCAGGAAATGGCGGTCATGGGAGACGATAATGACCGTGTTCTGGAAGCGGGCGAGGAAATCCTCCAGCCAGGAGATGGTCTTCAGGTCCAGCTGGTTGGTGGGCTCGTCCAGGAGCAGGATGTCCGGGTTGCCGAACAGGGCCTGGGCGAGCAGCACCCGCACCTTGTCGCCGCCGTCCAGCTCTTTCATTTTTTTCTCGCGCAGCTCTTCCGGGATGCCGAGACCGCTGAGCAGCACCGCCGCCTCCGCTTCCGCCTCGTAGCCGTTCATCTCCCCGAACTTGATCTCCAGCTCGCCGGCGCGAATGCCGTCCGCTTCGCTGAAGTCGGCCTTGGCATAGAGCTCCGCGCGCTCGGCCATGACCTTGTACAGCTTCCGGTGGCCCATGATCACCGTGTTGAATACGGTATACTCGTCAAAGGCGAACTGGTCCTGGCTGAGGACGGCGATCCGTTCACCGGGGCCCTTGCTGATTTCGCCCCGGTCAGGCTCCAGCCGGCCGGCCAGAATCTTCAGAAAGGTTGACTTGCCGGCGCCGTTCGCGCCGATCAGGCCGTAGCAGTTGCCCGGGGTGAACTTGATATTGACGTCCTGGAAAATAACTCTCTTGCCGTAGGCGAGAGACACATTGGTTGCGGTGATCATGATCCTGTCCTGAGATTCCGGCAAGCCGGCTAGGGCTCGCGGTCTATACTGGTTTTCCGGCCTTGGCGCCGTGCGCCGGCCTATTCCTTGTCTTCGGTGGAAAGCGGCTCCATTGTCTCGTCGGACTCTTTCCGTTTTTCCAGCTTGCGCTGCTTCTTTTCCTCGGTCTTTTTTTTCTTTGCCAATTCCTTCTGGCGCTTTTCAAACGAATAATTTTTTTTAGCCAATGTTCTGTCCCCTTGAAGGTTGTCAGGATCGCAGCAGGTGCGCTTCTGATGCCGACGGCTGAGCGGCGTTGCGGGTTTTAACGACGATGGCGGGATGGTGATCTGCAGGGCTGGAGGGCATCCAGGCGGGAATTCGACAGACAGCCCGCCCTGCCGTACAGAAAACATCCACCCCTGCTTCCTGGGAGACAGGGGTGGAGGAAGATGCTACCATCTTTTTTTGTAGGGACTTTTTTCCTTGCGCGGTTCGGCCTGATTGACCTTAATCTCCCGCCCTTGAAACATCGTCTTGTTCAGACCCTTGATCGCTTTGTCCGCCTCGGAGTTGTTCGGCATTTCCACAAAGGCGAACCCTTTGGACTGGCCGGAAAATTTGTCCGTGATCAGGTTGAGGCTCGCGATCTCGCCAAATTCGGAAAAGATCGTGCGCAGGTCATCGGCGGTGGCCGAATAGGGCAGTTGCCCGACATAAATATTCATCCAAGTCCTCCTGGTGAATGTGCTTTGTTGTTGAAAAAGATATCGGCAAACCAGCACCAGGCCCGCCGATGCCCATAAAATTATGAATTCAGGAACAGGTTGCCGCTGCCCGAATTGAGCACTGCCGCACGGCCGTGGTTTTTCCGCCGGCCGCCGGCCGGACGATTCCCGCCGGCCTGCTGTTCGTCCCGCTCGCGCGAGCCGGTCCGGTTGCCGCCGCGGGGCCGCCCGTTGTCGCGGCGTGGCGGCCGCGCGCTGTTCCCGGCCCCGTGCCGGACTCCGCGCTCGGACCGAGGGGCCGAATCGCGCACTTCATCCACCTCAACGGGAAGGCCCTCGGTATGGATCCGGGTCATCTTCTCGCCCATGGTCCGTTCGATCTGGCTGATAATCTGCCGATCGTCACGGCAGGCAAACGTAAAGGCCTCGCCGGTGCAGGCGGCGCGGCCGGTCCGGCCGATCCGGTGCGTATAGGCCTCCACCGTGTCGGGCACGTCGAAATTGATCACGTGCGAGATGCCGGAGACGTCGATCCCCCGTGCGGCGATGTCCGTGGCCACCAGCACCTTGTATTCTCCGCTCTTGAAGCCGTTCAGGGCCTGCTGCCGCTTGTTCTGGGAGAGGTTGCCCTGCAGGGAGGTTGCGGTATAGCCGGCGCTCTGCAACTGGCGGGCGAGATTCACCGCCCGGTGCTTGGTCCGGGTAAAGATCAGGGTCGCCGACATCTCGGTCTTGGCCATGAGATCTTTGAGCAGGGTCGTTTTCTGCGACTGTTCTACGGCATAAAGGACCTGCGCCACAGTGGCGGTGGGCCGGCTGTGGGCAATCTGCACGGTGACCGGATTATCCAGGATTTCCTCGGCCAGATGGCGGATTTCGCCGGGCATGGTCGCCGAGAACAGCAGGGCCTGCCGCTTGGCGGGCAGATATTTCAGGATGCGCCGGAGATCCGGCAGAAAACCCATATCGAACATATGGTCCGCTTCGTCGAGGACCAGGTGCTCCACCTTGGCCAGGCTCAGGACGCCCTCACGGAGATGGTCCAGCAGACGGCCCGGACAAGCGACGATGATCTCCACGCCGGCCCGGATTTTCTTGACCTGCGGCAGTTTACCGACGCCGCCGTAAACAGCCAGGCTGCGCAGCCCGGTCTGCCGGGCCAGGCGGGTGATGTCCGAGTGGATCTGCTCGGCGAGTTCCCGGGTCGGGGCGACGATAAGGGTCCGCGTCATGCCGCGGGGGCCGGTGAGCAGCCGCTGCAAAATGGGCAGGACAAAGGCCGCGGTCTTGCCGGTGCCGGTCTGGGCCAGGCCCATGATGTCACTGCCGGTGAGGACGGCCGGAATCGCCTGTTCCTGAATCGGAGTTGGGGTTTGGTACTTGCTGGCTTCGATGCCCGCAACAATTTTCGGATCAAATGCAAATTTGTTGAAACTCATGTTTTTTCTCATAATAGTTTTTTTATGTAGCAGGGCCGCCGCGAAACAAGGCACCGGCAAATTAAACCGATACCGCCCGCGAAACGGCAAATATGCGTTCCCGCCACTTGGTATGTACTTGTTGCTACTGGGGATAAAGAGAAAGAGCCGCATTGCGGCCGTCAAATCGGCTCAGTAATCTCTGCTGTCCATTCGTACGTGATCAGCAGATTACTTCAATGACGGGGTTCTCAACTCGCGGGATGGAAAATCTCGGAAGGAAAGAGCGACGTATAAAGAATTCGCCGGGCACATAGGGCACAATAATTTCAAGTGCTCCTTTATTATACACATCTTTTTCCTTTCCGCAACTAAAAAGTTTAAAACGTTCAAATTTTTACCGTTTCGTTTGCCACGATCACGCCTTCATCCAAGGCTCTTTCCCTGTTCATTGCTGAGATCCGGGGGAACGATCCGCGCCGGGCGCGCCGGAACTCTCCAAAAAAGCATTGCCGGACGATTGCATCGCTTCCGGATATGGCAAACAATGCAGACCTGTATTATTATTATCCTGCGGTACTAATCGATGGGGCCTTCAGATCTCTGTTCGAGAACTGAACAACGCCCTTGGTCCGCACAAACGCGCCATATTCTCAAAGGTCCGCATGAAAACCATACCTTCACCCCTGCCAGGCGAACTGCACCATGAGTCTCCCGCATAACCAACCTCCCGAGGCGCTGCCCCTGCGGTCCATCGGTCCCATGGCCGGTGACGGAGCCCTGCCTCTGGCTCCGCCGGAAATCAGGGACGACGCCCCCTGCTGAGGCCCCAAGCCCGACCCCAGGTCCGGGGTCCACGATCTGCCCGGCTACCGGCTCGAACCCTATGTGGAGGGCTTTGTCGAGACCCCGGCCGGCCCGGTGCCGCGGGTGGCGACCACCCTCAGCCGCCGCGACCTGATGGGCACGGTCCGGGCACGGGTGGGTATCTTTCGCAGCGGCTACAAGGTCAATCCCGGCTTATATTGCGTCGGCAACGCCGGCCCTGAGTCGCCGGTGCTGGCGACCGCCAACTATAAATTGAGTTTTGACGCCCTGCGCCGGGAGCTGGCCGGGATTGATGCTTGGATCCTGGTGACTGATACCCGGGGGATTAATGTCTGGTGCGCGGCGGGCAAGGGAACCTTCTGCGCCGACGAGATCGGTCTGCAGGTGCTGCGAGCGAAGCTCGACCAGGTGGTCCGCCACCGGGAGCTGATCCTGCCCCAGTTCGGTGCCACCGGCGTCGC
>QZJD01000083.1 GCA_003604995.1 Desulfobulbus sp. | reverse complement strand
GATCGAGAGAAAAATATTCTGGGCAAGGATGAGTTGTGAAATCGCCCGGAAGCGGAGCAGCGCTCCGTTGAGGACGATTTCACAAGGAAGACGCCGCCCGGGATATTTTTAGCCGATCGAAGCAGATCGGTCATTTTGCAAGAGGCTCGATACCCTACCCATTATTATGACGCTGCTGCTGAACTGCCAGGAACTGAGCAAAACCATAGGCCCCCGGTCCCTGTTCTCCGGCCTCTCCCTGACCATGCGCAAGGGGGACCGGCTGGGAATCATCGGCGCCAACGGTTCCGGCAAGACCACTCTGCTGCGCATCCTCTGCGGCCTGGACACACCAGACAGCGGCCAACTGACCCTGGGCGGCCCGGTTCGGACCGGTTACCTGCCCCAGGATGATCAGCTTCCCGAACAGGCCACTGCCATACAGGTCCTGCTCAATTCGTTCCAAGATCCTCGCTTCGAGGACGCCGAGAAGTACAGCAGGGCTCAGGCCATGCTCAGCCGGGCGGAATTCGAAAACTTCGAGACACGGGTCCACGCCCTGTCCGGCGGCTGGCGCAAGCGGCTGGCGATCTGCGCGGCCCTGGTCCGCGAGCCCGACCTGCTGGTCATGGACGAGCCCACCAACCATCTGGACCTGGAGGGCATCCTCTGGCTGGAAAAACTGATCAGCTCTTCTTTTCCGGGCTGCCCGGCGGCGGTGGTCATGGTCAGCCATGATCGTCTGTTCCTGGAAAACACCGCCACCAGCATCATGGAGCTTTCCCGCCTCTATCCGGAAGGCTGCCTGCGGGTGGCAGGCAATTATTCCGAATTCTTGCGGCGCAAAGAACTGTTTCTCAGCCAGCAGCTTGAGCAGGAGGAGCGACTGGCCAACAAGGTGCGGCGGGAGAGCGAATGGCTGGCGCGCGGGCCCAAGGCCCGGACCACCAAGGCGAAATACCGGATCGACGAGGCCCAGCGGCTGCAGGAAGAGTTTGCCCGGGTCAGGGCGCGCAACCGAACCGCCCGCGAGGTAGCGATCGACTTCGACGGGACCGGCCGCAAGACGAAAAAACTGCTGGAGGCCAGCAAGATAAGCAAGGGCTACGGCGGCAGCCCCCTGTTCGCCGGCCTTGACCTGGTCCTCACTCCTGGACAACGGCTCGGGTTGCTTGGCAAAAACGGTAGCGGCAAGTCCACCCTGATGCAGATTCTGGCCGATGCCGGCCGCTCCGGCGGCGCCACGCCGGACAGCGGCACCATCCGCCTCGCGGAAGGTGTCAGGACCGTGTACTTTGCCCAGGACCGCCGAACCCTGAATCTGGCCGCCACCCTGCGCCAGGAGCTGTCTCCGGAGGGCGACAGCGTGCTCTACCGCGACCAGTCGTTGCATGTGGTGACCTGGGCGCAGAAATTTCTGTTTCGGCCTGACCAGCTCGATACCCCGGTGGGCAATCTTTCCGGCGGTGAGCAGGCCAGGATCCTGATTGCCGGGCTGATGCGGCAGCCGGCGGACATCCTGCTCCTGGACGAACCGACCAATGACCTGGACATCCCCTCCCTGCAAGTCCTGGAGGAGAGCCTCCTCGACTTTCCGGGCGCCCTGGTTCTGGTCACCCACGACCGCTATCTGCTGAACCGGGTCTGCAACCGCGTCCTGGGCTTTGTCGGCGAGGGACGGGCATCCTTTTTTGCCGGCTTTGACCAGTGGCGTGCCGCCCTGCAGCCCCAGCAGCCAAGGATCGAGAAAATCGCGGTCCAGGAAACAGTGAGAGAGAAAAAAAAGAGCAGCGGCCGCCTCTCCTACCTGGATCAGCGTGAGTACGACGGGATGGAGGAGGCTATCTCCAGGGCGGAGGAGGAAGAAAGAAGACTGCATGAGGCCATGAACCAGCCGGACATCGCCGCGGACCCGCTCCAGGCCCAGGAGTGCTGGCAGGGTCTGGAGGCCGTGCGCCAGGAGATCGACCGGCTCTACCGCCGCTGGGAGGAGCTGGAGGTAAAAAAGGGCGGATCAGGCTGAGCCCGCACCGCCCATCGCTTGTAGACTTGGCCCCTCCGACACGCTGACTTTCGGCGCACCAACGCCCAAGAATCAGTCAGGTTACCTTCTCAAGACGTTCCGCAAGCCAGACCTTGATAATCGCCTGCCGGGGGACCCCCAGCCGCCGTGCCTCCTTGTCCAATTGCTGAATCATCCACAGGGGGAAATCAACGTTGACCCGTTTTTGCACCTGCTCTGGCCGACGGGCTTTTTTCAGGTCAAGGTGCGTTGAAATATCCTCACCTTCATCAAATTTTCTGTCAAACTCCCGTGCCTTCACCTTCATAAATTTCCCGTTCCTCCTTCCGCGACCGCCGGACGGATATGATCCTCGTCCTCCTGCCCCTGTAGGTAATAACTCCAGACCAGCATTTTCCCTCGATCACCCCGATCACCAGATAGCGAGGCTCGTCCATCGTCTGAACCGGAATTTCGAGCAAATCCGGATCGTTCCAGAGCATCTGGGCTTCGATAAAATCGATTCCATGCTTCTGCTTGTTGCTCTTGCTCTTTTCCGGATCAAACTCAAATTCCATAATATAATTTATATACCTGGAATATACCTTCAGTCAATACAAGAAAACCGGAGAAAACCGGGACAGATTTATTTTGGAGAAGATAAGGGAAGAAGAAAAAGTGACATATCTAATTTCTGCCCATACCCCTGTAGTCTTGTACCGAATCTGGGTGTCGATGTGAAGCAAGCAGCCTGGCTGGGGTACCTGCTGAATCAGAGCTATGCTCTGGGCAGGACAGACGTACGTCGATTTCTCTTTTTTGAGCCTCTTGAAAATATTTCTGACAGAACGATTCGAAAAGGAACTTGGAGTGCGTTAAGTCCGCCGGACCATCGACCGGCCCTACCGGGGCTGGGACGAGCTGGAGGTAAAAAAGGGCGGATCAGGCTGAGCCCGCACCACCCATCCCTTGCGAACTTGTCGAACTTGACGAACTTGACGAACTTCGTCACTCCCTCATCACAATATTGATGGTCCCGTCGTCCACATCGATGGATTCCACCCCGTCGGCAAACGCCTTCCAGAATCCTTTCTCCCCGCTGAACTCCTGCACCAGGTCAATGTTCTTGATCCCGCCGAGCCAGGCGTTGGGCAGCGGCACCCCCATCAGGCTGACCCCTTTGAGCTTGACAATGGGCTTGCCGTCCCGATAGGCGATCTCCACCCCGGCCCGCACCCGCAGGGTCTTGCCGCCGAAAAACGGGAAATCCGGCTCCAGGGGGACAAGCATCTTCAGGCTGACCAGATTCCGGGCCAGGTCTAGGGCCACCTTGTCCGCCAGATCGGTATTGGTGGCGATCAGGGCGTTGACCTCCCGTTCGGTAAAACTGACCTTCCGATCCGCGCCTTCTTCGGAATAGGCCTCCGGCCGGAGTCTTCCGTCCGGAGTATGTTCAGCCTGTTCCGAGGAGTCCGCGGTAATGGCGGGAGGGGCAACGCCGGTGACCGCTTCCACCTGTTCCAGCTTCTCCGCCAGCCGCTCCTGTTCCGCCGGGGTCAGAACCACCGGCTTGAACGGCCGGGGGTGGAGAAACAGCCAGGCCGCGACCAGGGTGGCAAGAGCGGTGAAGACCACCGCCGCTGCGACGATGCCCGCCACCTGTGTGCCGGAAAACCCTTTTTTGCTTTCTTTTGCCCCGCTGTTTTGGGTATTGTCCATCTGCCGCCTCCCAACCTGGTTTGCTGTTTGGATAGATTATAGCATCTTTCCGGACGAAATGGCGAGGCAGAGCATAATTTATTCCCCCGGAAACCACCATGAACAGCTACCTGATCTTCATCCTGGCGGTCATTCTTCTCGGTTTTTTGCTTGAGGCGGGGGCCTCCCTGCTCAATCTGCGCGCGCTTGACCCGAGACTCCCGGAGGAATTCACCGACGTGTTCGACCGGGAGCGCTACGCCCGCTCCCAGGAATATACCCGGGCGACAACCCGCTTCGGCCTGCTCCGGGAGGGGGTCGCCACCCTGCTTACCGTCGCCTTTCTCCTGGCCGGCGGGTTCAACTGGGCGGACACCCTCGCCCGCTCCTTTGGTTTCGGCAGCATAGGCACCGGTCTCATCTTCAGCGGCCTCCTGCTCCTGCTTTCCGGCCTTACCGGTTTGCCCTTTTCCCTCTATGCAACTTTTGTCATCGAGGAACGCTTCGGCTTCAACCGGACCACCGTCCGGACCTTTGTCCTGGACCTGGCCAAAATCGTGCTGCTGGCCCTTCTCCTCGGCGCGCCGCTGCTCGCCTTCATCCTCTGGTTTTTCGAAAAGAGCGGCCCCCTGGCCTGGCTCTATTGCTGGCTTGCCGTGATCGCCTGGACAGTGCTCCTCCAGTTTCTCGCCCCAGCCCTGATCATGCCGCTGTTCAACACCTTCACCCCCCTGGCCGACGGGGAACTGAAGGAGCGGATCACCGCCTATGCCCGCGGCCAGAATTTCCGGATGCAGGGGATCTTCACCATGGACGGTTCAAAGCGATCCACCCGCCTGAACGCCTTTTTCAGCGGCTTCGGCTCCTTCCGGCGCATCGTTTTCTTTGATACCCTGCTCGAAAAACTGTCCCCCGGCGAGATCGTGGCGGTGCTGGCCCATGAAATGGGACACTACAGGCTCCGCCATGTGTTCATCATGCTCGCGGTCGCCGTGGCCCAGACCGGGATCATGTTCGCCCTTCTCTCCCGCTTCATCAACAATCCGGGCCTCTTTGCCGCCTTTCGCATGGAGCACCTCTCGATCTATGCGAGCCTCATCTTTTTCGGCTTTCTCTTCGCGCCCGTTTCCCTGATCCTCGGAATCGCGGTCAACGGCCTCTCCCGCCAGCATGAATACCGGGCCGACGCCTATGGTGCCGCGACCACCGGCCGGCCGCAGGACTTGATCAGCGCTCTCAAAAAGCTCGCCGCGGCCAACATGGCCAACCTCACTCCCCATCCGCTGCACGTCCTCCTCCACGCCGGCCACCCGCCGGTGCTGGCCCGAATCCGGGCGCTGGCCGCAATCAAAACGCCAAACCTGGATATGGAGTGCGTCCAGTGCCGCCGCCGGTTTCCGGCGGAGCATCTGACCGGGAGCGGCCGGGAAACGGTCTGCCGGGACTGCCGGGCGGAAATCGAGTCCTGCGGCTGCGCGGACGACTGAATGATGAATGAAAAAGTCCCCGGAGGCGAATTGCCTCCGGGGACTTGCAAGATGAAACTGCCTGGCGCGGCCGCGCCAGCCGCTCAATAATTTTTCATATAGTTGTTCAGCTCCCAGTCGGTCACCGCGGTCCGGTAGGCGTCCCATTCCTTTTCCTTGCCTTCGATATATTTTGCAAAGATATGGTCGCCCAGGGCCTCCCGGGAGAGGGGATTTTCCTTAAAAATATCGAGGGCCTCCCGCAGGTTTGCCGGCAGGCTCGCGATGCCGGCCGCGTCCTTTTCCGCCTGGGTCATCTTGAAGATGTCCACATCCACGGACGGCGGCGCCTGCAGGTTGTTTTTGATCCCGTCCAGACCTGAAGTGAGCATCATGGCCATGGCCAGGTACGGATTGCAGGCCGGGTCGGGGCAGCGGACCTCGGTGCGGGTGCCCATGCCCCGGGAGGCGGGAATGCGGATCAGGGCGGAGCGGTTGGAGGCTGACCAGGCGACATAGACCGGCGCCTCGTAGCCGGGGACCAGCCGCTTGTAGGAATTGACCAAGGGATTGGTCACCGCGGCAAAGGCCCGGGCGTTCTTCATGATCCCGGCAATGTATTGGTAGGCGGTCTCGCTCAGTTTCAGCGGTCCTTTTTCATCAAAAAAGGCATTGGTGCCGTCCAGGTTGAACAACGACTGGTTGGTGTGCATCCCGGAGCCATTGATGCCGAACACCGGCTTGGGCATGAAGGTGGCGTGGAAGTTGTGCTTGGCGGCGATGGAGCGCACCACCCATTTGAAGGTCACCGTATTGTCCGAGGCGGTCAGCGCGTCGGCATACTTGAAGTTGATCTCGTGCTGGCCCACCGCCACCTCGTGATGGGAGGCCTCGATCTCAAAGCCCATCTTCTCCAGGGTCTCGATGATCTCCCGCCGGCAGTTGATCCCGGTATCATCCGGGTCCACGTCGAAATAGCCGGCCACGTCATTGGTTTCGATGGTGGGTTTTCCCCGGTCGTCCTTCTGGAACAGGAAAAACTCGCATTCGGTGCCGACGTTCATCGTATAGCCGAGCTTTTTCGCCTCGGCCAGGATCCGCTTCAGATTGACCCGGGGGCAGCCGACAAAGGGTGTGCCGTCGGCCTTGTACACGTCGCAGATGATCCGGGCGGCGTTCACGCCCTGCTTTTCCCGCCAAGGCAGGACGACAAAGGTGTCGTAGTCCGGCTTCAGGTACATGTCCGACTCGTTGATCCGGACAAAGCCGTCGATGGACGAGCCGTCGAACATCATCTGGCCGTCCAGGGCCTTGCCGATCTGGCTGCGGGGGATGGCGATGTTCTTCATGAAGCCGAAGATATCGACGAACTGCAGCCGGAAAAAATTGACGTTTTTCTCCTCGATAATTTTCAAAATCTCATCGCGGGTCATGGCATCCTCCTTGTGGTTGAAACGGGTCATTCTTCAAAATCCGCCTGCTCTACCGGCAACGCCCTTTCCTGCCCGACTTTCGGTCAAACAGGAAGGTCCTCCTGAAAAACGACATGCAGGAGCGCGTCCCGCAGCCCGGTGATCCGGTCCGGATCTTCGAGCTTGCGGCCATCCTGGCCGGTCACGTAAAAAACATCGATCAGCTGCTCCACCTCTGTGGCGATCCGTGCCCGATGGATATCCAGTCCGAAATCGGAAATCGTCTGGGTCAGATGATACAGGGTGCCCGGCCGATCGCCGGCGTACACCTCGATGACCGTAAAGCGCTGGGATGTACTGTTGTCGATGAGCACCTCCCGGCGCAGCTGCTGCACCTGCCGCTTCGGACGCAGGCCGGTGGCGGAAATTTTCTGGTAAAGCTGCAAGCCCACGTCCAGCCGGTAGTTGACCGCCAGATTGAGATCGTTCTCCAGGCCCGGCCAGTCCTGATCGGCAAAATCAATGCCGGCCGCCGGCACCACGTGCAGGACGTCCACCGCGGTCCGGTCCGGCCAGGTGAAAATGTGCGCTCCCAGCACGCTCAGATTGTGCAGGGCCAGCACTCCGCAGACCTTGGCCAGCAGGCCGGCGCGATCCCGGCTCATGACCAGGACCGACCAGTGTCCCTGCCGGACCTCGGGAAAGAGCAGAACCTTCTGCTGCAGCAACCCGGCTTTCTCCCGGTGCAGCAGCAGGTGGCGGGCCACCGTTTCCGCGGGAAAACTGAGCAGATAATCGTCCGGCAGTTCATTGATGCCGATGCGCGTGCCGGCCTCGCCGATCAGGTTCGCAACCTGGGTTCGCAGCCACTCCGCCCCCTGGGCATCGCCGCCAGCGCTCATCCTCCCCTCGTCCACCGTACAGACCGCTTCCAGGCAGGCCTTGATCCGCAGATAATAGTCCGCCAGCAAGGAGGCCTTCCAGCTGCTCCAGGCGGACGGGCCGGTGGCCTTGGAATCAGCGATGGTCAGCAGATAGAGCATGGTCAGGCGCTCAATATCCCCCACCGCCGCCGCGCTCTGCCTGATGAATTCCGGATCCTCCAGGTCCCGGCGCAGCGCGTTTTCCGGCAAAAACAGGTGATAGCGGACCAGAAAGGCCAGGCACTCCTGTTCTCCCGGCGCAAGACCGATGCGCTCCCCCACGGCGCGGACCATGTCGGCACCCAGCTCGGAATGATCCGCGCCGCGGCCCTTGCCGATATCGTGCAGAAGCGCGGCCAGCAGCAACAGATGCGGCGAAGCGAGACTTTGGTACAGATCCGCCTCGCTTCCCTTGAGCCGCGCAACCTGGCCTATGGTGGTCAGCAGGTGGCGATCCACGGTGTAGATATGGTAGAGGTCGTGCTGGGCCAGGGATTCCACGCCGGCGAATTCCGGCAGATATGCGGTCAGCAGCCCCGATTCCAGCATGGTCTCGAGAACCGGCTGCGGTTGCGGGCTATCGGCGAGCAGTTCGAGAAAACACCTGGCCGCCCTGCGCGACGCCCGGAAGTGCTCGTCCACCAGGGGCAGGTTATCGCTGATCATCTGGCGGGTCCGGTGGTGCAGGGGCAGGCCGGTTTTGCCCGCGTGCAGAAAAAGCCGCAGCAGCAGATGCGGCTTTTTCGCCAACTCCTCCGAGTTGCCCGCGAAACGGATCGAACCGCCACGGAGCACGATATCCTTTTCCAGCTTGCGCTCCTGGCGACCAGCCCGGTTGAAGCCGACAACTTCCCGGACATGCTCGAAAAAAAGATCAGTGGTCACGGCGATGGTTTGCAGGTGCGCGTAGACCTCGCGCATGAAATGCTCCACCCCGCGCAGCCCCTCGGAATCCAGATAGCCGAAGGCGGCGGCCATCTCTTCCTGATACTCAAAGAACAGTTGGTCGTTTTTTCGCTGGCTCAGGTAATGCAGCCGGTTACGAATCCGGACCAGCATGTTCCAGGACTTCTCGAAAATCTTCCGCTCCTGGCCCGCAAGCAACCCCGCTTCTTCCATGGCCACCAGACCTTCAAGACCGAAAACCGCCTTGCCGACCCAGAGCATGGCCTGGATATCGCGCAGACCGCCCTTGCCTTCCTTGATGTGCGGCTCCAGCAGATAGCTGTGGCTCCCGTAGCGTTGCCGGCGCTCAGCGCGCAACCCTTCCATGGCCTCGACAAACCTGCGCCGGCCGCCGTCAAGAATCTTTTTCTGATAGCGATCGCGCAGCCTGCCGAACAGATCGTCCGAGCCGGCCAGAAAGCGGGCGTCCAGCAGGGAAACCTGAAAAATAAAATCATCCCTGGCGAAGCTGACCGCCTCTTCCGGGGTCCGCACCGAATGGCCCACTTCGCAGCCGCTGTCCCAAAGAGGGTAGAGGATGGCCTCGGCCACGGCCTGCATGTACTTGGCCGCGCCCCGATCGTGGAGCAGGAGCAGGTCGATGTCCGAAAAGGGATAAAGCTCCCTTCTCCCGTAGCCGCCGAGGGCCACCAGGGCCACCTGGCCACCCGCCTCCCGGATCGTCCGGGAATCATTGAAATGGCCGATGATGAACGCGTCGGCCAGCCTGGTCTGCTCCCGCAGGAGCTCGTGGCCGCTGATGCCCTGCCGCCAGAGCTCCTCAAGGGCCTGGCGGGCGGCATGAAAAGCAATGGCCATCAGATCGCCTCGAGATCCCGCTCCCCTGTCCGCACCCTGACTATTTGTTCCACCGGGAGGACAAAAATCTTGCCGTCACCGATCTTGCCGGTCCTGGCCGAGGCAACGATGGTCTCCACCACCTGCTCCACCAGGCCAGCGGCCACAACGATTTCGATCTTCAATTTCGGCATGAAATCGATGACATATTCGGCGCCGCGATAGACTTCCGTATGCCCCTTCTGCCGGCCGTAGCCTTTGACCTCCGAGATCGTCATCCCCTTGATGCCGATGCTGTTGAGCGCCTCTTTGACATCGTCGAGTTTGAAAGGCTTGATGATCGCTTCTATCTTTTTCATCGCAGACCCTCTCTGTTCTGAAAATATCTTAACTGTATGCCGTTTCCGAATGTTCTGTTGAGTCCAGCCCCTGGACCTCATGCTCCGGGCTCAGCCGCAGGCCCATGGTCCCGTGGATCGCCTTCAGGAGCAGCCAGCTGACCGCAAAGGCATATACACACACCACTACCACACCCAGGGTCTGTTTGCCAAGCTGCACGATGCTTCCCGCCAGCAGACCATCGGCCCCGGCCGGATTGACAGCGGTGGAGGCGAAAACGCCGAGGAGCAGGGTGCCGACCACTCCGCCCACGCCATGGATGCCCACCACATCCAGGCTGTCGTCATAGCCGAGCCGGGTCTTGACATTCACCGCCACGAAGCAGACGAATCCCGCGATCAGGCCGATGAGCACCGCGGAGTTGGGACCGACGAAACCGGCGGCCGGGGTGATGGTCGCCAGTCCGGCAATGGCCCCCGAGGCAGCGCCGAGGGTGGTGGGTTTGCCGAGCTTGACCCACTCCACCAGCGTCCACATGGCCATGCCGGCCATGCCGGCCAGGTGGGTAGCCACAAATGCGCTGGCCGCAATCCCGTTGGCCGCAAGGGCGCTCCCGCCGTTAAAGCCGAACCAGCCGAACCAGAGAAGGCCGGTCCCCAGTACGGTCATCGGCAGATTGTGCGGCAGATACTTTTCCCGGCCGAAGCCCCTGCGCGGCCCGATCACCAGGACCGCCGCCAGCGCGGCCGTGCCGCAGGTGGCGTGGACCACCAGTCCGCCGGCGAAATCGAGAACCCCCCGCGCGGCCAGCCAGCCGCCGCTGCCCCAGATCCAGTGACAGACCGGATTATAGACGAGGATCGCCCAGGCCAGGCTGAACAGGGCAAAGGGAGCAAAACGGACCCGCTCGGCAAAGGCGCCGGTGATAAGGGCCGGGGTAATGATCGCGAACATGCACTGATAGATCATGAACACGCTCTGGGGAATGGTCGTAGCATAGGTCGCGCTGGGCTCCGCGGTCACCCCCCTGAGGGCAAACCAGGAGAGGTCCCCGGTTATCCCGCCCAGGTCCGGACCGAAGGACATCGAATATCCCAGATAGATCCATTCCAGCGTGATGATCGAGATCATGACCAGACTCTGCATCATCGTCCCGAGCACGTTCTTGCTGCGCACCATACCCGCATAAAAAAGCGCCAGGCCCGGGGTCATGAGCAGGACCAGGCCCGCCGCCGCCAGAATGAACGCTGTATCCGCCCCTGAAATCATCGACCGCCTCCAATCTTCATATTATACATTTTTGTTAACTTCATAAAAAAAGTGTAACAAAAAAATAAATAATGGGCAAGCAATACCTCCCGCGGGCCTGTCTTTTCCCTGATGGAGATGAAGGCTGGTGCTCCAGGCAACACCTCTTGATGGGCTCGCAATGCCTCAAAAACACCCGGCATTCGCCTCCATGATTTCATTAGGTTACATCGCGTGCCGGCGCCGGTTTCGCACTTTTTCCGAGACCGGCAAATTCCAAAGCGGGCGGTACGAACGGGCAATCCGGATCGACAGGCAGAGGGGAGCTGGCAGGAAAGCCGGGAGGGGAGGGGCCGCGCCGCTCGCCGGCGGTGGGGCTGGGGAAAAGACAGGGGACGCCGCTGTGTCCGACCGCGAAAAATCAGCCGGTAATGATCTCGTGCAGCACTCTGCTCAACCCTTCGGTATCAAAAGGTTTGCTCGCGATTCCCTGGAAGCCGTAGGCCCGAAAATCAGCCAGAACGGGGTCGTTGGAATAGCCGCTCGAAACAATGGCCTTTACGTCGGGATCGATCTCCCGCAGCTTGCTGACCGTTTCACGCCCCCCCATGCCGCCGGGGATGGTCAGGTCCATGATCACCACGTCATAGGGGGAACCGTTGAGTTTGGCCCTGGCGTACAGGTCAATGGCCTCGGCGCCGTCCTGGGCGAACCCCACCTCATATCCAAGATAGGTGAGCATCTCGCCGACAATTGCCCGGACATGCTCCTCGTCGTCCATGACCAGAATCCGGCCGGAGCCGTGCACTACCCCGGACAGGTGGACAAGCTGTTCAGACCTGCCCTCTTCCACCGCCGGCAGGAAAATGGTGAATCGTGTCCCCACCCCCAGTTCCGACTCAACGGTGATCCGGCCATTGTGCTTGCTGACAATGGAGTGGCAGATGGTCAGGCCCAGACCGGTTCCGGTCTTTTTGGTCGAAAAATAGGGGTCAAAGATCTTTGCCAGATCTTTCCGGGCGATTCCGCTCCCCTGGTCGGCAAACTCCAGTCGCACATACTTGCCCGGGGCGAGGTTATGGGGATTATCCAGGGGCGCCTCGTAATTTTCAGCGGCAACGGTGATCGTTCCACCCTGGCTCATGGCCTGCGCCCCGTTCAGGGTAATATTCTGGATGACCTGGCTGATCTGCCCCTTGTCGGCGTTCACCGCCCAGAGATGGTCGGCAATGCGATAGGCGCATTTGACATTGGAACCGCTGAGGACGAACCGGGTCGACTCCTCCAGCAACTCCTTTACCTGCACGAGCGATTTCACCGGTTCGCCGCCCCTGGAAAAGGTGAGAAGCTGCTGGGTCAGGCCCTGGGCGCGCGCCGATGCCTTCTTGGCGTTCTCCAGCCAACCGTGATTTTTCTCGCCCGGGGTCAGGGTCCGCAGGGTCAGGTCGATATAGCCGATGATGCCGGTGAGCAGATTGTTGAAATCATGAGCAATGCCGCCGGCAAGAACGCCCAGGGACTCGAGCTTCTGGCCCTTGATCAACTCGGTTTCCATCTTCTTGCGCTCCGAAAGATCCCGGAGAAAACAGAAATAGCTGCCGTTGCCCTCCATCTCCACATAGGTTGCACTGACCTCCACGGGAACCGTCCCGCCGTCTCCGGCCTTCACGTCGACCTGATAGACCAGGGAGCCGGCCTCGCGGATACGGGCAAGCAGGCTCTCCGCCGACAACCCGCCCCCCAGATCCAGCAGATCGGCAAAATGCATGACCAGCAGGGCCTCGCGGCCCAGCTCGGTCATCCGGCAGAGGGATGGGTTGGCGTCAACGATCCTGCCGTGATCATCGACCAGGGCAAAACCGTCGGTGGTTGACTGCAGAATCGTCTGATTGCGAGCCATCTGCGCGAGAATGTTCTCGTGGTTTGCCAGCAGGATCAGGCTCATGTCGTTAAAAGAGGCTATCAACTCCTTGAATTCCGCTTCCCCTCCGAAGGAGGACACATACCCCAACTCGCCCTGGCGTATCTTTCGGGTTGCCTGCAGCAGTTCGGCGACCGGCCGGGTGATGCTTCTGATCAGGTAAAAGGAGATGCCGACAACCACAAAGAGGGCAAAGAGCAGGGTGTATGCCAAAATTTTTCGCGAATTATTGACCTTTTCCAACGCATCAGTGGTTTTGCGGCGCAGGGCTTCGTTGGCCGTCAGGGCCATGTCCTGCGACCTGGCGATGATCGTGTCGCCAATATCCGCCGCCACCGCCTGCAGCCGTTCAATTCTCTGCGTATCGGCGGTGGAGGTGATAAAATAGCTGAGGGCTTCCTTGTACTGCTCGGTCAGTTCCTCGAGTTCCGCGAGCCCCTGGGCGACGGGGGGATTATGGTGGCAGTCATTGCAGGAAAGGACTCGGTCCTGGAGCTTGAGGACGTTGTCGACGATGATGTCCAGCTCCTTGCCGAAGAGGGTGCCGGTGGTATACAGGTTGGATTGGACGTTCTGCACATTGATCACCAGGTCCTGCCTGATGATCTCCACTTTGTGCAAGGCGAGCAGGGAGTTGAGATTGGCGGTCGTCTTGCCGACGATGTACAGCGTGATGACAATCCCCGCGAAAAACAGGAGGAACAGCGAGAGAAAAGATATGATGATCTTTTTCTTCATCCGTCGGCGTCCCGGGCATCCAGGGGGATCCCCGCCTCCTCCGCCATCTCTTCTATGGTGGCGAAATCAGCCGGATTCGATTCAATGAAGCGGAGCGCCTCAAACTGCTTGAGCACTCTTTTCCCCCTGGAGGTGGTCTCCATGTGCAGCAGGATTTCGCTGATTTTCTCCCTCAGTTCCGCGCGCAACTCTTTTGTGAGACAGAGGGTAACCTCCGGCTCTTTGGGCGATCGGGCGATGATCCGCAGTTCCTGGCCCATGGAGGGGTCCTGCCCCACCATTTTATCATAGACCGTGTCCTTGGCCGCGCCGATATCGGCCCGTCCGTCAAGGACCGCAAATATCACCGAGGCATGGCTTCCGGCAAAGGAATAGCGGCTGAAAAAGGTATCGAGGCTCTTTACACCCTGCTCGTGAAGATACGTCCTGGGATAGAGATACCCTTCCATGGTGGCGGGGTCGACAAAGACCATGTTCTTGCCGCGCATGTCGGCCGCGCTTTGGATCCCGCTGTCCGCGCGAACAAAAATATATCCCCTCGAGGCCGCTTCGCCGTTCAGATTGACGGGACTGGCCACCGGCAGCAGACCGAGCTGCCGGATGCCCAGGGCGGCGGTATAGGGGCTGAGAAACGCGCCGTCGAGCTGGCGGTCCCGAAACCGTTTGATCACCTCGCCGTAGCGGCTCATGATGGTCAGATCCACCCTGATTCCCAGCTGATCGGAAAGGTACTCCGCGAGCACGCGGTAGCGCTCCACCTGGTCAAAGATATTGTGCTCCGGTTCAATCCCCAGGAGCAGCGTCTCGCGCTGCTGGGCCGCCGTCGACTTCGGCAGGGCCAGCGCCAGCAGGCAGAAAAGGACAAGCGCGATATGCCCCGCCAAACTGCGTTGCGCCCCAGGAAACATCCGCTTCATTTGATGACCCTTGTCGCCTCGACGATCAACTGAAGGGGAAAGGTGATGCCCAGCTGCTGGGCCTGCACCAGATTGAAGACCAGCTCCGTGTCCCGCTGCACCGCCGGGTCAATGGCGGCGGGCTCTTCACCGCGCAGGATCCTTGCCGCCATCGATGCCGCCATCTTTCCCTGTTCCCGGGGGGGCTGATAAAGGGTGATCAGCACTCCGCCGCCCTCGGAGTCGGGGAATATTGTCCCCATGGGCACCTTGTTCTGTCGCAGGATATCGAGGATCTGGGCAAGCCAGAGGTGGGAAAGGGCGCTGCCGGTGACAAACACGGTATCGGTTTCGTTCAGGGATCGCAGCTGATCAAGATCCGCCACCACCCTGATATCGATTTCCTTCAATTGAATATGCTGCGTCGCGGTGAGTGCGCGAAGCTCTTCCTTCTGCCGGACCGAATCGTCTTCGATGCCGCTGAAGACAACGGTGAGGGAATCCACCCTCTTCAACTGCTTAAAATATCGCAGGAGGCTGGAGAGAGGGACCTTGAAGCCGCAGCCGGTCATCTTTTTTCCTTTGAGCCCCGCGTGCTCCGGATCATACACCCCGGCGTACAGGAGCGGCACCCCGCTTTTCTCATGCTCCACCGCCCGGGCGGCCGGTTCGCCGTACGCCACGACCAGATCGACCTCCAGCGCGATCAATTTGCGGGCGGCATTGCTCCAGGCGATGGGATCGGGGAAAGGTCGCTGCGGAATGATCTCAACTTTTTCCCCGGCAGGCAGCAGGGCGTGCAGTTCTCTGACAAAGGACTCGTGCATTTCCCGGTAATAGGGAATGTCGCCGCTCATGATCGCGCCGACGCGCAATTCCGCGAGGCTCTGGGACGGCGCCACCAGGAAAAGCAGGAGCGCCAGCAGCGGCCGAAGACGGGAACGAGTGCCGGTCAGCACCTTAGAAGTACCGTTTGAGGGTAAGGGTGGTAACGAACAGCTCGCCGTCCAGCACGGCGCCGCTCTCGTCGTCATAGGTGTCCGAATAGAACCTGAGCCCGACCTCCCAGTTCCGGGGCATTTTTTTGGCGAGTTCAACGGAAAACAGCGTTTCCGTGGCGTCCATGGTCGAAAAGGAGGCCAGGGGCAGGCCCGTGTCAGGCGTGAATTCTCCGGAGGAGAGGGTGTGGACCACCTCGGAGGTGAGGGTGATGTCTTCCCTGGGAACATACTGGAAAGACAGGGAAAAGGAGTTGGCCTGGTCGCTGTAGGGGGAACCGAAATCGATGAACGGCAGCCCGGTGCCCGTGCCGCTCCACTGGGCAAAGGAAAGATCCTGCTCCACATCCCAGCGGCTGTACGTCCAGCTGCCGGTTATCGTGGCCTTTTCCGAGACCGAGCAGGACAGACTGGCGGTCAGCCGGTCGCTGCGGCCGTCCCGCCCGCCCCCTTCCAGAAGAACCCGGGACAGCGCATTCAGATAGCGGAGATCTTCGCGCTCGGTTTCGGTCAGTACGTAATCAACAAAGGCGGTCAACCAGGGCAACGGCGTGTAGGTGGCGTTGAGCCGCAACTGGTTGGACTGCTCGGGTTCGGTGTTATAGGCCGGGTCATCGACGGACTTGTACTCGTACTGCCCCTTCAGCTTGAGGGAGGCAAAGGGTCTTGTTTGAGCGGTCAGATTGAGGGTATGCGTATCGGTGCCTTCGGGCAGAACCTCCCAATCGTCCACATCCTTGCGCTCAATGGTCGCAAATTCATAGGATGACAGCAGGGTCAACCGCTTGAGCGGCTTGTAGCGGGCGGCCAGCGAAAACTGATCCTTGTCGTAGGAAACCCCCTGGCGCACGGGATAGGTGAGGATATTGGCCGCACCGATCAGTCGCAGCATGTCGGTCTGGTCCAGATCGAGGTCCTTGTGCCGGTATTTAAAAAAAAGGCCGATGACCGGATCGGGCAGCCAGCGGAAATCAACGGCCCCCTTCCAGATCCCGGCCTCTGTTCCGCTGTAATTGTTTTTTTCTTCGAGATTGCTTAAGGTCGCCGCCCCTACGACCCCGCCGGTATAGGAAGTGTGCATTTTCAGGGTGTTGGCCGTGGACTCCGTCTCGGGAACGACGTCATGGGGATAGATGTCGGCCGGTCGGCCAAAGGCGGCGGGATAGGAATCGTCCAGCACACTCCCCCCACCCGGATCAAACTCGGAATACTCGTACTGATACTCCATCTCCACCGGCCCCAGATGACTGTTGGCGCCCAGGGTGACCGTATCGGCCACCCAGTCGATCGCCCGGGTCTCGGAGGTCATGCTGAGGTTGCCGAAGGAGCCGAGCAGAAACCGCTGCTGAATATCACCGTCCCGCTGCACCCGCCGGTGCTTGAGAAAGGTGTGCAGAGGGAAGTCCGGAGCCTTCAGCCTGAGGAAAAACAGATTGCTGGCGAAATCAACGAAATAGTCGTCGTCCGGGTTTCGATCATTGTAGCTGAGGGACGGCGGGGCTCCCGGCAGGAGGTAATCATAATGGTCCAGGTTGTGCCGCACCCCCACCAGCAAGTCCCGGAACATGAGCAGGTCCTTGTAGGCATAGCCGGCATCCATGTACCAGTCCTTCTCATTGCGATACTCGGCATGCAGGTGGTAGCGGTGCGGCAGCGGACAGGCCAGGGTATCGATGCCCAGGGTGAGGGACGAGCCGGGGTACTGGAATTCCGCCGCCTTGCCGGTGTCATCGTCAACCACCCACCGGTAGCCCAGATAGAACGAGCCCTCGGCCGTCGCGTCGGCGGGCAGCTTTTCGGCTCGACCCGCGGCGGGAAGCGCGACGCCGAGCAGAAGACAGAGCCAGCCCACCTTCAGCAGTCGTGCGGACAGGGTACAGCTCCTCATTGGGTGAACCTCCCCTGGCCCGATGCCGACGGGGTATCTGAACCATGGATCCGGGAATGGCAGTCCGAACACCTTGTGTACATTGCCCGGGCCGAGGCCGGCGATATCGGAGTGCCGTCGGGACGGTTGATGAAATGGCCCTGATGGCACTGGAGGCAGAGGAACGGTTCCCGGGCGGACAGCAGCGGGGAATTGATGGAGCCATGCGGGGTATGACAATTCAGGCAATCCTCGACCACATCGGCATGCCCGTACAGGAAGGGGCCCCTCTTGTCCGGATGGCACTGGATGCAGGTCTCCTTCACGTCGTCCATCTTCAGATGAGAGCCGGAGAAGCCGCCGTGCGGGTCGTGACAGTCGACGCAGAATATCCGGCCTTCCCTGAGGGGATGATGGCTCACCAGCGCGAATTCCGCCTGGGCGCTCTGATGACAGGTGAAGCAGAGACGGTCCGAAGCCTTGGGCGTAACCTTCAGATCAGGGCTGGCATGGACATCATGGCAGTCAAAGCAGGACACCTCGTTCATGGCATGGGAACCGGCGTTCCAGTTGTGCAGATTGAAGGTGGCGTTGGCCGAGTGGCACTTGAGGCAGGTCAGCGACTGGGCCGGCGCGGGCAGGTTTTTCAGATCGATGAGCGTCTTGAAGTCGCAGGCGGTCTTCATGCCCAGTCTGGCGTTCTGCTCCACCAGCTCCGGGGTCAATCCCTGAATAGCCAGACTGCCCGGGCCGTGGCAGGATTCGCAGTCCACCAGCGGCATGCCTGATTCCTTACGCAACTGGACGCCCATGGTGCTGGCATCAAAGTACTGCCGGAGCCGGTCGTGCTCATGGCAGGCAGCCAGGCAGTTCCGGGTTCCCACGTAATCGGCCTCGAGGTTGCCGACGATCATCTTTTCATATTCGCGGATCGGAGCGATGGGCTTTGAACCTTTGAGGCTGTTGCAGCCCGCGGCGGGAAAAAGACAGAAAACCGACGTGAGAATGGACAGTAGCACGCTGATCCGAAAAGACATGTTCCCCCTCGTACCCCCAAGCCTTTTTACAGGAAAACCGCCCTGGCCGAATTATCTGCTTTGTCCGGATAAGGAGACTTGCCCAGGGACATGCATGAAAAAAAGTATTTTCCATGCCTCTAATTTTCTTACACTTATGTGGCACCGAATGTCAATTAGTTAATAATCTGTACGAATTTTCATCAGAAAACCAGGTCGGCAATCAAACAAGCAAGTTTCCCGCTGCCAATGAATTTAACGTACAGACCCTTGCGGGGTTTGTCCTAATCGCAAAAAATGCGATTACGACGCCGCGGCCCTTATAACTTGCTGAAATCACAGTGGCGAATGCCCGGTGTTTTTAATTTTTACGGGGTCATCAATGTTTGACAAAAAAAATCGAGCAATGTAGAGTCATTAACAAGATGTCAACAACCGTGCACCTTCCTCATCCTTGACACGCAGCACAGGTATCCACATGAGCAACAGTGAACGCAGGCGCTATATCCGACCGGAATCATTGAATCTTCTTGATTATATCGTGGTGGACGAACAGGGCGTGCAGGGCGAGTACAGCATGGGTCGCACCCTGAACATCAGCGTCGGCGGCATCCTCATGGAAACCCATGTGCCCCTGCAGGCCGGTCAGCAGGTCATGATCACTCTGGGTCTGGAAGACGAGCTGGTGGACGTCATGGGCCGGATTGCCCACTGCAAGCCCTACCCGGACGGCATGTTTCATAACGGCATCGAATTTTTTCACGCATCGGTGGAAGACCGCCGGGTCATCAACCGGTATGTGGAGGCCTTTCATCAGCAGTTTCCCGAAGCCGAAAAAAAAAAGGGTGACGGTCTGAGCTTTCTTGCCAGGAAATAAACGCTTTTCCGGCATGTTACCCAAAAAAACCGGCTAAACGCCGGTTTTTTTTATGACTGTTTCGCCTGCTCCTCGCGCCCGTACTCATCGTCAAACCGGACGATGTCATCTTCTTCCAGGTAGCTGCCGATCTGCACCTCGATGAGCTCCAGGGGAATGGAGCCCGGATTTTCCAGACGGTGTCGTTCGCCGGCGGTGATGAAGGTGGACTTGTTTTCGTCGAGGAGGATGACCTTCTCGCCGTTGGTTACCCGGGCCATGCCCCTGACCACCACCCAGTGCTCATGGCGGTGATGGTGCATTTGCAGGGAGAGTTTGGCGCCCGGGTTCACCGTGATCCGCTTGATCCTGAACCGCTCGCCCGCCTCCAGATCCGTATAGCTTCCCCAGGGACGATAGACGGTCTTGTGGATATGAAACTCATCGCGGCCCTTCTGCTTGAGATGGTTGACGATTTTCTTCACATCCTGGGATCGGGAAATCGGCGCCACCAGAACGGCATCGGCGGTCTCCACCACCATGGTATCCTGCAAACCCACCGCGGCGACCAGGGTGTGCTCGGCCCGGATCAGGGAATTGCGCACATCCTCGAGAATCACGTCGCCGCTGACCACGTTGCCGTGCGCATCCTTCTCGGCCAGCTCCCACAGTGCCCGCCACGAGCCGATATCGCTCCAGCCGATGTCCGCCTCGACCACCGCGGCCCGGCCGGTCTTTTCCATGAGGGCATAATCAATGGAATCATCCGGACATTTCTCCATGGCCTCCTTGGCAAAACGGAAGAACGGCCCGTCCTGCCGGCCCTGCACTACCGCCGCGGTCATCTGCTCCACGATGGCCGGCTGATACGCGGTCAGCTCGGAAAGGAGGGTGGCCACCTGGAAAGCGAACATCCCGCTGTTCCACAGATAGACACCGCTGCGGACATACTCCTCGGCGGTTGCCAGATCGGGCTTTTCAACAAAGGAGCGCACCCGGTGGCCTTCCCCGCGGGCGATGTAGCCGTATCCCGTTTCCGGTCGGCTCGGCACAATACCGAAGGTGGTCAGGTTGCCTTCCTCGGCCAAGAGGCAGGCCTGCGCCACCGCCGCATCGAATGCGGCGGCATCAGTGATCAGATGGTCCGCGGGCAGCACCAGCAGAATTGCCGACTCACCCACATGCTGCCGGGCGTACACCGCCGCGCCGCATACCGCGGCAGCGGTGTTGCGGCCAACCGGCTCCAGCAAAAGATGATACTCGGGAAAGAGTTTCAGCTCTTCGATCTGGGTCCTGGTCAGAAACCGGTGCTCCTCGCCGGCCACCACGATGGGCGGAAGGGCGGCGGGCAGGGCCCGCACTCGTTCCAGGGTGGTTTGCAGCAGGGAGCGGCTGCCGATAAGGTTGAGCAGCTGCTTGGGATACAGTTCGCGGGACAGCGGCCAGAGCCGGGTACCTGTCCCGCCGGCGAGAATCACGGGTTGAATGATCACGGTTGCACCTCAGTGCGGAAGAATGATGCAGGATTTGCCGGTCGCGGTTGACGCCTGAAGGAGGGTTCAGTCCATGCCATGGTCAGGCTCCTTCCCGGATCAGGGCCAGCAGCTCTCCGGTTTTTTCCTCCAGCAGCGCCCGGTTGCCGCGGGTCTCGACATTGAGCCGAAGTACCGGTTCGGTATTGGAGGAACGCAGGTTGAAGCGGAAGTCGGGAAAGGCGACGCCGAGCCCGTCGGTCAGATCGATCTCGCCGGTCCCGTACTGCTGCCGTACCCGTTCGATCACCCGGGCCGGGTCGGCAACGATGGAGTTGATCTCGCCGCTCACCGGGTAGGCCGCCATCCGGTCGTTGACCATCTCGGCGAAGCCGCGGCCTGATTCGCTGAGGAGCTGGCAGACCAGGAGCCAGGGCAGCATGCCGGAATCGCAGTAGCCGAAGTCGCGAAAATAATGGTGCGCCGACATCTCGCCGCCGTAGACCGCGTCCATCTCCCGCATCTTTTCCTTGATGAAGGCGTGGCCGGTGCGGCTCTGCACCGGCCGGCCGCCGGCGGCCAGGACGATTTCCCGGGTGTTCCAGACCAGGCGCGGATCGTGCAGAATGGTCGCGCCGGGCTGGAGCTTGAGCATGGCCTCGGCCAGCAGGCCCACCAGATAGTAGCCTTCGATGAAGCGCCCTGTTTCGTCAAAGAAGAAACAGCGGTCAAAATCACCGTCCCAGGCGATGCCGAGGTCAGCGCCGTGTTCCCGGACCGCGCCGGCCGTCGCTTCCCGCCGGTCGGGCAGCAGGGGGTTGGGCACCCCGTGCGGAAAGGTACCGTCCGGCTCGTGCTGCAGCCTGATAAAGGTGAAAGGCAGCCGCTCCGCCAGCAGATCGACCACCGGCCCGGCGCAGCCGTTGCCGGCATTGACCACCAGCTTCAGGGGCCGCAGCCGTTCCGGCTGGATAAAGGAGAGGAGATGGGCCACATAGCCGCTCTTGTCATACACCTGCTCGTGCCGGCCAGGGCGCCCGGCCACCGAGGACGCCTGCACTCGCTCCCTGAACCAGTCGATGGAGGCGGCCTTCTGCTCGATCTGCACAAGACCCGAGTCCCGGCTCACCGGCCGGGCGCCGCGCTGCACCAGTTTCATGCCGTTGTAGTCGGCGGGATTGTGGCTGGCGGTGATCATGATCCCGCCGTCCACGCCTGCGGCCTCACCGCTCTGCACGGCATAGTAGACCTCTTCCGTTCCGGCCAGGCCGATGTCCACGATATCCACCCCGCAGCCGGTCAAGGTCTCGGTGATGGCGGCGGCGAACGCCGGGCTGGTCAGGCGCATGTCACGCCCCAGCGCCACCCTGCGCAGGCTGAACTGATCAGCGAAGGCAAGAGCGATCCGGCGCGCGATCTCCCGGTCGAGGTCGGCGGGCACCCGGCCCCGGATATCATAGGCGGTGAAACAGCGGAGTCGTTCGGTCATGATCGATCGTTACTGGTCGTTGTATGGGTCGCCTGAGACCTATGGGTCCCGTAAGTCTTATAGAGACATACGACCACATAAGTTTTGATGAACCCGCAAAAACATAAAAATACGCCGCCGATGGCTAAGCACAAAAGTTCGACATACAAGGCGTGGTGGTGTCGGCCACGCGCAGACGTACACAGGGTACGTCGAGCATTGGCCGAACCCGCCACAACGCAGTAGATCGGACTTTTTGCGAC
>QZJD01000072.1 GCA_003604995.1 Desulfobulbus sp. | reverse complement strand
GAACGGATCGCCAACCACCTGGGCGACATCGGCGCGGTCTGCAACGACGTCGCCTTTTCCTTTGCCTTTGCCCAGTTCGGCCGCATGCGGGAGCTGTGGCAGCGGCAGAGCCTTGCCTCCTTCGGCCACCGCTTGCTGATGGACCGGATCGTTCCCGGCGGGGTGGCCGGCGACCTGGCCGCACCCCAGGTGCAAGCATTGCTGAAAGAGGCCGCCTGGCTGCAACGCGAGGTGGGCGAACTGCTGCCCTATCTGATGGAATACCCTTCCCTGCAGGACCGGCTACGTGAAACCGGCATCCTGGACCCGGATATTGCCCGCCGCCTGGGCGCTCTCGGTTATGTCGGCCGGGCCAGCAACCTGCAGGACGACCTGCGCCGCGACGCCCCCTACCCGCCCTACGACCGCCTCACCGTCGAGGTACCCGCCTATTTCGAAGGCGACGTGGCCAGAAGGGTCCAAGTGCGGGGCGACGAGATCCTCGTTTCCTTAAGCATCATCGACCAGTTGCTGCAAACCCTGCCTGAAGGAGAAATAGTTGTCCCCTGCACACCTTCGGGAACGGAATGCGAAGGACTGGGCCTGGTCGAAGGCTGGCGCGGAGAGATCGTCTGCTTCCTGCGGTTGGATGCCGAGAGCAAAGTTCTGCGTTACTTCCCCAGAGACCCGAGCTGGCTCAACTGGCCGGCCCTGGAACTCCTGATCGACGAAAACATCGTCCCGGACTTCCCTGTCTGCAACAAATCGGTGAATGGGTCCTATGCCGGACATGACCTGTGAGCTGTGCGGCGGTGAAAAAAGTTTATAATTTTATGGACGTTATTCCTCGTTATTCCTTCCAAAAAACGTGGACCTCCTTGCAGCGGCCGGGCCTTTTTTGTTATGGTTTGAAGAGTTGAAGAATGTTGGATGGGGCAAGGGGCTGTGCGATATGGCAGGAACAGAACCCGGGAGCAAAGGGATGAAGCGAGACGAGATCATACAATATTTGCGTAAATTCAGGGAAATAAATAAAGATCGATACCAGATTGTCAGACTTGGCCTTTTCGGCTCGGCGGCCAGGAACAGCATGACCGAGAGCAGCGACATCGATATAGTGGTCGAACTTGGGACGCCGGATATCTTCCTGCTCATCGGCATCAAGCAGGAACTGGAGGAACAACTGCACTGCCCTGTGGATATTGTCCGATATCGGAAGAAGATGAATGCTTTCCTGAAAAACAGAATTGACCAGGAAGCGCTCTATGTATGACAAGGCCCTTGTCCTGGAGATTCTGCGCCAGCTTCATGCCGCGACGTCGACCATCTTGCAGAGGTTTGCACCGGTGCAATCAGTGGACGATTTTACGTCGTCATCATCCGGCTTGGAAAAGCTCGACAGCATTTGCATGTTGTTGATTGCCATTGGCGAGGGGCTGAAAAATCTGGACAAGATCACTGGCGGTGTTTTGTTGTCGCAATACCCTCAGGTCGACTGGAAAAAAGCCAAGGGTTTGCGGGATGTTATTAGCCACCGCTACTTTGATGTCGATGCTGAGGAAATTTTCTACATATGTTCAACGCGGATAGCCTCAATGCAGAAGACCCTTCAGCAGATTATTGACGATGCAAAATAAGTGCCCGCAATCCAGGTCAATCCTTGGGGCTATATTATAAACGGGTCAGCAAGGTTGTTTCAGCAGGGGGAGGAAAAGTTATCTTTCAAGACCTGATAGATGAGAATATTGTTCCCGATTTTCCGGTCTGCAACAAGTCGGTGAACGGGTCGTATGCTGGGCATGATTTGTAAGATGGTGGGCAAGGTGGGTATCCATCAGAATCCGGGGTGCAGTACCACGCAGCAAGTTATTATTGTTTGATCACTAAAACGAAAAACGTGGGATAAACGATGGCAATGTACTCGTTTCTTGATTTAGCATATGACGTGCTCAAGGTGGCAACCAACCCTTTGACCTATCAAGAAGTCTGGCAGGTTGGAAAAGGGAAGGGTCTTACAGAAAAGATTAAGACCTCAGGCAAAACGCCGTGGCAGAGCCTCGGAGCCCAGCTTTATGTCGACGTACGCGATAACGTTGATTCGAGATTCATGAAAGTTGGTAGCCGCCCAGCACGTTTCTTTCTGAAAAATCGTGCTGAAGAACTGCCAGCCAACGCTGTGGAAAAAATTGAGAAGGAGCAGACAAGGCGCAAGGAGAAGAAAACTGAATATAGCGAGCGCGACCTGCACCCTCTGCTGACATATTTTGCATATGCGAATCCAACATTCAACCGCGGCCGGTCGATCTTCACGAAAACCATATTTCACGAGAAGTCACAGCGTTCAGGGTACAATGAGTGGATTCATCCCGACATGGTCGGCTTTTATCTTCCGCTCGACGATTGGCGTCCAGACGTCATTGAGTTTAATCGCCTATCAGACAATAACTCGCTTCGACTTTTCTCTTTCGAATTGAAGAAGAGCTTAAGCAAAGCGAACTACAGGGAAGCCTATTTCCAAGCCGTATCGAATTCCTCTTGGGCTCATGAGGGCTACCTCGTTGCAGCAGACATATTGCAGGAAGATGAATTTCTTGCAGAGCTCGAGCGCCTTGCATCCTCTTTCGGAATCGGGATAATTCAACTCGACCCTAGTGACATCGACAGCTCCAACATACTTTATCCTGCGCGTGGAAGGGACACTCTCGACTGGGAGACTATCAACAAGTTATGCGAGCAGAATATTGATTTTGAAAAATTCCTGCAGGACGTGAAGATCGATTTCGAATCTAAACGTATTCATCGCTCTGAATTCGATGAGCTCGTGAAAGATATACGGAAATATATCAAAGAAAAACTGAAGATCGAACAAACGGCTTGAGCAGATGAAAGTCGAAAAGAGAGCGAAAAGAGGCGAAAAGAGGGTCAAATCTTTATTCTTGACAGTTGGCATTTGAAAGCCCCCTGAAAGAGGGCAATTGCAACGCGAAAGCGTTGCCTTACCCATTGACACTTGCCGAACACCGGAGAAGCTGCCGAAAGGAATTTTTCACTGTTTGTCGACCTTGCCGACGGCATTTGCCTTAATGCATTTGAATTTATTCGTGCTGGCTCGACCCTTATGTCTCCGAACGAGGTAATCACCGTGGAGCGTAGCGAGTTTGCAAAATCCCGACAGCTTCGAGGAGCGCAGGGCAGTCAGGTAAGCGGAGCGAAGCGGAGACTCCGACAGGACCAGCAGTGTTATTCACACGGCGAGTGGCAGGGTGCCCTTTCTTTTGGTTACTTTTCTTTGGGCAAGCAAAGAAAAGTAACAAACATTCGAGGTTGAAAGGGAAGAAAGTCGTAAGGGTGGAATTCGGAAAGGTTCGCCAATGAAGGAGACCACAGCGAAAAGGTGGAACCGCTGTCGCGTTCCACCCTACCCACACAAGAGCTCTATTTGAGAAGATTCCATGATCCGCTGCTTTGAAAAAATCCTCCGCACCGGCACCTTGACTGAGCCGGTGCCCGCGCCTGAAAAGGAAATCGCCCAACTGGGCGCCGCCTTCAAACAGGAGATCGCCGCCAGATTCCGCGGCAGCCTGGCGATCCGGATGGTGGACGCCGGTTCCTGCAACGGCTGTGAACTGGAGATGCACGCCCTCAACAATCCCTTCTACGACATTGAGCGTTTCGGCATCCATTTCGTGGCCTCGCCCCGCCACGCCGATCTGCTCCTGGTCACCGGCGTGGTCTCCCGGCACATGCAGGCGGCCCTGATCCGCACCTACCAGGCCACCCCGGCGCCGAAGCTGGTGGTGGCCATGGGCGACTGCGCGGCAAACGGCGGTGAATTCGGCGTCACCTATGCCTCCTGCGGCCCGGTGGCGAACGTCATCCCGGTGGACATGACCATTCCCGGCTGTCCGCCCACTCCCTTGGTGCTCCTGCAGGGGCTCCTCCAGCTCTTGCACAGGAAATTCCGATAGCATCGGAACAAACTCTACCACCGTCCTATAACACGTACCGTTAACACTGCTAATCACAGTTAACGGTTTCCTTAGCGATTCCAAACAGGCGCGTAAGGAGAAAGCGCGCAATGAACCGAGAAAAAAACGCTATCCCAATGGGTTAAACCTGAAGAACAAAATGGTAACGAGTGGCATCCTTTTTGCTATCCTTACGCCGAAGTCCCGGTAGTACGAGCTGTGGGTCCGCAATAAGCCACGGACCTTCCCGATATAGTGTTCAGATCGCATTAACTCATCTACAGGAGAGGCGTCATGGAACAAATTACCGCGATGGAAAACGGCCCGGCCGTCCACTGCAATGTCTACGAGTATTGCACGGGCCGGCATCCGGCGGAGGGGCACTGCTGGGAGATTGCCCGGTCAACGTGCGATTTCCACTACGTTTTCAATGTGTGCACGGACTGCATCGTCTACCTCTATGAACGGGACAATGCCCAGGTGACCAGAAAGGACATCCGCAAAATTCTCCAGCACCGGCAACCCGCCCGCCACAACTGACCAGCCTCTCCACATTCGCGTCAACCGGAACAACAATGGAACCGCGCCAACACCCGACCGATTCGACTTTTCGGGCCTGGAGCATTTACGCCCGCACCTTGTTCTGCTCTTCCTCGGCGCGTTTACGGCAGGTGATATCCCGGGCGACCCCCAGGATGCCCGGTTCGGCCGTGGCGGAGAGGGCAAAGGGAAATTTCCGGCTCAGATAATTCAGGGTTTGACCTTCAAGCAGGAAGCTCTCCTCAACGGTCAAAGGCCTGCCCGACTTCCTGACCTCGGCATCATTAGCCGCCAGGCGGTCCGCAATATCCGCCGGCAGGAAATCATGGTCGCGCTTGCCGACAATGCCGTCCGCCGGAAAGGCGTCGCCGAGCAGCCGAACCAGGAATTTGCGCAAGGCCTCGTTGTGCAGGACATACCGGCCGTTCCCGTCCTTGACGAAGATGCAGTCGTCAGTGCCTTCGAATACGCCCTGGAGCAGAGCCTGACTGTGGCGCAATGCCTCCTCCTGTTCCATCCGCTCGGTGATGTCCCGATCCGCCCCGCGATAACCAAGCAGCATACCCGCCTCATCCAGGATGGGCCTGGCATTGCTCTCCAGGAAGCGATAGCCGCCGTCCTTGTGCCGCCAGCGCAGGACCCAGCCCCGCCAGCCCTGCCGGTCGGCGATGAGCTGCGGCAAACGCTCATTGACCACGGCTGAATCCTCCTCATGCAGCAGGGTCGAAAAGTCCTGTTCCAGAACTTCCCGCGGGCTGAAGCCGAGGATGGACGTGACCATGGGATTGGTGAAGGTATGCCGGCCGGTCGCATCCATCTCCCAGATCCACTCGGTGGTGTTCTCGACGATGGCGCGGTAGCGCTCCTCGCTTTCCCGCAAGGTTTTCTCCGCCCGCTTGCGCTCGGTGATGTCGATCTCGATTCCATCCCAGACCAGATGGCCGTTGTCCAGCCGGCGCGGCGCCGACCTGAAATGCCGCCAACGGGTCTCCCCGCCGGGGAGCCGCACCCGGAACTCGGCGGAAAAAGGCTGCATGGCGGCCAAGGCCGCGGCCTCCCTTGCCGCGACCAACTGCCTGTCCTCTTCGGCTACCTGGCCGTAAATGGCCATGGGGTCGGCCATGGCCTCCGCCGCGCTAATCCCGTGCAGGGATTCCACCCCTGCACTGAGATAGGTGAAACGGCGCTCCTGGCCATCCTTTCCGGAATCGATCTGGTAGACCAGTCCCCCGGGCAGATTGTCACTCAAGGCCCGAAGTTTAATCTCACTCTCGCGCAAGGCCGCTTCAGCCTGCTTGCGCTCGGTGATATCGACGTCCATGCAGACGAAGCCCGTCTGCCCATCACCCAGCGGCATAGCAAAGGTGGTGGCCAGCACCCATCCATGCCGGCCGTCCTTGCGCCTGATCGGCATCTCGTAGGGGGCGGAGGGACTGCCGGTCTTCCGGACGGTGTCGATGATCCTCCTGAACCGGGCGGCGTCTTCCGGGGCGAGGATCAGGGTGTCGAGGGTCTTGCCCAGGGCCTCCCGGGCCTTCCAGCCATAAACCGTTTCCGATGCCGGATTCCAGTAACGGACGCGTCCGTCCTGATCATACCACTGCACGGCGACAAGGGGGGTATTTTCAAAATTGACCCGCAACTGCGAATTGGTCAGACCCAACCCCTTTTCCGCGCGCATGAGGTCGGTGATGTCCCGGCTCAGGACGAGAACGGACTGAACCGTGCCGTGGGCGTCCGGCTCGGGCACGAAGCTCCAGCTCAGGACCGTCGCGCCCTCTGTATCCTCGAAAATGAACTCCATCTCGAAGGGCAAGCCGCTGGCAAAGACGTCCCGGACGCCCTCCTCCCAGGGCCTGCGCTGCGACTCGGAAAGGCCGAGTTCACGGAGGGTTTTGCCGATGCATTGCTCCGCCTCCAGGTGAAGCGCTTTGCCTATATTATCGGAGGCGAACAGGCAGCGCCCCTCCCGGTCAAAGCGCCATACCGCGGCAGGCAGCCCTTCAAGCGGAATTTCCTGATCTCTTGCGCCTTCCGGCCGGGTTATCGATGTATTGCTGATCTTTACCGCCATTTCTACTCCGCCGATTCCAGGTGTTGCGTACGCAGCGCTCGGGTGCGTACCGGTCGCATCAGTCAAAATCAATACCACCGCCGCAATATTATAGATTATCCTTGTTGAACCCGCAAAAACATAAAAATGCGCCGCCGATGGCTAAGCACAAAAGTTCGATATACAGGTAAGCGAACGGAGTGAGACTCCGAGGCGTGGTGGTTTCGGCCACGCGCAGGCGTACACAGGGTACGCCGAGCATTGGCCGAACCCGCCACAACGCAGTAGATCGGACTTTTTGCGACGCCATCATCTTTGCCAGGCAGACAAAAGTCAACCAGCCGGCGACCCGGCACTGCGTACCCTACGCCCCACCCGAGTCCCGTATTCATGGTTCGCGCGCCTCAGCCCCTTGGCTTTGAAAAGGAGATGCGCCCCCCAGCCGGGCGGAGATGAAGATTGCCAGCGCCGTCATGGCCGCGGCCAGAAGGAAGGCGCCGGAAAAATCGCCGGCGGATTCGGCAAGCAGGCCGGCAACATACGGCCCCAGGATCTGGCCGATGCCGAAGATGAAGGTGATCAGGCCGAAGGCCTTGACCGTATTCTGCGCGCCGACCAGGTCCCCCACCAGGGCGATCATGATCGAGGGGATGCTCCAGGCGACCAGGCCGAAGCAGCCGATGGAGAGAAAGAGTGCCGCACCCTGCAGCTTCAGCCCCACCAGGAGATAGGAGAGGGTCTGGATGGCGAAAACGCTCATCAGACCCGCTTTGCGGCCGAGACGGTCGGACAGGGTGCCGAAAACCGGGCCGGAAAAAAGGCTCAGCAGACCGACCCAGGACCAGAAGCCGCCGGCCGCCTCCTCGGAGAAGCCGTACTCCTTGACCAGGACGGTGACGATGAAGGTGGCGTAGATCACATAGGTGAAGCCGAACAGGAAATAGATCAGCCCGCAGTGGAGGATCACCCGCCGGTTCATGGGTCGAAACACCGCCTGGGGCGAGGTCTGGGCCGGCGCACGGTTCTCGCCCACCGGTGCGAGCCCCAGGTCTTCAGGCCGGTTGCGCAGCACCAGCCGGCAGATGACCGCCACCGCGAGTACCGCTCCGGCCAGTACGAACCAGCTCAACCGCCAGCCCTCGGGCCGCAGCCCGTTGAGCAGGGGGATTACCTGGCCGGAGAGCAGGATGGCGAAGCCGCTGCCGATGACGACGAAGCCGGCGGCCCGGCCGCGCAGACTGCTCCCGAACCAGGCGGTGACCAGACCCATCATCGAGACGTTGGCCACCCCGCTGCCGATGCCGGTCAGGGTGTAGAGCACGGTCACCGTTGCCAGCTCGCGGGCCAGGCCGATCATCGCAGCCGACAGACTTATGAGAAGCAGGGACAGGGCGATGAGGTTCCTGGCCCCGACCACTGCCAACAGCCGGCTGCAACCGAGCACCGCCACCAGGTAGCCGCAGAAATTGCAGGTGCCGATCAGGCCCATCTGGGAATAGCTGAGGCGCAGCGACTCGCCCATGGCCGGCAACAGCATGCCCAGGGTGAAACGGCCCAGCCCCAGGCAGGCGAAAATGCACAGACAGCCCGCGGCCACGATCAGCCAGCCGTAGTGAAATCCCTTCATTGCCGCGAAAATCCTCCCCGCCCGCTCCTCTCCGTTGTTCTGCCCGGTTCCGGATGCCCGGACTTGCGTCCCGGCCGCCATGATACCATTGCCTTCCCCGGAATCGTACTTAAAAGTATTGCTCAGCCAGCCAACCATTTCCCCTTGAGCCGAATCGAGGCATGCGCGAAGAACCCCAGCACAGTGAAGCCGACCAGGTTGAGATCCGGGAAGAGCCCGTCGTCGCCACCGGCACCCTAGAGCACTTGCAGCTCTGTTCGCTGGTGCTGAGCGCGGTGGGGATCAGGCATACGGTGAAAATGCGAAGTCTGGAGCTGCGGGTGCCGGCCGAATTTGCCGAAAGGGCCCGCCACCACCTGGACAGCTATTTCGAAGAGAACCGCAGCTGGCCCGAGCGGCCGCCCCCCGCACAGAAACTCGGCTATTCCGGCAACCCGCCCACCCTGCTGATGATCGGCGGCCTGGCGGTCTTTTACCTGGTCACCGGGCCCTGGCAGGATGATGTTTCCTGGTTTGCCCGCGGCGCCATCGACAGCCGCCTGATCCTGGAGCAGGGGGAATGGTGGCGGCTGATCACCGCCCTGACCCTGCATGCCGACCAGGTGCACCTGCTCGGCAACTGCATCATCGGCGGCTTCATCGTCCACCTGCTCAACCGAACGGTCGGCTACGGGCTGGCCGCCCTGCTGCTGCTCCTCTGCGGGGCTCTGGGTAACTTTCTCAATATCGCCATCCGGGACACGGCCCACCTGTCCGTCGGGTTTTCCACCGCCGTCTTTGCCGGAATCGGCCTGCTCAGCGGCCTGCAGGTGCTGGCCGGCCCGCTGACCCGTTTGCGCAACCTGCTGGTCCCCATCGGCGCCGGCGCCGGATTGCTGGCCATGCTGGGAACGGAAGGGGAGCGCACCGATCTCGGCGCGCACCTGTTCGGCTTTCTCTGCGGCCTGGTCTTCGGGGTCCTGGTCCGGCGGCTGAACCCGGCCGGGATGATCAACAATGCTGGATTACAGGAAAAGCTGTTCAGCCTGACCATCCTGGCCATTCTGATCAGTTGGTCAATGGCCCTGGAGTAAGGCCCAGGAAACACCACCGGCCAACGCGACGGCCGGAATAGTGAAGAGCGCGCTCCGACGCCGTCAACCCGGAGAGGATAATGAACTGAACGTCGCGGATAACTGATGTTTTTCCATAACAATAACCCATCATATTCATGCCCGTCGGTTCGAAAAATGTTGCAAAGCGTGGTCATTACAGTATGCTGAAGGACGAAGGCTGTGAGATGCTCATGGCCCCATGCCCTGCGATTCACGACCTTCGGCCTTTGCTCTTCAGTCTCAACAACCCTACTATTCAGGAAATTCCATGCCCATGAACGACCAGCAGTCACCATGGGGGCAGAAAAAAAAGCCCTCCTCGCCCGAGGATATCCTTGCGGCGATCATCCAGAAAATCAGAGACTCCTTTGCCGGCCAGGCTGACGGCGGCAACAGGCCGCCTGACAGCGGCGAACCCGACCAGCCCCAGCATCCCTTTGCCGGTCTCGGCAAAATCATCCCGATCATTGTCGCGATCCTGCTCTTCCAGGTCGTTTACTCTTCTTTTTTCACGATCGCCCCAGGCGAAGTCGGCGTAATCCTCCGCTTCGGCAAGTACGAACGGACGACCACCTCCGGCCTGCATTTCAAGCTCCCCTACCTTGAGAGCCTGGTCAAGGTCAACGTCGAAGCGGTGCGCAAGGAGGAATTCGGCTTCCGGACCCGTTCCCCGGGCAGGCAGTCGGACTTTGACCGTCAGGGATTTGAGTCTGAATCGCTCATGCTCACCGGCGATAAGAACGTGATCAACGTGGCATGGATCGTCCAGTACATCGTCAGTGACCCGTTCAATTTCCTGTTCAAGGTGCAGAATGTGCCGCAGGCCGTCCGCGACGCCTCGGAGATGGTCACCCGCCGGATAGTGGGCAACATGGACTTCGACTACGTGCTCAGCAACCGGGAGATCCTGGCCGGCAATGCCAAGCGTGAACTGCAGACGGTTCTGGACGGTCTGGAAGCCGGCGTCAAGGTGGTTACCCTGCAATTGCAGGACATCAACCCCCCGGACCAGGTCAAGCCTGCCTTCAACGAGGTGAACGAGGCGGATCAGGACATGAAGCGCCTGGTCAACGAGGCCGAGGAGACCTACAACCGGGTCATTCCCAAGGCCAAGGGCAGCGCGAAGCAGATCATCGAGGAGGCACACGGCTATGCGGTGGCACGGGTCAACCAGGCCAAGGGTGAAACGGCCCGGTTCAATTCCATCGTGGCCGAATACCTGAACGCGGAAGAGGTGACCCGCCGCCGGATGTACCTGGAGGCCATGCAGGAGATCCTGCCCAACGTGGCCCAGGTCTATGTGATGGACCAGGGTCAGCAGACGCCGCTTTTGCCGCTTCTGGACCTGAGCCGAAGGCAGCAGCAGAGCCCGGCTCCTCAGACGGGAAGCCCGGCGCCCGCAAACTGACAACGAGCAACCACATTCAATACCTGAGAAGCAACGGAATCCCATGAAAAAAATAGTGCAACTCGTACTGCTGGCCATCGTCGTCGCCCTGGGCGTCACCGTCTGGGACGGATTTTATGTCCTGGAGGAAGGCAGGCAGGCGGTCATCACCCAGTTCGGCGCCCCGGTGGGGCAGCCCATCACCGAAGCCGGTCTGAAATTTAAAACGCCGTTCATTCAGAAGATAAACCTGTTCGAAAAAAAGATCCTGATCTGGGACGGCGACCCCAATCAGATCCCGACCAACGACAAGACCTTCATCTACATGGACAATACCGCCCGCTGGCGCATCAAGGACCCGCTGCGCTTCATGCAGGCCGTGGGCAGCGAGGCCCGGGCGATGACCCTGCTCGACGACATCCTCGACGGTACGGTCCGGGACCTGGTGAACAAGAACGACCTCATCGAGATCGTCCGCTCCTCCGACTGGTCGCCGGAATTCATGATCTCCGGCCAGGCAGCCAGCGACCTGATCCACCCGCCGCGCCTGGGCCGGGACAAGATCAGCCAACTGGTCCTGGAGGCGGCATCCAAGGTGACCCCCCAGTACGGCATCGAGCTGCTTGACATAATGTTCAAGCGGGTCAATTATATCGACACCGTCCGTCTGCGGGTCTATGACCGGATGATCTCGGAGCGCAAGCGGATCGCCGCGGAAAAGCGTTCGCTGGGCGAGGGGCAGAAGGCGGAGATCCTCGGCAAGGTGGAGCGGGAACTCAGGGAGATAACATCGGGCGCGAAGATGGAGGCCACCACCATCAAGGGCAAGGCCGATGCCGAGGCGACCCGAATTTATGGCGAGACCTACGGCAAACATCCTGAATTCTACGCATTTCAGAAGAGCCTGGAAAGCTACCGCGACATCATCGCCGACAACACCTCGCTGATCCTCTCCTCGGATTCGGATCTGTTCCAGTATCTGCAATCGGTGAAGGGAGAATAGGGGGGAAGGGGTTTAGACTGTTAGGCTGTTAGGCTGAAGGCTGAAGGCTGAAGGGGCGTAGGACGGAACGCGGAGCGGTTCCGCCCTACGCTAAGTTGCTCACTTGATGAACTTGATGAACTTGACAAACTTTTTTTAGTCGATGAGCACGCCCGGCCCGTCGTCCAGGAATGAGGGGCGCTGCTCCGGCGAGTAGGGAATCCGGCCCTGCTCGTTCAGAATTTCCTCGAACCGGATCAGATCCTCTTCGCTTTCCAGGACCTCGATCCCCAATCGGTCATAGCGGCAGCCGCAGTAGACAAGCTGGCCGCCGCACCAGGGGCACAGCTCCACCGGACAGCCCAGCTCATGCAGTTCGCCGGTCGCCACATGGCAGGAAGGGCAGATATCCTGATCACTGTCCATGGGCTCGTAGACCTGGCAGCCTTCCGGCGAACCGCTTTCCGCCCTGAACTGTTCGCGGTCGCTGTAGCCGAAAAATTCCAGCAGATCACGGTCCCAGGGCCCCTCCGCCAGCATTCCCTGAAATTCCACCCCCTCGCCGGAAACCAGATAGAGATAGCCGCTGACCTCGGTCATCGCCGCCAGCAGGAACATTCCCTGCCTGCGGCGAACCAGCCGGATCTCCCGGACCCAGTCGCTCCGCGCATCCGGCAGAAAACTGTAAAACTCCTGGAGCAACTCCAGGGCAATCCGGTCATGCCGGTAGATGTCCAGCAGATCTTCGGCTTCGGCCTGCCGTCCTTCAGGGACGGCATAGTCCATGAGACTTTTGATGCTATTCAGCCGCCTTTCATATTCATTCATGGTTTTCTCTCCCGGCCATGGTGATGGCCTCTACCCAGCGGGCGGTCTCCGCGGCGATGTCCGGCGCCTGGCTGAGCGCGGTGACCAGGGCGATTCGCCGGGCGCCGCGGCCGACCACCTGGGGGACATGTTCCAGTTTTATCCCGCCCATGACCGTGAACGGCGCGGCGATCTGCGCGGAAAACCTCTCGATGGCCTCGGGGCCGATGAACTCAACCAACCCGTCCTTGGTTCGGGTGGGGAAGAGGGGGCCGATATTGAAATAGGAAAAAGCGGCACGCCCTTCCTGTTCCCGGCGGCCCAGTTCGCGGGCCTGCTCCTCGCTGTTGCACGAGATCCCGATCAGCATTTCCGGGGCCAGGCGGACGATCTCTTCCGGAGGAAGGTCTTTCTGGCCGACATGCACCCCGTCGGCATCGGCAAGCAGGGCGATATCCACCCGGTCGTTGACCAGGAAGAGCGCCCCCGCTTCACTGGTCCGCTCCCTGAAATACCGGGCCTTGGCGAGAAGCCGCCGATCGCCGGACTCCTTATCGCGAAGCTGCACGATCCGGGCGCCGCCCCGCAGAACATCATCCAGCCACTGTTCATCAGAGCGGCCGTTCGCCAGCCGTTCGCAGGAGACGGGATAGACCGTCACCTCGTCAACGAACCGGCTCAGGCGCCATGCATAAAGTTCTCCTCTGCCTGCTATCATTCCAATGCTCCGTAACCCGGCTCTCCGGGCCGTTGAGACCATTTTTCCGCAATCGCCTTGAATTATTCGTGGAAATTCGGTAATATTAATGATTGTTGCACAGGGTCGCTGCCCCTACTATCCCGGAATAATTCGGATCATGCATGGCCGGCCGCTTTTCTGTCGGGCCCAGCATCCATTTAACACCGATAGCCGCTGACGGATTTCTCCCGCCCGGACAACCGTGGGATGGGCTGTACTGTAATGACCCGTTTGCCACCCGTCAATGACCTTGGCGGGCCTGATCCAAAAAGATAGACTCAAGGGAAGAACTATGCCTGACAATTCCACTGCGGAGCTCCGACTGCACGGCAAGACATATACCCTGCCCCTGGTCGAAGGGACCATGGGCGACAAGGCCATAGACATCTCCAACCTGCTGAAGGAAACCGGTTATATGACCCTGGATTCGGGGTATAAGAATACCGGGTCCTGCGCCAGCGCCATCACCTTTCTTGATGGCAAAGAAGGTGTCCTGCGCTACCGGGGCTATGCCATCGAGGAGCTGGCCAACAACTGCATCTTTGTCGAGGTCGCTTACCTGCTCCTCCACGGCAAACTGCCCAATGAAGCGGAACTCAGAGCATACAGGGACCTGATCGGCCGTTTTGCCCTGATCCACGAGGACATGATCCATTTTTTCGATCACTTCCCCTCGCACGCCTCGCCCATGTCCATTCTGTCGGTCATGGTCAACAGCCTTTGCAATTTCTATCCGGAGATGAGCGACGATCCCCTGGTGGACTTTGATGTGACCTCCACCCGCCTGATCTCCAAGATCAGGACCATAGCCGCATTTTCCTACAAGAAATCCATGGGACAGCCGCTGGTCTATCCCCGGCATGACCTCTGCTACTGCGGCAATTTCCTGAACATGATGTTCGACAAACCGGTGCACCCTTACCAGGTGCGGCCGGAAGTCGTTGCCGCCCTGAACAAGCTGTTGATCCTCCATGCCGATCACGAGCAGAACTGTTCGACCTCCACTGTCCGGCTCGTCGGCAGCGCCGGGGTCAACATCTATGCCGCGATTTCCGCGGGGATCAATGCGTTGTGGGGACCGCTGCACGGCGGCGCCAACGAAGCGGTTATCGACATGCTGGAGACCATCTATGCCGATGACAGCAACGTCCGGAAATACATCGACAAAGCAAAGGACAGGAGCGATCCGTTCCGCCTCTCAGGCTTCGGCCACCGGGTGTACAAAACTTTCGACCCCCGGGGCAAAATCATCAAACAGGCCTGCGATGAGATTCTCGGGGTGCTGAACGTCTCGGATCCGCTCCTCGATATAGCCCGAAGACTCGAGGAAATAGCACTCAAGGAGGAATATTTCATCGAGCGCAACCTCTATCCGAACGTGGACTTCTACAGCGGGATTATTTACCGGGCGCTCGGGATCCCGAGCAATATGTTCACGGTGATGTTTGCCCTGGGCAGACTACCGGGCTGGCTGGCGCAGTGGAAGGAAATGCGGGAAGATTCGACCACCAGGATCGGGCGACCGCGGCAGGTGTACACCGGCGAACCGGCCCGGAAGTTCGTCCCGCTGGCGGAGAGGAAATAGGGGTTTAGGGGATTAGGGGCTTAGGATTTTAGGGGGTTAGGGGCTTAGGAAACAAACAGCATCCCTTGCCCCTCAACCCCTTGCTTTTCCCTTGGCCAAAGAACAGAATCCGTCTTCCGCCGTCCGGCATCAGACTTCGGTCCAGTAGTCTTCCGGCATATCCTGGGCCAGGGCCAGGGCGCCGTCGCATCCCGAGTAGAGCGGATCGTCGACCACCTGCACCTTGGCCGGACCGTATTCCTTGAGTACGCCTTCCAGATACTCGTCCAGGCCTCTGATCTGGCTTCCGCCACCGGCCAGAATGATGTTCTGGCGAATAATGTCCTGATATTCGGGATCAAACTTGGCGATCAGCTCCAGAGTGGACTCGACAATCGCCGGCAGGATGCTCTCGCAGGCCCGTCGCATTTCCTCGGTGATATCATGCTTGGTCGGCCGGCCGTCCACCGGAATATCCACTTTGATGGCCCGTTCCGGCTCGCCGATGAAGCTGAACTCTTCCTTGAATCGGCGGATCATGTTCATATTGAAATCCGAGTGGGGATAACGCTCTTCCAGAAAATTGAACAACTGCTGATCGATGTAGTCGCCGGCAGTGAGAACGGTCCGCTGATCATCCTCGGAAGGGACGGTGCCGTGCATGATGCAGAAATCCACCGTACCGGCGCCGATATCAATGACCATGGCATTATCCAGGGCATTCACTCCGTAGGCCACGGCAAAGGGCTCGGAAACCACCAGCAGCGACTCGGCGAAATCAGCCACCGCCTTCTTGATCGCCACCTTATTGACCTTGAAGGACTCCGCGGGCACCCCGACCACCGCCCTGACCTTTTCCGCCTCGCCCTTCGTCTGGACCAGGGTGATCAGGTGATGAATAAGCTCTTTCACCGCCTCCTCGTCCCGGGCGGTCCCCTCCTTGATCACGCCGTTTTTCAAAGGCCGGTACAGATCAAGGGAGAGACGGTGCTCCAGGGCCTCCCTGCCGAACAAAATGGGCTTGCCCACTACCTTCCTGGCGATGAAGTCCTTCGGCCAGCCCACATAGCTGTCAACCCATTTCTTCTTGCCGTTGCTGGCGGAAATCGCGCTGCGTGAGGTCCCGAGGTCAATTCCGACAATCATCCTCTCCTCAACCGTTTTTTCTCCGGACTTTTTGGTCATTCTCCTCTCCTTGTACAATGTGTAAATTTTTCGTGGCAAGGTAACGGGTTGTTCCTTCCGCGAGAAACGAGGTGATTTCCTCGCGGTAGGCGGGCAGATTCAGTTTCAACTCTTCCTGTTTTTTGCTGATGCAGGAAATTTCGACCAGAACGCTCGGAGCGTCCACCCCAAGGAGCACGACGAACGGAGCTATTTTGATTCCGGCGTCAGCGGTATCCTTATCATACTTTTTTACGTTCGTGAAGAGACTATGTTGGATGGAGGAGGCCAGGTTGGCCGACTCCTGCTCCTTGAACGTATTGCCGATTTTCCTGATCATGCTGTCGAACTCGCTGGCGGTGATGCCTGACCCGCGGTTTTCCTGTTCGGCAATCTGCAGGGTTTCTTCGTCAGAGGGCGGGCCGTAGTAGAACGTTTCGATGACATTGGCCCTTTTCTGCGGCAGCGCGTTGACATGCAGGGAGATGAACAGATCGGCATGGCTGGCATTGACCTTGTCCACTCGTTCGGCCAGGGTCATCGAGGAATCATCCTCCCGGGTCAGGATCACGTTGTAGCGGCCGCTGGCCAGAAGGCGATCACGAAGACGCCGCGCGATGTCCAGGACCACATCCTTTTCCTTGGTTCCCATCACCCCGACCGCACCGGGATCGATGCCGCCATGCCCAGGATCGATGACGATGGTGTGGACGCCCAGCCCGAAAATCGAACTGAGACTGACCTGGTTGTTGTTGAGAATAAGGCTGTAATCGAGCAGCCGATCCTCTCTGACCGGAGCGGTTGCGGCCATGGGTGCCTGGAGGATGAACGAATCGTGACTGGTCGGCGTTGGCACGGGCACCGGAACCCGCATCTCAACGGTGGTGATCGGCAGGGGTTCCAGTGCCTGTACCTTTGCCACAGGCGTCGAGGACCCATTGCCGGGGGAATGACCGGACGAAATGTACCGGGAAAGCACCGCGGCACCGCCGACCACCAGCACAAGCATCGCCATGATGGAGAGAAGACGGACCCCGGGGCCTTTTTTCACCTTCCGGGGCTCAGGAGCCGCATTGTTCATCCTGAGGTTTTCGTCATAAACACCCCGGAGAATAGCACTCTTCAACCGGGTTGTATCGGGATTCGGGGTGATCATGGGTTTATTCGTTCCAAGACCAAAAAAGCGGCCTGCAATTCCTCAACAATCAAAACAATATTAGTAAGTTACCAGACAATCGCCATGAAGCTGATCTTGCACCTTTCGTCACCGGCCATGGCCGGTAACGCCGCCATTTGACGATAAAAATCAATTAACTCAGTACATTATTATATGGAAAGCACTATGGGCTGTCAACCTGATCTTGACGGGAAGTGCAGGAAGAAATAGGCGAAGGGATCCGCAACGGTAAGCTGGTCGCGCGCCCGGCTGATGGTAACGCCGCCCATGCCGGTATCCGATGGCAGAACGAAAAAAAATGGCGCGGCATGGGCATCCATCCGGGTCGGGATCGAAAAAATGAGATTGAGAGCGGCGGCAAGCAGACGAACCGGGTGGCGACGGAAAATCTCCCTCGCAGACGGCGAAAAAGCAATCAGGTCGGAATGGACGCGGCTTGGGAGATGAAATAATCGATGCGGGTTTTCTGCTGTTCGGTCAACTCTCCGAACTGAATACCGAAGCAGCGAAGTTGAGCGGAACTGAACGGCGTCCTGGCGTAGTTCTTGCGAAAGCGGACCAGGTGCACTGGAATATCCTGAAGATAGAAATTTTCGTTTCTCAGGAAGATATCCAGGGTCATGCGATCGGGCGGAACCTCGTCAAAAAGAACGGACTGAATCTTCATCCCGCCTTGACTCACATTCAGGATGGAAAAAGGAATATTGTTAATGAAGGCAAAGGCGCCGTCACCGACCTGAAATCGCGGATTCCGCCGCCGCTCATTCTCGTTTGCCATACAGATCATCTCAGCGCTGCCCCTGCAGAAATCGGCCATTTCCCCTACTCCTGGTCGCCCTGGCTGAACAGCCGGCAGTACTCGGCCACCAGTTCTCGTCGCTGCTCCAGGGTCAATCGAAAATAAATGGGACTCAGCATCAGAATGCCGATCGCCCTGCGGGGATTCATCATACCTTTCGCCTTTTCACTCTTCCAAGCATCATGCAAGCCATGCGCTTGACGTTAAACATAGTAGTTAGCACGGATCCCTGAAAAATCAAATAAAAACTACCGGCTCATTGGTAGTGACAACTTTACCATAAAGCAAACGGCCACGGTGATCGCAACAAGAAACACGGCGCGCCGGGCTACACCTTGGCCAGGCTCTCGCCGACGGACAGATTGACCACCAGGGGCACCGCCAGTTCGACCACTTTTTCCATGGCCGCGCGCAAAAGGGTTTCGGTCGCTCTGCATTCGGCCTCCGGCACCTCCAGGACCAGTTCGTCATGGATTTGCAGGAGCATCCGCCCCCCCAGACGGTTCGCCCGCAGTTCCCGGTCCACCTGCAGCATGGCCAGCTTGATGATATCCGCCGCCGTTCCCTGGATCGGAGTGTTGATGGCCATGCGCTCGGCAAATTCCCGGCGGGTCCGATCCCGGTGGTTGATATCGAGGAGCTGGCGGCGGCGACCGAGCAGGGTGGAGACAAATCCGTCCTGCCGGGCCTTGGCCACGATCTCCCCCATAAAGGCGCGGATCCCCTGGTAATGGGCGAAATAGCGATCGATGAAGGTCTGGGCCTCCTTGCGGCTGATGTTCATCTGCTCGGCCAGGCCGAAGCTGGACATGCCGTAAACGATCCCAAAGTTGATGGTTTTGGCCACCCGCCGCATCTCCGGGGTGATCAGCTGAGGCGAAACGAAAAAGATCTCGGCGGCGGTCTGGCGGTGGATGTCCTCGCCGGCGCGAAAGGCCTGAAGCAATGCCTTGTCGCCCGAATAATGGGCCAGCACCCGCAGGTCGATCTGGGAATAATCGCCCGCCAGCAGGACGCAGCCGGGCGCGGCGACAAAGGCGGAGCGGATGCGCTGACCGTCCTCGCTGCGGATGGGGATATTCTGCAGGTTCGGATTGCTGGAACTCAGGCGGCCGGTGGCTGTGCCGCACTGATTGAAGGAGGTGTGGACCCTGCCGCTCTCCCTGGAAACCAGGCTGCTCAACTTGTCGACATAGGTTGATTTCAACTTGGCCAGGTTGCGGTACGAGAGAACCAGGCGCGGCAGCTCGTGCTGCAAGGCGAGACGTTCCAGGACCTTGACGTCCGTGGAATAGCCGGTCTTGGTCTTGCGGCCCCGGGGCAGCTTCAGCTCCTCGAACAACAGCTCCCCGAGCTGCTGGGTGGAGTTGATGTTGAACTCCCGGCCGGCGAGGCGATGAATTTCCTTTTCCAGCTCGGTCAGCTTGTCGCCGAACTCCTTGGACAAGAGCGCAAGCGCGCCGGTGTTCAGGGTGATCCCCGCCCGTTCCATCGCGGCAAGCACGGGCACCAGCCGGCATTCCACGTCGACAAACAACGACCACAGCCCGAGTTTCTCCAAGGCCGGCTTCTGTTCGAGAAAGAGGCGCAGGCTCCCGTACACATCCTCGCAACTGTAATCCCTGGCCGCCGCCAGGCTGACCCGGCTAAAACTGTCCGCCCGCTTGTCCCCGCCCACCACTTCGGTAAAAGAGGTCATCTTCAGGTCAAGATCCAGGCAGAGGTCGTCAAGCTTGTACGACCGGCGCCCCGGATCCAGCAGCCAGGCCCCGATCATCGTGTCATAGAGGGGGCCGGCCATGACGATACCGCCGTTGCGCTTTGACGAAAGCACGGTCCAGTCGAACTTCAGATTATGGCCGATTTTTGGCCGTTCCGGATCTTCCAGCAGGAGCCGAAGGGCAGCGGCAATTTCCTCGACGGTGAGCTGATCCGGCAGCAATGCCCCTTTTTCGTCCCGATGGCCGCAGGGAAGATACCAGGCCGCCTCCGTGCCCGCACACACCGAAACCCCGACCAGATTGGCGGTCAGCGGATCCAGGGAATCAGTTTCGGTGTCCACGACCAGCCACTCGCCGGCGGCAAGTTTTTTCACCGCCGCGGCCAGTTCCGTGCTGTTCGGCACAAGGGAAAAGCCCTTGGTCTCCACCTTGCCGGCCGGGACCTCGCTTTTGAGGAGAGAATGGAATTCCAGCTCAACGAGCAGACTGCGCAGGGCTTCCGGGTCCGGCTCACGCCGCCGGTAGGCTTCCGGGCTCTCCGGCACCGTCACCCCCCGGTTGAGACGGATGAGATCCCGGGACAGGAAAGCCTCACTCCGGTGTTTCTCCAGATTCTCCCGGACCCTGGAGGCCTTCATGGCCCCCAGGTCGCCGTACAGGCCCTCCAGACTGGCATATTCGTTGATCAGCCTGGCCGCGGTCTTGGGCCCAACGCCCGGGACTCCGGGCACGTTGTCCGAGCTGTCGCCGGTCAGGGCGAAATAATCAAGGAGCTGCTCCGGCGCCAGGCCGTATTTTTCCTGCACGCCCCGCGGGTCCATGCTCCGGTCGCTCATCGGATCCCAGAGGGCGACCTGGTCGGAGACCAGTTGCAGGAGATCCTTGTCGCCGGACACGATGACCACCCGGCAGTCCTTGCCGGTAAACCGCTCCACCACCGAGGCGATCAGGTCGTCCGCCTCCTGGTCGCCGTCCTCCAGGGTAAGGATATTGTAGGCCTGCACCGCCTGTTTGACATAGGGCAGCTGGACCGCGAGGTCATCGGGCATGGCCGGCCGATTGGCCTTGTACTGCGGATAGAGGCGATGGCGGAAGACCGGCCCGCGGGTGTCAAAGGCCACGGCCAAGCATTCAGGCTGGCGCTCTCGCAGGATCCGGCGCAGAATGGTGAGAAAGCCGTACACCGCGTGGGTGGGCATGCCCCGGGAGTTGTTCAGCGGGGCAATGGCATGGTAGGCCCGATAGATATAGGCGCTGCCGTCTATGAGATACAGTTCCTGACAGGTCATACCTGTTCTATACTCAAAATCGGCAGGAACCGCATCCCCAATTCCACGGTACAGCCGGCATCAACGAAAATGGAGGCTCTCGATCACTGAGGGACAAGGGTGCAAAGCAGGGCTACCGTGAAAGCCCGAGGCAGTCCCGGGTCACGAGGTTCGTCCCCCAAAAGGACGTTCTGTCTTTTCGGACCGGTTCGATGAACGTGGCCATAAAGTTTGCGTGAGAACCCGGCGAAGAGTGTGGTAAGTAGAGGCCATGAGTAAGAGTTCTTTTTTTGTTCCCTTTTGTAAAGCTATACGGAGGGCGCGCATGAGAAAGAGGATCCTTGATGCAGGTACCTGAGCGGTTGTCCCGCTTTATCCCGGGCAATCAGATCACCCTGCTGCATAACGGAGAAGCCTATTTCCCCGCCATCGAAGCAGCCTTCGACCGGGCCAGGCATGAAATTTTCCTTGAAACATATATTTATCAGGATGACGCCACCGGTCAAAAGATTGCGCGTGCGCTGAAGCGGGCCGCCCGGCGCGGCGTAAACGTCCATCTCCTGATCGACGGCTTCGGGTCCAGGGACCTGCCGCGGAGCATGCTGGACTCCCTGCGGGCGGGCGGCGTGAAAACGCTCATTTACCGGCCCATGATTTCACCCTGGACCTTTCGGCGTAACCGCCTGCGCCGATTGCATCGGAAAATCGCGGTGGTGGATCGGGAGACAGCTTTTATCGGCGGGATCAACATTATTGATGACCGAAAGCCGACCGAGGACCTTCCCCCGCCCTACGATTACGCGGTAAGCGTGGAAGGGCCGCTGGTGGATGCAATCCGCCTTGCCGCCCGGCGCCAATGGTCAAAGACGGCGTGGCATAATCTGCGCAAAGGGCTGGGCCGGGACAGGGCGCTTCCCCCGCCAGCCGCCACCGGGGGAAATATGCGCGCGGCGTTCCTGGTGCGGGATAATGTCCGCCATCGCCGGGACATTGAAGCGGCTTATCTGCGGGCCATCGACCAGGCGAAATCCGAGATTATCCTTGCCAATGCCTATTTTCTGCCGGGCCTTAACTTCCGTCATGCCCTTATCAAGGCTGCCCGCCGAGGTGTGCGGGTGGTTCTGCTGCTGCAGGGAAGGGTGGAGTATTTTCTCCAGCATTATGCCACCCAGGCCCTCTATGGGCATTTCCTCGATGCGGGAATTGAAATTTACGAATACCGCAAAAGCTACCTGCACGCCAAGGTGGCGGTGATCGACGGCCATTGGGCCACGGTGGGTTCTTCGAACCTGGATCCGTTCAGCCTGCTGCTTGCGCACGAAGCGAATGTTGTCGTGGATGACGAAAAATTCGGCGAGAATCTGGCCCAAGGCCTGAAAAAAACCATGGAAGCCGAGGGCCTGCTGATTTTGCCGGACAGATGGAAACAGCAGTCCGCCGGCTTTCGGGTTATGAGCTGGCTCAGTTATGGTTTGCTGCGGTTGGTGATGGGAATCAGCGGGTTTGCCCGGGAAGAGAAATTTTAATAGGAGTGAAGGCCATGAACGCACCGCCCTAATCCGCATTTCTCGCAAGA
>QZJD01000058.1 GCA_003604995.1 Desulfobulbus sp. | reverse complement strand
TTCCCAAACACAATATACCAGGATGCAAAGGGCTTTTCTATTAAAAAGTCAGTTGTTTCAGGATGTTAATGCATATTTTCCACAAGTCAGAAAGTTGAGTTAAAGATGTTACCTGCTTGACATAACCACATTGTGGTGCTTACATAAAGAGAATGATGGGTTCGCCAACAAAGAATATCGGCGGGAATACGTACAGGAGATTGGGGACATGATGGATCTGAAGGAATTGCGTCAAGACAGGAAGCTGGTAAACAGTATCGATTGGAGCATGACTCCGGAAAAGGCGGTCGAAATGTACCTTGAATGGGGGACGGGCTGGATTCGCGGTAACGATTTTGTGAGCAGCGCCAGTGATCGATCCGTCTATTTCGTTATCTATGACTGGGAAAAGGAGCCCTGTGCCACTTTGATTCTCAGGAGCGTCGCCGGCGCTGAAGAGATTGCCCGGATACCTGTTCCGGCCGAACTTTTCGAGGCCTCCTGGAAGGAAGATGGCTGGCGGCCGGGCGGCACGGTCCATCCCCCGAATCTGGCCCTGAAGGAATGGCTTTGCGAGCAGATCGGCGGGCCACCTCTTGACTGGAGCGTAGCCGTGCACTGATCCGGGCTGCATTGTCGGTGTCGCAAAGAATGCGACACCGATAGAATAGTCACGCCTCGGCGCTGGTTGAAATCGCAGGGGCCTCCGGGCAGGGTTTTGAGTTGTTGCGAAGGTATTAATATTAGTTCTGCCTTATTTCTTTTTTTTAACTGCAAAGGCGTCTGCCGCACCGATTTCCTTCCTGTCGGTTTCGGCCAGGCGCCATTTTTTCAGGGGCTGCATTGGCTGAACCTGTTTTGCGAGTGCGCGCTGAAAGTCCTCTCTGCTGATTTCCCGTGCACCCAGGCTGACCAGGTGCGCAGTGCGCATCTGGCAATCAATCATTCTGATGCCGCTTGCCCCGGCAATTCTGACCAGGCCGGCCAGGGCAACCTTGGATGCATTGCTCGTCGATGAAAACATCGATTCTCCAAAAAAAACCCGCCCCAGAAGGACGCCGTAGAGGCCGCCGACAAGAGCGCTGCCCTGCCAGCATTCTATGCTGTGAGCAAAACCGAGCTGGTGCAGCCGGCAATAGGCGGCAATCATATCGGCGTTGATCCAGGTTTCCGTGCGGGTTGCGCTGCGGATAGCCGCGCAGTTCTCCATCACTTTTCTGAAAGCCCTGTCCGTGCTCAGGGAAAAGACGTTTTGGCGGAGCAGCCGGGCCAGTCGCCTGGAAAGGTGAAATTCTTCGGGAAAAAGAACCAGTCTGGGGGCGGGGCTCCACCAGAGGATGGGATCACCCTCGCCGTACCAGGGGAATATGCCCTGGCTGTAAGCGGCGAGGAGCCGGTCTGGAGAGAGGTCGCCGCCCACGGCCAGCAGCCCGTTCGGTTCGGCCATGGCCGGGGGCGGAAAGGCGATGGCGGGGGAAAGATGAAAAACCGGCATAACTCGCGATTCAAAAAGGCCGATTGCCGCAGCTGCTGCAATCGGCAGGTCGGGGCAGTTTACTCCGCCGCCATCCGGGAAACGATCGGGCGCGTCTGTTCAGGACCCCATGTGCCCGCCGGGTAAAATTGCAGATGCTGTTCCCGGAAACGGCACTCCTCGCACAGTTCAAGGACCGGGGTCAGGAATGCCCAGGACTGCTCTATCCCGTCCTGGCGCCAGAACAGCATATGGTCGCCCGCCATGCAGTCAAGAAGAACCCTGGCATAGGCATCCAGCGTCGCACTCTGGTAGTGCTCGTGATAGACAAAGTCCATATCCATGGCGCGCAGGCAGATCGAGGTTCCTGGATTTTTGGTCTGGAAGGACAATCGGATCGCTTCTTCGGGAAAGGTTTCGATGGTCAGCCGGTTGGCCCCGATGGTGTCGCCCAGCACATCACGGAAAAGGCGATGCGGAACCTCCCGGAACTGGATGATGATCCTGGTCTGCTTGCGGGGCAGTCGCTTGCCGGAAACCAGATAAAAGGGGACATCCTGCCAGCGCCAGTTGTCGATAAAAAGTTCCATCAGGGCAAAGGTCGGAGTGGTGGAGCCCTGCCTTACGCCCGGTTCATCCCGGTAACCCGGCACGGGCAGACCGTTGATGTGGCCTGGCCCGTACTGGCCGAGATGGAGACGACTGCCGTCCTTTGCCCCGAAATCGCGCAGGCTCCTCATCACCTTGGTTTTTTCGTCCTGGACCGACTGCGAATCGAAGCGGGCGGGCGGCTCCATGGCCGTCAGTACCAGGAGCTGCATCAGGTGGTTCTGGAACATGTCGCGCAGGACCCCGGCGTCCTCGTAGTATCCGGCCCGGGAGCCGAGCCCCAGTTCCTCGGCGGCGATGATCCCGACATATTCGATGTGATGTCGATTCCACAACGGTTCGAAAATCGAATTGGCAAAGCGGAAAATCAAAGTATTCTGGACGGTTTCCTTGGCCAGATAGTGGTCTATGCGAAAGATCTGTTCTTCGCGGAAATGTTCGTGGAGAACGGCGTTGAGGGCGATGGCCGTGGGCAGGTCGCGGCCGAAAGGTTTTTCAACGATGATCCGCGCCCAGCCCTCGGCCAGGCCGGTTTCCCGGGAAAGGCCGGATTCGCCGAGCAGTTCGGCGATCACCGGATAGAGGCCGGGCGGGACGGCCAGGTCAAAGATACGGTTGCCGCCGGTGCCTTGTGCATGGTCCAGTTCCCCCAGATAAGCGGCCAGCTTGAGAAAGCTTTGCCGGTCATAGGTGACCGGTTGGTAGTGGAGTGAGGCCGCGAAATCAGGCCACTTTTCCAGCCCTTTGGTGCCGGGGGGGAGCCGGGCGAAAAGCTGTTCACGAAACTGGTTGTCGGACAACGGTGAACGGGCGCAGCCGACAATGGTTACCGGTTCGGGCAGCTTGCCCTGTAGGTGCAGGGAGAACAGGGCGGGGATGAGCTTGCGGCTGGTCAAATCCCCCGAGGCCCCGAAGATGACGATGGTGCACGGCGCCGGCGTAACGGCGGAGGGCAGATCGCAGGGGTGTCCCGGCTTCATCACTTTTCTGCCGCTGCCGTTTTCACCGCATGGCCGCCGAATTCACGGCGCAGCGCGGCCAGGACCCGATTGCCGAAGCTGTTGTCGTCCCTGGACTGGAAGCGGGCGAATAAGGACAGGGCAATGACCGGCGTTGCTACCCCGGAGTTTATGGCCTGCTCCACGGTCCAGCGGCCCTCGCCGGAATCGTCGACGTGCGCCGCAAGGCCGTCGAGGCGCGGGTCGTCGGCAAAGGCGCGCTCGAGGAGCTCCAGGAGCCACGAGCGGATGACGCTGCCCTGGTTCCACAGGTGGGCGATTTGGCCGAAGTCGAAGTGATCACGGTACGGCGAGCCTTCGAGCAGAGCGAATCCCTCGCCGTACGCCTGCATCATGCCGTATTCGATGCCGTTGTGGATCATTTTCACAAAATGTCCTGCCCCCGCCGGCCCGCAGTACAGGAATCCCTTTTCAGGAGCCAGGCTCGTCAAGATGGGTTTCAGATGGTGAAAGATCGCCTCGTCTCCGCCGACCATGGTACAGTAGCCGACCTCCAGCCCCCAAATGCCGCCGCTGACGCCGGCATCCAGGTAGTGGATCGATCTGCTTTTCAGTTCTGCTGCCCGGCGGATGTCGTCGGTGTATCTGCTGTTGCCGCCCTCGACAAGGATGTCTCCCGGCGCCAGCAGGGAGGCTAGCTCGGCAATGTGTTCGTCGACGACCCCACCGGCGGGCAGCATAAGCCAGACGATTCTGGGCGGGGACAACCGGTTGACCAGGTCTTGCATGCTTGTCGCGCCTTCGGCCCCTTCCGCGGCGATCCGGATCACTTTATCCGGGCTCCGGTTGTAGGCGACCACTTCATGTCCGTCCCGCAGGAGGCGCCGCGCCATATTCATCCCCATGCGGCCAAGGCCGATCATTCCCAATCGCATTATGCTCTCCCTTTTTCCGGCTGTTAACGCCGTTCGGTTCCACGGTGTAACGTGTTGAATTGTAAACAATCATAGCCCAGGATCAGAGCAAAGTACAAGGTATTTTCTGGATGGATCCCGCTGTCTGGCCCTGATTGTCCTGTCCGAAAAACGTCGATGCAAACAGGCCCCGCAGAAAAATGGGATGTTATGGGAAATATATGTTTACATGGGTGTGCATTTATTCGATAATTCCAGTCGGTGGTACACATGATTTTGAGACGGAAACTGGTATTTTGAGCGCAACGCCTTTATATTTAAAACATTTCGGGCTGAAACGGATTCCTTTTCGCCTGCAGCCCGATCCCGAGATTTTTTTCGCGGAAGGGGGCAGGGGGGATATCCTTCTTGCGCTCTGCGAGGATATCGTCGCCGGTAAGGGACTGGTCAAGCTGACTGGCGAGGAAGGGACCGGCAAGACTCTCTTTTTTCTCCTGCTTGCACGGAAACTGGAGATCAAAAAGTGTGAGGTCATCCCATTGGAGCATCCGGTGGGGTCCTTCGAGGATCTGTTGCGCACTGTCTGGCGCATCCTCCGAGGGGGCGCGGATGGTGTGGGCGAGAAGAGCGAAAAGGGGGGGCAGGAGGGATTTCTGCCGGAGCTTCTTGGCCTGCTCCGAGGCAAAAAAATGGCGGGTCAGAGGGTGGTGCTGCTCATCGATGAGGCGGAAAAATTGTTTCTGGCCACCCTGGAGCGCCTGGTCCGCCTGCTGGCCGAGATCAGTCAGGATAGTCCGATGCAGGTTGTTTTGATCGGACGGCCTGAGCTCGACAAAAATCTTCAGCAGCTTTCAAGCTTTTGTGCGCAGGCAGACGTTCATGCCGGCTATGAACTCCAGTCGTTGAGCGGCCAGGAAACGAAGCGATACCTGCGTTTTCGGCTCGCCAGGGCCGGCATGCCGGAGGAAAAGGCCCGGGAAATATTCACCGATGAAGCAGTTTCCGTTTTGCATGACAGTGCCCGCGGAAATATCAGGCAGGCGCATCTGCTTGCCGACCAGGGAATGGTCCTGGCGTATGAGTCGGGAATGTTCAGGGTGGATGCCGGTCTGGTTGCTCCCCGGCAGGTCACGGCAAGGAAGCGTTCCGCTGGTCTTGCCTCCATAGCTGGTAGGCTGGAGAATTATAGGTTTCAGGTTCTGGCCGCGCTTGTTCTGGCGGCGCTCGTCCTTCTGCTCACGCTCTGGCCGGAAAAAAGGAACAGGGCGCTTCCGGAGCCCCCGGCGGAGATCTTTACGACGACGAGTGAAACGCCGCTTGCGGGCCTGGAAGCAGAAAAGGTCGGGCTGGCAGAGGTTGAGGAGGAGCAGAATGAATCAGGCAAAGATTCTTCCGCCATCTCTGTTCCTGCCGGACAACCCGCCGGCGCCTCGGCGCGACAGTCGCCTGGCGCCGGCAAGGACGAAACCGGCAACAGCCCCGCCACGGAACCCACCCTGGAAAAAGTGGCTCCCTTTTCAGCGGAAGAGGATTCTTCTGCCGCCAAGCCCGATGTAATGCCGGAGCCGGCAACCGCGCCCCTTTCTCTGGCGTTTCCTGAACCGCCTGAAAAAGTGCAGAAACCGGTTGTCCACGTGCAGGAACCGGAAATACGGGAAATGAGCGATGACTTGACGGTGGAGCGCATATCTTCCACTGAAAAGAAAACAGTTATTCTGCAGGCGGATTCCCGGAAGAGAAAGGTCGTGCAGGCGGCTACTTTTAAAAAACCGGCAGCAGGGGAAACGATTGATCCGGAGCGTTTGTTTGCTGAGCGTCTCAGGGCGAGTTCCGGATGGCTCGATCGGGCCGGTTACACTATCCAGCTCATGGCGCTCGCCTCGGATGGCGCGGAAGAGAGCTTCAAGCTCCTGCTGGCCCAGGAACGCTACAGGGCGGTGAAAGATCAGCTTTATGTGGTGCGCAAAACTGATCCTCCGACCCTTTTTGTCTACTACGGGTATTTTGAAACCATGGAGCAGGCCCGTCGGGGACGTGACCGTCTTCCCGAGTTTCTATTGAAAAACCATCCCTATCCTCTGGCCATTGATCGGGCTGCGAAAAAGGTGAGGGAGTAGCCGTGCGGTTGCGGCGGGCCGACTCTTGTCTTGATCGGCCATGGTCATGTACGGCAAGCCTGGTTACTATCCACTCCAGGAGGAGTTATGCTTGCGTTCCATATTGATCAGGAGTTGTGCATTCAGTGCGGGGAATGCGTCCGGGACTGCCCCTACAGTGTCATCGAGCTGCGGGGGGATGTGCCGGTCATTGCGCACGGGCGGGAAGAGAAGTGCATCCGCTGTCAGCACTGTCTTGCCGTCTGTCCCACCGGCGCACTGTCCATTCTCGGCAAGGATCCGGTAAACAGCGTTGCCTTGGCGGGAAACCTGCCGACGGCGGCCCAGATGGAAACCCTGATCAAGGGACGGCGTTCTGTCCGCTGGTATGAGCCGGAACCCATTGCGGCGGATGTTATCGCCCATCTGCTCGATGTGGTGGCGCACGGGCCGACCGGGATCAACAATCGCCGGGTTCTCTTTACGGTTATCGAGGACCAGGAGACCATGCGCACCCTGCGGCAGGAAACCATGACCGGTATACGGCGGGCGGTGGAGGAAAAAAGATTGCCCGCCGGCCTGGAATTTTATGAGCAGCTCCTAGGGGCCTGGGATGCCGGCCGCGACATCATCTTTCGGGACGCACCCCATTTGCTGGCGGTCTCCGCTCCCCAGGGAGGTCCCTCCCCGGAGCAGGACACCGTGATCGCGCTGGCCTATTTTGAGCTGCTCGCTTGCAGTGCCGGACTCGGTACCCTGTGGGATGGCCTGGCCAAGTGGGCGTTGACCGCTATCCTGCCGGACATGCCCGCAAAACTGGGTATTCCCGAGCATCACCTGCTGGGCTACATGATGCTCTTCGGCAAACCGGCGGTCCGTTACCATCGAACGGTGCAGCGCGGTGAACCGAGAGTGAACCGGGTGCGGTGGTGATCATGCAACCGGCAGAATCCGCGCAACCCATTGATGGCAAATCCCTGGATGCGTTTCTGGCGCAGGCGGCCGCCCTTATCCGTCGATCCGGCGGGGCGGTGGCTCTGACCGGGGCGGGGGCCAGTACCGAGAGCGGGGTTCCCGATTTCCGCGGGAAGAACGGTTTATGGTCTCGCTTTGATCCGTTGGAATACGGGACCATCGGGGCGTTTCGTCGAGATCCTGTCAAGGTATGGGCCATGCTGACCGAACTGCTGGCCATCGTAGGCGTCGAGCCAAATGAAGGCCACCGGGCCATGGCCGATATGGAGCGTCGCGGTTGGTTGCACGGCATCATTACCCAGAACATCGACGGGCTGCACCAGAAAGCCGGCAGCCGGACGGTGGTTGAGTTTCACGGCTCACTGGCCACGTTTTCCTGCACGTCATGCGGGCAGAAAGTCAGTCTGGCCAAGGTTCGATCCGGGCCATTGCCGCCGCGCTGTCGATGCGGTACGGTTCTCAAGCCGGATCTGATCTTCTTCGATGAAGTAATCCCCCCCCTGGCTCTACGCCAGACGGAAGAACTCCTGGCCCGGGCCAAAGTTCTCATTGTTGCCGGAACCTCATGCCGGGTCGTGCCGGCATCCCTGATTCCCCATCGTTTCAGGGAAAACGGCGGTGCGGTTATTGAGCTCAATCTCGAACCGGCTCTTGCCCCGGATGCGGATATCGTGCTTCAGGGGAGTTTTTCACAGATTATGGGCAGGCTGGCCGCAGCCTTGCCGTAAAGGAGATCGTGGAGCGTTTCCGGCCATGAGCCACCTTGTCATTTTCTTATCCTCGTTCATGATCGCCCTGTCGGGCGCTCTGATGCCTGGCCCCCTGTTGACCGTTACGGTCAGCGAATCCAGCCGGCGGGGAGCAATGGCCGGCCCCCTTATGATTCTCGGTCACGGGATTCTTGAGCTGACCCTGGTTTTTGCCCTGCTCGCGGGTCTTGCCCCCTTTTTTCAGCGGGACGATGTCTTTGTCGCTATTGCGCTGATCGGCGGTCTTATTCTCTTGGGGATGTCGATTTCCATGTTTCACGGGCTTCCCCGGCTCAGTCTGGATGTCGCGGCAGGTGAGGAGAAGGGGCGGAACCTGGTTCTTGCCGGCATTGTATTCAGCCTGGCCAATCCTTATTGGCTTATCTGGTGGGCCTCCATTGGTGCCGGATATATACTGTATTCAATGCAATTCGGCGTCTTTGCGGTTATCTCTTTTTTTGCCGGCCACATCCTGGCGGATTTGTTCTGGTATGCCTTTATATCTTTCGGTGTAGCCAGGGGAAGACGCTACTTCAGCAACAGGATTTATCGTGGTCTGATCGGAGTCTGCGCGTGTTTTCTGCTGCTTTTTTCAGGGTATTTCTTGTACAGCGGAATTGAGCGTCTGGTATAAAAAACGAGTGAATGAAGTGGGCACATGCCAATGATGCCTGCGGGTTGAACTCTTCGAGGGGCTGTTGATATTTGATCAAATATTTGACAAGGAGATTCGCATGAGCAAATACGGAAAGTCTGAAGTCATCAATTTGATAGTGTCGGCTATTTTCATTATTTCGGGACTGTATCTCGCAATGCTTTATCTGATGGAATTCCCGGATCCTGTGGTGCATTGGGAAGGGATCGCGCCTCTGATTCTGTGCTTAGTCTATTATCTCATTTTTTCGTAAATTAATTTTTTTTTTGTGTTTGCCCGATGAAACATGTAGCAGACGGGAATAGTTCAAGGCGCGGCAGGAGGATTTATTATAATCTGAATGTCATATTCGTTCTCATGTTGTTCTTTCCGGTCAGCGGTTTTTTTTATTTCGGGATAACATACGGTTTTTTATACGAAAATTATACAAAAATATTTATTGTCATCGGCTTGCTTTATATCCTGGTCGGATTTCATCTTCTGCGAAAAATATTTGATAGTATCGTCAATATATCATCTCTGGTCAAGGAAACGGTCAACAAGGAAATTTCCGCTGGTAGTGTTGACGATAATCAGAATGAACTGCAGCAAATTGTCCAATCCTTCAGCGTCATAGAAAAGAAGCTGCGGATCAGTTCCGAACTGCTCATGCGCAGAACTTCGGAAGTCTCAATTCTCAAGGAACTCGCTGATATCTGTTACGTTACGCTGGATCCATGGGAGATCCTTTATATTACCCTTGAGCGGGCTCTGGTGCTGACCCGGGCAAACATGGGTTCCGTCCTCATTCTCGAGCGGAGCGACAATAAATCCTTCATCGTCAAGGCCAGCATCGGTCTTGGCGATCGCATCAAGATGGATGACCGGATAGATTTTGATACGTCCATCGCGAAATATGCCGTTATCAATAAAAGCCCGCTGGTGGTCGAAGATATCGAAAAGGAGCGGAGGTTCGGTCGGGCAAACCGTATGCATTACGGGACCAAATCCTTCGTGATTATGCCCATCAAGACGATCAAGGATGTCATCGGCGTCCTGACGATTTCCGGGGAAGAGGGCAGGATTTTTACCGAGTCGGACGTGGCGTCGCTGACTCCGTTGCTCAGCAATGCGGCGTTCACCTATGAAAATTTGCGTCTTATCAGTGAGCACGAGCTGGAGGAGAGACACCGGTCGGTTCTCAAACGGATATTCAAGGCATTGAACTCCAGCCTGCGAGACAGCGAGCTGCTGCACACGATTCTTGCCGAGGCTCGGGAAGTTGTCGCCTTTGATGTGGCAATGATCCTGGTCAAGGACAAGAACAGCGAAGAGTATCTCCGGGTCCTTGATTTCGTGGCCGACGAGACGGTGCGTGTATCCGTAGACGATCAGGTGCCCTACCTGGGAACCATCCTCGATTACGTCATGCAGAAAGAATCGCTCAGAATTATTGAAGACCTGGAGGGGATGCGGGACCGGTTCAACGAGCTGCTCATTGTTCCGGGATTGAAGTGCGCCCTGGTTGTCCCGATGAATACCCGGGGACAGGTCAATGGGGTGATGATTTTCTATGCCCGGCACGACAGCCTGCTTGCGGGATACATTGATATCCTGGAGGGGATAACCAGCGTTATCGCCTTTGCCATCGAAGAAAGTCGGCTGCTGACCTCGGTCGCCAAGCGCAATCAGGAGCTGGTAGCCATCAAACAGATCGGCAGCGCCCTGGCCTCCTCAACCTTTGACCTGAGGCAGGTCCTCAAGTATACCATGGACATGATCCGGACCCTGATGAATGTCGAGGCGGGATCCCTGGCCCTGGTCAAAGGCAATGAACTGGAGTTTGCCGTCTCATTTGAAATTGATCTGAAACGTCTGAAAAAGGTTAGATTGATGTTGGGGCAGGGAATTTCCGGCGTGGTAGCCTCCCGCGGCGAAGCCATCGTGGAAAATTTTGCTCCCGGATCGAGCCATTTTTATCCGTATATTGATGAGATTTCAGGGCTCAAAACCCGTTCCGTCCTGTGCGTGCCCATGATTTCCCAAGGCAGGGTGATCGGGGTCATCGAAGTACTGAACAAGCATGAGGGGAATTTCACCGATACCGATAAGGATATCCTGCAGGCCATCGCCACCTCGGTGAGCATTGCCATGGATAATGCCCGACTTTATAAGGAAACCCTTGCCATGGCCGAGCAGGAGCGCGGCATTCGGGCCATGTTTCAGAAGTTCGTTCCCAAGGAAGTGGTGGATAAGATCATTCACGATTCAGCTGCGGGCAAATCGCTGATCGACGAATTCAAGACTATTACCCTTTTGAATATCGATATTCGAGGTTTTTCAGGTATCGCCAGGAAAATCGGTCCGCAGAAGAGCGTGGCGATGCTGAATTATTTTTTCTCGGTGATGGGTGACATTGTCTTTAAGCATAACGGTATTGTCGACAAATATCTCGGCGACGGCTTTCTCGCCCTCTTCGGCGCGCCCGTTTCCACTTCGATGGATGCGGACAACGCGCTGAACGCGGCCCTGGAGATGCAGCAGGCCATCCATGCCATCAATGAAAGTTATGCTTCAAAATTGTCGCAGGAGCCGTTTGCCATCGGCATCAGTATTTATACCGGCGAGGTGGTGGTCGGCAATATCGGCTTTGAGAGGAAGATGGACTATACGGTGATCGGGGATACGGTCAATAATGTCTTTCGGCTGCAAGGGCTTACCAAAGTCATGCCCAACAGTATCGTCATTTCGGAAAGCACCGCACAGGCGGCGCGCAAGCCTTTGGAAATACGCGAACTTGAGCGAACCATCGCCGGGATGAAGACCTACCGGCTCCTCGGCTGGAAGAACGGGTAGGGGCTCGGCTTCCGGCGGCAGGATTGTTGCCTGCAGCCCTGCGGGTTCCCTTCGCAATTTTCGGCTTCGACCGGGGGGCGCGGCGGGAGTGGCGCCGGTTATTGTCTGAGATCGGCCGTCTGCTTGTTTTGCCGCGCTTTCAGCCATCCGAGGCGGATGTAGTAGTTCTGGCCGCAATCGATCCATTGCTGGCAGGCGTGATCATGATGGACCATTACTTTTTTTGCGTTCACGTCCGCATTGAGGGCTGATTCCGCCCGGCAATAGCCGCTTGCGGCATCCTCGACCTTATAGTGCTTGCAGCGCATGCATGTCGGTTTCATGGGAAGGTTCCTCCTGCAGGGTAAAAGTTTCATCCTGTATTCTACTCACAAATGGTCCCGCGCGCATTTATTTTTCTGATCTCCTTGAATTTCTGTGGTTTGCGAAATAGACAATTTGTACAATATGTTGACCTTTGCTCTTGATATCCTACTACATGTTGTGATATAAGACTGCCAGTTGCAATATGCTGATGTCGGGAATTCCTGCCGGGTTCCCGGCGGAAAGCACTCTATCAAGAGGATCCTTTCATGCAAGGGGGGCTGGTTTGATGACGAAGGAAATGGTCAGGCAGGAGTTGACCAGGGCGGCTGAAACCGTTCTGGAACGGCGCTACTATCTCAAGGACGCCGAGGGGCGCCCCCTGGAGAACTGGGAGAGCTTATGCCGCAGGGTGGCGGACGCAGTGGCGGACGTAGACCGCGAGCAACCGGACTATGAGGTCGTGCGCACCAATTTTTTCAGCATGATCTACCACCTCGACTTTCTGCCCAATTCCCCCTGTCTGATGAACGCCGGTACCGATCTGGGTCAGCTGTCGGCCTGTTTCGTGCTGCCGGTCGAGGATTCGATGAACGGCATTTTTACCTCCATCCGCAACGGCGCCCTGGTCCACAAGACCGGCGGCGGCACCGGCTATTCCTTTTCCCGGCTCCGGGCCAAGAACTCAGCGGTCCAGTCCACCCAAGGCGTGGCTTCCGGCCCGCTCAGTTTCGCAGCGGTATTTGACGCGGCCACCGAGACCATCAAACAGGGCGGTAAGCGGCGAGGCGCCAACATGGGCGTGCTGCGTGTTGATCACCCTGACATTCTGGAGTTCATTTCCGCCAAGCAGGATCAGAGCCGGTTCACCAATTTCAATTTCAGTGTCGCCGTCACCGACCGTTTCATGGAGGCAGTGAAGAGCGGCCAGGCCTACGACCTGATCGAACCCTCGACCCGGCAGGTGGTTGAGACGCTCGACGCACGGGAGGTCTTCGACAAAATCGTCGATCTGGCCTGGCACAACGGCGAGCCCGGGGTGCTGTTCATCGACGCGGCCAACCGGGACAACGCCACCCCGCAGCTTGGAGAGTTCGAGGCCACCAATCCCTGCGGCGAACAGTGGTTGTTGCCCTACGAAAGCTGCAACCTCGGTTCCATCAATCTCGACCACTATGTGCTGGACGGCGAGGTTGATTGGGAGCGGCTGGTCAGAACCATCCATCTGGCGGTGCGTTTTCTGGATAATGTCATTGACTGCAACCGCTTCCCGATCCCGGAAATCGCCGAGATGACCCAGAAGACCCGCAAGGTCGGCCTGGGGATCATGGGCCTGCACGATCTGCTGATCCAATTGGAGATCCCGTACGGCACCCAGGAAGGACGAGACTGCGCCGCCCGCATCATGCGCTTTATCCGGGATGAGGCCGAGAAGGCGTCCATCGCCCTGGCCAAGCTCAAGGGGCCGTTCCCGGCCTATGATCCGGAGTTCAATCACTACCCTGCCCGGCGCAACGCCGCCCTCACCTCGATCCAGCCTACGGGTACGGTGTCGATGATCGCTGATTGTGCCTCGGGTTGCGAGCCCTATTATTCAATCGTCATGGTCAAGCATGTCATGGACGGCGACCGGCTGTTGATGGTGAACAAGCACTTTGAACGTATCGCCCGCAGGGAGGGTTTTTATTCGGAAGGGCTGATGGACAAGGTGGCGGCCAGCGGGACGGTGGTCGGTCACAAGGAAATTCCGGAACACTGGCAGGAGGTTTTCCGCACTGCTCAGGATATTTCACCGGAGAGCCATATCCGGATGCAGGGAGCGCTGCAGACGAGCGGGGTGGACAGTTCGATCAGCAAGACCATCAATCTGCCTGCAGAGGCGACGCGGGATGATGTCCGGCTCTCCTACGAGCTGGGGTTTGCGCTGGGCTGCAAGGGGTTGACCGTGTACCGCGACGGTTCCCGCGACGCCCAGGTCCTGAACGCTGGCAAGGCCAGGGCGGGAGGCCGGACCGCCGTGGTCAGCAGCCAGGGGCCGGTACAGAAGAAAACCCTGCCCGACGTGCTCAGCGCAAAGCGCTACCGGCTCAAGGACGCCAATCAGAACACGATTTATCTGATCGTCTGCTTTGACGAAAATGAAAATCCCATGGAGGTTTTTGCCAAGTTTCCCTTTGACAACCGGGTGGATTTGAAGGATAAGTCCACCATGTGGACCACCACCTGTCGGCTGGTCTCCCTGGCGCTCCGCTACCAGATCCCCATGGACGAGGTCATCAAGCAACTGGACCGCTCCAGTGGTCATATGCTGGATCTGCCCGCCCAGCTCGGCAAACTGCTCAAGTCGTTCATGGCCGGAACCCAGCACGGCTATGCCTCGATCTGCCCCGAGTGTTCCGGCAAGCTGGTTTTTGAGGAAGGGTGCGAGGTCTGCCACGAGTGCGGCTACAGCAAGTGTTCGTAATGGAGCGGCACTGCGAAAACAAAATGGGCAAGACGGACAAAGGATGCGGAAATGGCTCGAATCGGTCGGAATGAACTGTGTCCCTGCGGCAGCGGGATAAAATACAAGCGATGCTGTCTGCGGCAGCAGGCAAAGGCTGCCGCTACGGCCATGGGGCAGTTGAAGATATCCCTGCTTGCGGAAATAGAGCGGATTCAGGCGGCGGCCCGGGATGGCGAGGAAGCGGTCCGGGAACTGGGGGTCTTTATTTTCTGGTCAACCAGGAGTGGAGATGCCTGGCTGCTGGAGATCACCGAAAACGACGCGGTGCAGGTGGCGGCGGCGGGAGATGCGCTGGCGGTGCCCATTGACGAGAATCCGGAGACCATCGCCATCAACTGGAGCCATACCTTTGCCATTCGCGATCGAAAATTGTTTCTGACCGCGTACGAAAATAAGGAGGAGACCTGCCTGGAATCCGCGCCGACCCAGCGAATCAACGCGGCGGTCCGGCGGATCAGGAAAAAATATCCGCCGGAGTTGTTGCGTCAGGTGCATGTCAGCGAGGAGCAGACCGTGGGTGCCGGCTGACGGCAGCCATGGCCTGTTACGATCGCGCTTTGCGTGTTCTCCCCATGATCTCGGTCATGGGGAGTATTTTTTTGCTTTCCCACCAACCGGGCACCACCCTCCAGCTTGCCGTCCCGCCAGGGGCAGACAAGCTCGGGCACGCGGTCCTCTACGCCCTTCTTGCCGGCACTGCGCTGTTCGCCCTGCTGCCGGTCCCACCTCAACGGACCTTGCGGACCGGTATCCTGGTCGTTCTTATCTGCTTTCTCTACGGCATCGGCGATGAAGTGCACCAGGCGTTTGTCCCCGGCCGGGAGGCCAGCGTTGGTGATCTGCTGGCCGATGTTGCCGGCGCCGCGATCGTCGTTGCCCTCTGGCTGCGGCGCACAGTCTGCCGGCAGCCGACAACCCCCTGAATATGCGGCCCGCGTTGCGCTTCCGCCCTCAGGCGTTGAGCAGCAGTCTGCCCATCTCCTTAGCGAAATAGGTAAGGATGATGTCCGCGCCTGCCCTCCTGATGGACAGCAGCGTCTCGGCCATGACCCGCTTCTCATCGATCCAGCCTTTCTGGGCCGCCGCCTTGATCATCGCATATTCGCCGCTGACATGATAGGCGGCAATGGGCAGATCGAATTCGTCGTGCAGACGGGCGATGATATCCAGGTAAGCCACCGCCGGCTTGACCATCAGGATGTCGGCGCCTTCTTCCACGTCCAGGGTGGCCTCGCGCAGGGCCTCACGGCTGTTGGCCGGATCCATCTGGTAGCTGCGCCGATCGCCGAATTGGGGGGCGCAGTCGGCTGCATCACGAAAAGGTCCGTAAAAGGCGGAGGCATATTTGACCGCATAGGACATGATCGGGACCATGGACAAGTCATGCTCGTCCAGGGTTGCCCGGATTTCGGCGACCCGGCCGTCCATCATGTCCGAGGGCGCGACAATGTCCGCGCCGGCCTGGGCGTGCGACAGGGCGGTTTTGGCCAGCAGTTCCAGGGTGGTGTCGTTGTCCACTCTGTCGCCGATGAGGCAGCCGCAATGACCGTGGTCCGTATATTCACAGAGGCAGACATCGGTGACCACCGTGATCTCCGGTGCCCTGTTTTTTAATTCGCGGATCGCCCGCTGAACGATACCGTCCCGGGCATGTGCTCCGGAACCCATGGGATCTTTTTTCTCCGGCAGGCCGAAGAGGATCACTGATTTAACCCCGGCCGCCAGGCAATCCTGCGCCTCCCTGCCCAGTTGATCCACTGACATCCGGTACACTCCGGGCATGGAACCGACCTCTTCACGTTTTCCTTTTCCCGGCATGACAAACAGGGGCAGGATCAGCTGGTCCGGTGACAGTCTGGTTTCTCTGATCAGGGCGCGCAGGGTTTCGTTTCGCCGCATGCGTCTCGGGCGGTATTCTGGAAAGACCATGGTTTACTCCTTGTCCAGTTCGATGTTGAGTGTTTTGACTTTCCGGTGCAGGTGACTCCGTTCCATGCCTATCTGCTCCGCGGTCTGGGAGATGTTGCCTTTGTTTTCCAGCAGCTTGGCGCGCAGGTAATCGCGCTCGAAATAGCGTTTGGCCTCTTTGTAGGCCAGGTGCTGGTACTGTCCGGCCGTGGCGGCCGGCGATGCCGGAGCATGTTTCAAGCCGAGGAAGAGGCCGACGTCCTTGTCCGAGATCGTGTCGCCGGGGACCATGATCATCAGCCGTTCCACCAGATTGCGCAACTCCCGGACGTTGCCCGGCCAGGAGTGCTGCATCAGGACATGAAGGGCCTCCGGTGAAAAGGTTTTGCGGCCCAGTCCCAGTTTGCGGAACTGCTGGAGAAAATCCTGGACCAGGAGCGGGATATCCTCGATACGTTCACATAAAAGGGGCACCCTGATCGGTACGACATTGAGCCGGTAGAAGAGGTCGGCGCGAAAGGTGCCGGCGGTGACCATCTCCTCCAGGTCCTTGTTGGTGGCGGCCAGCACGCGAACATCCACCTGGATGGTCCGGTTGCCGCCGACCCGCTCGAACTTGTGCTCCTGGAGGATGCGCAGAACCTTGGCCTGGCTTTTCAGGCTCATGTCGCCGATCTCGTCCAGGAAAATGGTTCCGCCGTTGGCCTGGTCGAATTTTCCCTGCCGCCGTTCGTTGGCTCCGGTGAAGGCGCCTTTTTCGTGGCCGAACAGCTCGGATTCGATGAGTTCCTCGGGAATGGCCGCGCAGTTCACCTCGATGATCGGCCGTTCCTGCCGGGCGGACTGGGCGTGGATGGTCTGAGCCACCAGCTCCTTGCCGGTACCGTGGCCACCCCGGATCAGCACCGAAGCGTTTGTCGGGGCTACCCGTTCGATCTGTTGACGCAGTTGCCGGATCGGCGGAGAGTTGCCGGTCAGGTTGGGCCGGGCCGAGGAATTGTCACGCAGAATCCGGTTCTCCCGCTCCAGATGGGCGACATGCAGTCCCTTGTTGATGGCCAGCAGGGTCTTATCGTAGGAAAGGGGTTTTTCGATGAAATCAAAGGCGCCCATCCGGGTCGCCTGGACTGCGGTTTCGATGGTGCCGTGTCCGGAGATCATGATCACGGGGATATCGAAGCGGCGGGTTATTTCCTTGAGGGCTTCCATGCCGTCCATCCCGGGCATCCAGATGTCCAGGAGGACCAGGTCGATTTCCTTCTGATCCAGGAGGCGCAGACCTTCTTCGGCGGAAGGAGCGGTGAGGGTGGCAAACCCCTCATCGGTCAGGATGCCGGAGAGCGAATCCAGGATGGATTCCTCGTCGTCGATGATCAGGAGCGTATCGGCCATGTCCGGTCAGTTGAGCGCAGGTTGCCGCCCTGGGTTTACGTGGAAAAGAAGGCGGAACATTCGGGTTTCGGAAAACGGTGAATCAATCATATCAGGTATCCAGGGGCAGCTCAACGAGAAACACCGCCCCGTGCGGTTGGTTGTCGCGGATCCGGATAGTGCCGTTGTGCTCGGTAACGATGGTATGGGCGATGGCCAGGCCCAGGCCGGTCCCTGATTTTTTGGTGGAGAAGTAGGGTTCGAAGAGGCGAAGCTTGATGGCCTCCTGGATGCCGGGGCCGGTGTCCGCGACCTCGACGATGACGGTCCGTTCGCTCTGGTTGACGGAAAAGGTGAGGCTGATTTCTCCTCCTTCGGACAGGACGGAAACGGCATTGTCCAGGAGATTGATCAGGATGCGCTTGATCTGGATCGGATCAAAAGAAAATTCGGGTATGGGGTCCGAGCAGGTAATACGGAAGGTGATGTGCTTGTGCGCCTCGCGGTACAGGACCAGGATGTCCTCGGCAATGGCGACGATATTTCCCGGCTTCTTTTTGACCTGCGGCATGCGGGCGAAATCGGAGAATTCGCTGACCAGGCGTTTGATTTCCTCCACCTGGTTGACGATGGTCCGGGTGCACTGGTCAAAGACCTCGGCATCAGTGGTGATCTTGTCCAGATAGCGTTTTCTCAGTCGTTGCGCAGAGAGCTGGATCGGGGTCAGGGGGTTTTTAATCTCATGGGCGATGCGGCGGGCCACTTCCTGCCAGGCGGCCAGCCGTTGCGCCTTCTCCAGTTTGGTGAGGTTGTCGAAAACGATGACGTAGCCTATGTGGCGGTCCTCCTCTTCCAGGCGGGTGATGTTCACCAGCAGGGAAAAGGTCTCCCCCTTGCGGACGGTCAGGCGCAGGTGGCGCTCAATGGATTGGCGTCCCGACTCATGCAGTTCCCGGAAAAAGCCTTCCAGAATCGCAACATGGGGACGGATCAGGATATCGTGAAAATCTCTGCGCAGAAACTCGGTGGGGTTGATGCGCAGCAGCTCTTCGGCGAATTTGTTGATCGTGGTGATTTCATTGCGCTCGTTGATCGCAATAACGCCCGCGGTGACGTTCTTGAGGACTGTTTCCATGTAGCGGCGTCGCTGTTCGGCCAGCACCGTGCTCTTTTGCAGCGCCTCATTGGCTTCCCCGAGTTTGCGGTTGCTGGCGGAGAGGTCCGCGGTCATCCGGTTGAATGAATCGACCAGGAGCCCCATTTCATCGTCCGATTCCCTGGTCAACTGGAAGTCGAGTTCGCCTTCGGCCACCCGGCGGGTGGCGTCAGCCAGTTTTTTGATCGGACCGGTCAGGCCGTGGGCTATGTAGAAACCGAACCAGATAGCGCCGAAGAGGATGAGCAGGGTAATGATGATCAGCATGATGATCAGGCTGAGCTTGATGGGGGCCTTGAGCATCACCAGCTGCCGGTAATCATTGATGCCGTCGGAGATGGCCTTCATCCGTTCCAGCTGTTCCGCGGGGATCAGATAGGAACTGATCAGGAAATAGGACACGTCGGGAATGCCCGGGGGCTGGATATGGACTATGGAACGTACCAGCTCGCCGATGCTCGTTTCCTGGGTGAAGACTTCCGGCTTGCCGTTGCTCTGGGCCAGGCGCAGCGCCTCGGTGGGAACGGTGGGCAGGGCGACGGGCAGCAACCGTTCACCCCGCAGGGAATAGATGTCTTTTGCGGTGTTGTCCACCAGGGTCAGGGCGTCGGGAACCCCGGGCGGGGTGTTTTTCAGGATCCTTTTGAGGAGATCTTCCACCTGGACAAAACGGGTGCTTTCACTGCGGCCGAAGTGCAGGGAATCGGCTATGCGTTTGCCTTCGTTCTCCGCCTCCAGTTCGGCGTTGCGGAAAACGGACTGGGCAAGCTTGAGAGAGGATTGCAATGACTCCTCGACATTGGAGTTGAACCAGTAGTCCATGGAGGTGGAAACAAAGCTCAGGGCAATGACAAAGAGCAGGGCGGTCGGAATAAAGGACAGGGAAATAAAGGAGACCACCAGCCGGGTACGGAGCTTGCTGCCGATGATGTTGTGCCTGCGTTCGAAGATCAGCTCCACCAGATTGCGCAGCACCAGATAGAGCATCAGAAGCAGCAGCAGGCCGTTGATATTGATCAGGGCGAAAATAAGGATGGTGCTGCTCAGTGGCAGGGTGTAGGTGCCCTTGAGGAGGATGTGCTGGAGAAAGGCCAGAACAGGGATCAGGGCGCAGCAGAAAACGATCACATAACGGATATACCGTTTTTTTGCCTGTCGCTGCTGGGGGGTGAGCATTCGGTCAGTACCTGAACTCTATGGTCCGCTTATCGGTTTCATGGTTCCATAGGGAAATAAAAGGGACCAGATAATGCATATTCAGGGGCAGGGTTTTTTCCGCCAGGGTGGCCTGCACGTGCAGGGCATAGGCCGCATCGGGTTCCAGTTCATTGCGGTTGATTATTCTGAGCCCGTTCAGTTCGGACATGGCGTCAATGGCCTTGTCCACGGAATCGGTGTCCAGGGTGCCGTTGCGCAGCTCGGGAAGGGAAACCCGGTACTCTTCCTTGAGGGCGTCAAAGGTAAGGGTGTGCTCAATAGTCATTTCGGCCAGGGTCATATCGGGCCAGTTTTTGACTGTTTTTTCCAGTTCAATGTGGAAGGTAAAGGTCACCGGGATACCATTGCGCACACCTTCGATCATTTCCCTGGTAAAGCCGTTTTTGATGGAGCAGAACAGGAGCAGGTCGTCCTGGGAGGTGGTGATGAAGATGTCCGAAATATTTGCAGACTCTTCTTCGGCCCGCGCGGTCGCAGGGAGCAGGAACAGGCATCCCAGAAAGAGAACGCACAGGAGGGCAAAAGAAAAAATAGCAGCTTCGCGGATTGTGCGCTTTTGGCGCGGTCGGGCCTTGGGGTTAGGTGAAATCACAGCGGCGGATGCTCAATGGTCTGACGTGTTGCGAGGTTGTCAAGTCGGATGCGCTCATGGCTAACGGTTTAGGTGTTCGCCGTCCTTGCAGCCGAGGGATAAATTTCTGCCGTCCGGATCGGTAAACTTTTTTTTCTACCCTATCACGCCGGTTTTGTCCATATATTCACAGGCAAATTCCCGGCGACGTCCTTGGAAGACGTCCCCGCCGGGGGTATTGCCGAAAAGCGAACGGATACCCTGACGTAAGGGAATCTCGGTTTGACAGACCGTCTGACTGCTTCTATAGTAGCATTTTTTATTCCGGCCTTCGATGGAATAGGGAAGAAGGCCCATGAAAGGAGAGACGACTTTGGCGAAGAATGGTGAAATCCGAAGGGTGCTGGTAACCGGTGGCTGCGGTTTTATCGGCGCCAACTTTGTCCGGCTGGTCCTGAACAGCCGTCCGGACTGGCAGGTGGTCAATCTGGACAAGCTGACCTATGCCGGCAACCTGCAAAGCCTGGCGGATGTTGCCGCTCACCCAGGGTATCGCTTTGTCAGGGGAGACATCTGCGACCAGGAGCTGGTCGAATCGTTGTTTGGTGAGCACGGTATCGATACGGTGGTCCACTTTGCCGCCGAGTCGCACGTGGATCGATCCATCACCGGCCCGGATGCCTTTATCCGTACCAATATTTTCGGAACCTTTACTCTGTTGGAAACGGCCAGAAAGGCCTGGCTGGGCGAAAAGGGCAGAGAAGGGGGGGCGCAGGCGCGTTTCCTGCACGTAAGTACCGATGAGGTGTTCGGCTCCCTGGGCGCCACCGGATATTTCACCGAGACCACCTGCTATGATCCCCGTTCCCCCTATTCAGCGAGCAAGGCATCTTCGGACCACCTCGCCCGCGCCTATTTTCACACCTATGGCCTCCCGGTGCTGATCACCAACTGTTCCAACAACTACGGGCCGTATCAGTTCCCGGAAAAGCTGATTCCCCTGGTGATCAATAACGCCTTGCAGGGCCGTCCTCTGCCTGTGTACGGTGACGGTGGCAATGTTCGGGACTGGCTTTATGTCCTGGACCACTGCGAGGCCATTATCCGGGTCCTGGAGCAAGGGGGCGTGGGTGAGTCCTATAATATCGGCGGCCACAACGAAAGGAAGAATCTGGAGGTGGTGGAACTGCTCTGCGATATTCTGGACCGCAGGGTTGGATTCCTTCCCTCCGGGCAGCCCAGGCGCTCTCTGATTACCTTTGTCCGGGACCGTCTTGGCCATGATCGCCGCTATGCCATCGATGCGGGAAAGATCGACCGGGAACTGGGCTGGACGCCCCGGATGAGCTTCAGTGAGGGAATGGAGCAAACGGTTGCCTGGTATCTGGAAAACAGGCCCTGGCTGGAATCGGTCATCGATGGTTCGTACCGGGAATATTACCGGAACATGTACGGCGGAAATGAAATTTCCGATGAGGAGAAGCAATGAAGGTCATTGCCACCGCTCTTCCCGATGTCCTCCTCATTGAGCCCCGGGTCTTTGGCGACGACCGCGGTTTTTTCTTCGAGAGTTACAATGAACGGCAGTGGCAGGACAAGACCGGCCTGCAGCTCAGATTCGTGCAGCATAACCATTCCCGGTCCGCCAGACATGTTCTCCGCGGTCTTCATTATCAGATCCGGCAGCCCCAGGGCAAGCTGGTGCGGGTGATCCGGGGAGAAGTTTTTGATGTGGCGGTGGACTTGCGCCAAAGTTCCCCCACCTTTGGCCGGTGGGTGGGAGAGCATCTGTCCGAGGAGAATAAAAAGCAGCTGTGGATCCCGCCGGGCTTTGCCCACGGCTTCCTTGTCCTCTCCGAGATGGCTGATTTTCTTTATCTTGCCACGGACTTTTACGCACCTGAGCATGAGCGGACCATCGCCTGGAATGACCCGGAACTGAATATCAGCTGGCCGCTGCAAGCAGAGCCAATCCTCTCGGGCAAGGATCGAGGCGCACCAGGTTATCGGGCGGCCGAGGTCTATCCCTGACCCTTCTCAGTGGCGTCGGGATCGGGATCGATACCGATCCCGATTCAGGAATTACCGCATCTGAAATCGACCGGATCAGGTCTCCTGGCGCGCGGTGATCAATTTGCCGGGACTACCATTCCACCCGCAGAAGATTGTCCTGGGCATTGACCCTGGCAAGACGTACCTTGACGGTATCGCCTGCATTGATATGAAAAGACGGGTTGGGCGGCAGATCGATGTCGAGCAGGCAATCGGTGAGAAGCAGGCTGACCCGTTGCGGACCCCGATGCAGGATCAGCGCATTGACCTTCTCGCCCTGCTTCGGCTCCAGGTAGCGC
>QZJD01000013.1 GCA_003604995.1 Desulfobulbus sp. | reverse complement strand
GGGTGACCCGGAAAAGGCCATTTCTTTTGCCAAGCAGCTCATCGAGGAGGAAAAGGTCTTTGCGATCATCGGCCCCTCCACCAGCGGTGAAACCATGAAAATCAAGAAGATCGCCGAGGAGACGCAGACCCTGCTCATCTCCTGCGCCGCCGCCGAGGTCATCGTTAACCCGGTGGCCAAGTGGGTATTCAAGACCCCGCAGATGGACAGCGACGCGGTCAAGAAGATCTACATGGAAATGAACAAAATGAAGATCAGCAAGATCGCGGTGGTCGCCGGCAATACCGGCTTCGGCAAGGCCGGCAAGGAACAGCTTCTGCAGATTGCCCCGCAGTTCGGCATCCAGGTAGTGGCCGAGGAGGTCTATGACAGCAAGGCAACGGATCTCTCTGCCGTGGTCGCCAAACTGATGGCTAACAAGGAGATCCAGGCGGTGGTCAACTGGTCCATCGTTCCGGCCCAGTCGATCATCATCAAGAACATCCGGCAGGCCGGCTGGAACGTGCCCATCTTCCAGAGCCACGGCTTCGGCAACATCAAGTTCGTCCAGGCCGCGGGCGAGGCCGCCGAGGGGGTCATTTTCCCGGCGGGTCGCCTGCTGGTCGCCGATGTCCTGCCGGAAGCCCACCCCCAGAAGGCGGTGCTGGTGAAGTATAAGAAGGATTATGAAGAGCGGTTCAAGGAGGATGTCTCCACCTTCGGCGGCCATGCCTACGACGCATTCCTGATTCTCAGCACTGCGGTTGAGCAGGCCGGGACCGACAAGGGCAAGGTCCGCGACGCCATTGAAAACATGAAAGGGCTGGTCGGGACCGCGGGCGTTTTCAACTTCTCGGCCACTGATCACACCGGCCTGAGCCTGGATGCTTTTGAGATGATCACCGTCAAGGACGGCAAATTTGTCCTGTACAACAACTAATCGGAAGGTCGTCAGCATCGATGAAAGGGGTGGGGCTCTGTCCCACCCCTTTCTGCAAAGTCCTTGAGCGCGATCGGCCCAGGTTCGAATGGATCTCTCCCTCTTTCTCCAGTATCTCTTTGCCGGGATCACCTATGGCGTCATCTACGCCATTGTGGCCATCGGCTTTAATATCATCTACAATACCACCGGCATCATCAACTTCGCCCAGGGCGAATTCCTGATGCTCGGCGGGATGATCTCCATTTCCCTGCTCCAGTTCATGCCGCTGCCGCTGGCCATTGCCGCGGCGGTACTGATCACCATGGCGGTGGGGGCGCTCATCGAAATGGTCTTCATCCGCTGGATCGACAATCCCTCGGTGCTGCGGATGGTCATCATCACCATCGGCATCTCCATCCTGATCCGGGAAGCGGCGCTGCACATCTGGGGCGAGAGCGTCCGGACCCTGCCCTATTTCATCGGCAGTTCGGTGACCGCGGTGACCCTGTTCGGCACGAAAATCTCACCGCAGGTACTCATCGTGATCGGGACCTGCGCGATTATCGTCCTCTTTCTCAGCGCCTTTTTCCGCTTTACTTCCCTGGGACGGGAAATGCGGGCCTGCGCGGCCAACCGCCGGGCAGCCACTCTGTGCGGAATCAACGTCAAAAATATGGTGACCCTGTCCTTCATCCTTTCCGCCGGGATCGGCGCCTTGGCCGGCGCGGTGATGAGCCCGATCACCTATTCCCAGTATGACAACGGCACCGGTCTGGCGATCAAGGGGTTCACCGTGGCCATCCTGGGCGGTCTCGGCAACAGCCTGGCCGCCGTGGCCGCCGGGCTGCTGCTGGGAATCATCGAGGCCTTCAGCATCTCTATCCTCCCCCTGGCCTTTCAGGACGCCGTGGCCATCGCCATCTTGCTGTTCATCCTCTTTGTTCGGCCGCACGGCCTGTTCGGCAGCCGCGAAGCCGCCCGGCTTAAGGAGTTCTGATGAACCAGGCGAGGAGATATCTTCCCCTGGCCGGGGTCCTGGCGGTGGTGATCGGTGCGCAGATCCTGGCCAGCGCCACCGGCAAAGCCTTTTACCTGACCCAGCTGACCATGGCAGCCTACTACTGCCTGCTGATCATCGGCCTCTGCGTCCTCATGGGATATGCCGGCCAGATTTCCATTGGCCACGCCGGCTTTTTCGCCATCGGCGGCTATCTTTCCTCCGCCCTGACCAGCCACGATTTTTCCGCCCATGCCGGCACCCTGTTCATGCGCACCCTGGACCGGGCCGGGCTCCTGCTCCACCACCAGAGCCTGTACGGCGAATCCCTGCTCAGTTTCCAGCCCTGGCTGGCTTTTGCGATCGCGGTCGCGGTGGCGATCCTGATCGCCTTTCTCCTCGGGATCCCGGTACTCAAACTCAAGGGCCACTATCTGGCCATGGCCACCCTCGGCTTCGGGATCATCATTTACCGCATTGTCCTGGCCGCGGAATTTTTCGGCGAGGCGGACGGTATCTCCGAGGTGCCGCCCTTCATTCTCCTTCCGGGACTTTCGGTCAGCGGCGATTTCGCAGCCCGGGTCCAGAATTACTACATCGCCTGGGGCCTGCTCCTTGCCGGCATGCTCCTGCTGCTCAACCTGATCAACTCGCGTACCGGCCGGGCTCTGCGCGCCATCCACGGCTCCGAAGAGGCGGCCGAAGCCATCGGGGTAAATACGGCGCGCGCCAAACTCTATACCTTTGTCCTCAGTGCCGCCTTTGCCGCGGTTGCCGGCTCGTTTCTGGCACATTTCAATGGCGGGATCGGCCCTTCGGAGGCCAGCGTCATGAAATCGGTTCGCTACGTGGCCATCGTCGCCGTCGGCGGTATGGCCAATCTCTGGGGTGCCATGGCCATGGGCATATTGTTGAACTTCATGTCTCTGCGCGGTATGTTCGGTTCCTATGATGACGCGGTGTTCGGCGCGATTCTCATCCTGATCATGCTTTTCGCACCGCAAGGAATCCTCAGCCTGTTTCCGGGAAAGGTCTTCGGCACGCGCACGCGGGCCGGGAAGTGAGGCGCGCCATGCTCGAACTGCACACGGTTCATAAGTACTTCGGCGGTCTTCACGCAGTGGACGGGATCAGTTTTTCCGTACCGCAAGGTGCGATCAAGGCGGTGATCGGTCCCAACGGCGCCGGCAAAACCACCCTGTTCAACCTTATCGCCGGCGTGCTTGGACCTACTACCGGGCGGATCACCTTCAAGGGCCGGCAAATCCAGGGGCTCAAGCCGCACCGGATCGCCGCCCTTGGAATGTCCCGCACTTTTCAGAACATCAAGCTCTGCCACGGGATGACCGCCCTGGAAAACGTCATGCTCGGCCGGCATATCCGCAGCCGTGCCGGTTTTCTTGCCGGAATGCTCAATCTTCCCTTCACCTGGCAGGAGGAAAAAGCTATCCGCCGCCGGGCCATGGAACTCCTCGAACTTCTCGAGATAGCCGAGTTCGCCGACAGCGAGGCCACCAGTCTGGCTTTCGGCCAGCAGAGAGCGGTGGAGATGGCCCGAGCACTGGCCACCGAGCCGGAGCTGCTCCTCCTGGACGAGCCCGCCGCCGGCCTCAATATTTATGAAACCGCCGAGGTCGCCAGGCTGATCACCCGGATACGCGACATGGGAATCACCGTGCTGCTCGTCGAGCACGACATGTCCCTGGTCATGGACATCTCCGACGAAATCGTGGTGCTCAGTTTCGGGGCAAAGATCGCTGAGGACCGGCCGGAGGCCATTCAGAAAAATCAGGAAGTGATCCGGATCTATCTCGGCGAAGCGGAGGAAACGGCATGATTCGCCTTGTTCACAGGGGAACCCCATGCTGAGGATAAGAAACCTCGACGCGGGCTATGGCCAGCTGCGGGTACTGAAAAATATTTCCCTCCATGTCGACGGCGGCGAGATCGTGGCGATGATCGGCGCCAACGGCGCCGGCAAGACCACGCTCCTCCATACCATTGCCGGCCTGGTCAAACCCACTTCCGGTGAGATCCTTTTCCTCGACCATGACTGCCGCCGCCTGAAGGCGCAAAATATCGTAACCAGCGGCTGCGCTCTGGTTCCGGAAGGTCGCCAGGTCTTTGCCACCCTGTCGGTTGAGGAAAACCTGATCCTGGGCGGATATGTCCTCCAGAAACGTAAAGGCACCGCAGCCGTTGCCGAGGAGCTTGCCCACCAGTTCGAGCTTTTTCCGGTTCTCCGGGAACGCAGGCAGCAACTCGCCGGCACTCTATCCGGCGGCGAGCAGCAGATGCTGGCCATGGCCCGGGCCCTGATGTCCCGGCCGCGGCTGGTGATGATGGACGAGCCCTCCACCGGCCTCGCGCCGCTCATCGTCAGGAACATCTTTCAGGTGATTGTCCGGCTGCGCGAGGAAGGGAATACCGTGCTCCTGATCGAGCAGAATGCCCGGGCCGCCCTCAAAATCGCCGATCGGGGTTATGTTCTGGAGACAGGCAAGGTCATCCTTCAGGGACCTGCTGAGGACCTGCTGGCCAACCGTGACGTACAGCGAGCCTACCTGGGCCGGGAAAAAATTGAATAACGGAACAAGAGTGGTCCTCTAAGAGAGCAAGGGAGAGACACAATGTACTGGGAAGCAGAAAAGGAATGCATGGCCAGGGACGCCCTGGAACAGTTGCAGCTGGAACGGCTGCAATCCACGCTCTACCGGGTAGGGACCCATGTGCCCTTCTATCGGAAGAAATTCGAACAGTTACGCATCGACTACGACAACTTCCGTTCCCTTGACGCCCTCCGCACCCTGCCCTTCACCACCAAACAGGATCTCCGCGACAACTATCCCTACGGGCTCTTTGCCGTGCCTTTGCGCGATGTGGTCCGTATCCACTCTTCGTCGGGCACCACCGGCCTGGCCACGGTGGTCGGCTATACCCGCAACGACATCAAAAACTGGTCGCACCTGGTCGCCCGGATCCTGACCGCCGCCGGGGTGACCGCCGACGATGTGATCCAGATCGCCTTTGGCTACGGCCTGTTCACCGGCGGCTTCGGCCTTCATTACGGAGCCGAGCGTCTTGGCGCCTCGGTTATCCCGATCTCCGCCGGCAATACCCAGCGGCAGATCCGGATTATGCAGGACTTCAAAACCACCGCCCTGGTCTGCACCCCAAGCTACGCCCTGATCATCGCCGATACCCTGCTGGAAATGGGGATAAACCCCAGCGGCCTGTCGCTCCGGGTAGGCCTCTTCGGCGCCGAGCCATGGTCCGAGGCCATGCGCCGTGAGATCAACGACAAACTGAGGATCACCGCCACCGACAACTACGGCCTGTCCGAAATCATGGGACCCGGCGTGGCCGGCGAGTGCAGTGAGTGCAACGGTCTACACATCAACGAGGATCATTTCCTGGTGGAGGTGGTCGATCCGGAGACCCTGGAGCCGGTGCCGGACGGCGAGACCGGCGAACTGGTGATCACCACCCTGACCAAGGAGGCCTTTCCGATGATCCGCTACCGGACCAGGGACCTGACTCGAATCATCCCCGAACCGTGCCCCTGCGGTAGGACCATGCGCCGGATGCAACGAATCATGGGCCGCAGCGACGACATGCTGATCATCAAAGGGGTGAACGTCTTCCCGATCCAGATCGAAAAGGTCCTCTTCGAGATCGAGGGAACTGAGCCGCATTATCAGATCATCGTGGACCGGGAAAACCACTCGGACCGGGTGACCGTCCAGGTGGAGGCCAACGAATCGATCTTTTTCGACGAGATGCGCAAGCAGCGCGTCCTCATCGAGCATATCAAGTCCCGTCTCGCCACCGAGCTTGGCATTTCCGTGGAGGTCAAACTGGTCGAGGCCAAGACCCTGGAACGGACGGAAGGAAAAAGCAAAAGGGTCATCGACAAGCGGCGGTTGTAGACTCCGCCTCCATGCCGGATCACCGCGATCTATTTTATCGGAAAGACCTCCATCCAGCGGCTGATGAACGCCCTTTCCCTTTTCTTCCGGCGTTCCATCTCCTCGCCGTGGTTTTTTTCATACTCCTCCAGGAGATGGGCCCGCAACCTGGCCCGGGGATGGTCCGGGTTCTGCCGGCAGAATTCCGCTTCTTCCCTGTTGCTGAGGTATACGTCCAGCTCTGACCGGCCGGATTCGTCTGCCGGTCCGGAGGGAGTGTTCACTGGATCGGTGAGCCATTGAAACGGTGAGACCCCTCGCACCTGCTGCTCCTGCTCCTGGAGATACTCCTCCAACATCGCGGAGATCGGCCTCCCGGTCACGTAACTCCATTTTTTCGCGAAATCAAGTACATCTCTATTGACATACAGATTCAGCCTGGCCTTTCTCACCCCGCCACCCAACTATACGCAAACATTTTTTATTTATGCGTATAGACTAGTGCAATGCATGCGCACAGTCAAATTTTTTTATGCGCATGCTAAAATTTTCTGTACGCACGATCCTTGCGGGATCTTTTCATAGAGGGATATCCGACCGATATCATGGAACTTCATTAATGAACTGTCGTGCAGGCACCCAGGGTCATGTCGACGGTAAAGGCATCATCAGGAACAAGAAGATTGGCGAGGGCCTTCCCGCGAGCGTTGCGGCAGAGGCCGCAGGGTTGGCGAATCACCCGGTCACCGCGCCCTTCTCACCTCGGGCGTCCATCGAGTCAGCGCCATGGGCGTCGGAATATTCGGTCAGGACCGGTCGTGCTCTGGAGGCATCATCATTTTTGCCGGTACAACGGTACAATACGTCTTCCAGTGTACCCCCTACCGCACCCGCTCAATGAACCCGGCTGCCTGCCCGCGCCTGGCCCGGCAGACATCGAGGCGGCCGGTTTTGCAAAAAATCCTGACCAGGAGAAGGCCGGTGGCGAATCCGCCGACGTGGGCCCAGAACGCGACACCACCGGCGGTATTGCCGATGGTGGGAAGGGCGCTGATCAGTTGCAGCAGGAACCAGTAACCCAGCATGAAATAGGCCGGCACCACGATCCGGAAGAAGAAAAATCCCAAAAACACCAGCATGTGCACCGGGGCGCGGGGAAAGAGCAGAGCATAGCCGCCCATTACCCCGCCGATGGCCCCGGAAGCGCCGACCATGGGAATGGCGCTGGCCGGGTCGGACAACATCTGAGCGGCCACGGCCCCCAGGCCGCAGAGCAGGTAAAAAACGACGAAGCGGGGGATTCCCATGGCGTCCTCCACGTTATCGCCGAAGATGTACAGGAACCACATGTTGAGGATCAGGTGCAGCCAGCCTCCGTGCATGAACATGGAGGTGACCGGGGTGAGCCAGTTGGGGTCGGCGCTCGTCTGGCAGTACATCCCGGGCCCCAGCGGAATCAGGGTCTGGGCGGCCAGCCTGCCGAGGAGTTCGCCGGGGATCAAACCGAATTCGCAGATCGACTGGGCCAGCGGACCCGGTGCGCCGAGCCCCTGCAGAAAGACCCAGGCCACGATGTTCAGAGCGATGATCGTAAAGGTGGCGAAGGAGGTATGGATGGTCGGGTTATCATCACGCAGGGGAAACATGGCACGCTCCGGTTCGAGAGGTTAGCGGCGCTCTCTCAGACAAACTTTACCCCGGCGAACAGGGAAACCAGGGGATAGAGCAGCAGGCCGCAGGCCAGCCAGAAAACCACCTGGAAACCGTGCTGCACCCGTGAACGGAAAACAATGTCCGGCCGCAGAAAAACAAGCAGAAGACCGACCGCCAGCTGCGGCAGGAAAAGGGTCAGGGAAAAGGGGGTCCCCCGCTGCTGGTACAGCATGGTCACCAGCCAGGCCGAGGAAGCGCCAAGAAGAATAAACAGGGTGATCAGGCCCACCAACCCCTGCGTTTTCGGGGGCCGCACCTGTTCCCTGAGACAACAGCGCAGACCGTGCCCCAACAGGGCACCGCTCAACCCGGCCGTGCCGTTGACGATCATGTCCAGCCAGCCGTAGTATCGATTGGCATGGAGCCCCTGGAGCATTTCGTCATGAATGCCCCACAGCAGGGTGACCAGGACGGTGAACAGGGTCAGTTGCCCCCCCTGCAACCGATGGCTCAGGGTGGCGCGGACCAGAAAGGAGAGAAGGATATACTCGGCGACATGGATCCGCTTGATGGGCACGGCCGGGTCCGGCAGGGCCAGGGAAAAAATCGCAAAGACCAGGCCCAGACCGAGAAACACCAGGTCGATGCTGTAGCCGCGGCGCACCCGGTCGACGAAGCGCTGGACGATGATCAGCAGAAGCAGCGCGGTCACCGCCACCGGCAGCAGCCTGACCGCCTGGCCCGGTCCCAGCATCCGGCTCAGCCAGGCCCAGAAATCAAACATATTGACATAGCAGAGGACCAGCAGATAACATACCCCGTGCAGGAGCAGGAGCTTCGGCGCGGAAAGTTCCCGAACGGGCCCGGCTGGCCGGGGATCGGACCTGTTGGCGCTCCGGGTCATGGCCGCCACCTGCCCAAGAAATCCGCCATGCGCACTCTTCTCTTCCCTGGATGCTGTTGCCCGGAGAGATCCTGGATACGTATCACATCAATACCATGCTGATAAAAGATAGGCTCATCAGGGGCGAGGGTAGCAGGATTTCCCGCACCTTTCCAGTTATATCCCGGGTTGTTCGGATTGTTTTGCTCTTTTTCGGCCTGATCTGCCTCTGGCCCGGGGACTTCTCCTTCGCCACCGCTGACGATTATGCGCGGGAAATCAGGGAACTGGCTCAGGCAGGCGATGCCGAGGCCCAGTTCGCCCTGGCCCAGCTCCTGGATCTGGGTCAACGGCCGGAGCGGGACCGGGCGGAGGCGGTAACCTGGCTGCGCAGGGCCGCCGATCATGGCCTGGCCGCGGCCAGCTACACCCTGGGCCTCAAGTACGAATTCGGCGCGACCCTGCCCAAGGATCTGAAGGAAGCGGCGGCCTGGTACAGGCGCGCCGCCCTGCAGGACCTGCCCATGGCCCAGTACCGGCTCGGCCTGCTCCATCTCCCCGAGGAAGAAGGGACCGCGGAGCCGGTCCCGGCCTTTGCCTGGCTGTCCCTGGCCGCCGAACACGGTTACCCCGGCGCTGCCGAGGCCAGGGACCGGGCAGCCGCTCTCCTGACCCGGGAGGAACGGAATCCCGCAAAAGGGCTGCGGGAAAAATTGCGACAGCAGATCAGGCAGCAGCGAAAAAAATAGATTATTCCCGGGACTCGCCGAGCAGCCTGTTTGCCTCTTCAATGAGCCGAACCAGCTCCTCCTTCTCCAGCCCGGCCCTGTCGGCGATGCGGCCCAGATCAAATTGACGGACAAAGGCGCCATTATTGCCCGGCACCCACTTCACGTCCCGGCCGAGGAGGGCGTAGCGCCGGCGACCGTAGTCAATGAGGCCCCAGCCCCGCGCCAGATCATGGAGCCAGAGGATGAACGGGATATTGATCAGACCCGGCGTCTCGTCCCAGGAAGGCAACCGGGTCCACCATTCATCGGGCCGGGCATGGCCGGTGGCCTCCGCCATTGCCCGCCGCCAGCGCAGATCGATTTCCGGAAGCAGGGCGTCCGCCTCGTCCAGGCGGGCAACCGTCTCGACATGGACGTCGAAATCCAAGGGCCGGGCAGCGCCGATGCTGATCGTCGCGACCTCGGGCCGGCCCAGGCAGTACAGATCATTGAAGGCCATGGGCGAAAGGGGCCGGCACAACTCCGCCAACCGCTGAGGCGGGGCCTGGAGCATGCCGCCCTTGTCCGTGGGGCTGATGATGAACACCCCCAGATCCCGGGCCGCCGCCTCCTCAAGGACCGGCGTATTGACCTGCCGGATATAGTACCAGTGCAGGTTCAGATAATCGAAACCACCGTCCGCCTCATGCCGGAGCGCGGCGAGGATCACCGGCAGGGACCCGTGCCCGGAAAAGCCGATGCAGCCGGCAAGGCCCCGGCGCTGGAGGTCCCGGGCCATGGCCAGACAACCACCCGGCCGGCAGGAACGCCACAGTGCCCGGTAATCATTGATGCCGTGCAGGGCGAGCAGGTCGACCCGCTCCACCCCCAGGCGGCGAAGGGAATCGAGAAAATCCGCCCGGAAAACCGCCGGATCGTCGGTGGGCTGGACCTTGGTCTGGAGGAGGTAGCTGTCCCGCCGGGCTATGCGCTGGAGCGCCCGGCCCAGCTGCGCCTCGGAGGTGCCGTAGCCGCGGGCGGTCTCGAAATGGTTGATCCCCAGCTCCAGGGCCCGGCTGACGATCTCCTCCAGGTTGGCCTGGCTCGCCGCCGGAATGTCGCCGGGGCGCACCTGATTCCAGGAATGCATGGCCCGCATGAAGCCGGCGGACAGCACCGGCATCTGCAGGCCGGTCTTGCCGAACCGCCGGTAAATCACCCTAATCCCCCGCAGGGGGCCAATTCGCAACGCGCCAGCGTTGCCCTCCCCATTGGAACCTGCTGAACACCGGAAAAGCTGCCGAAAAGGATTTTGCATGTCTGAGCGAAGCGAGTTTGCAAAATCCAGGCAGCTTTGAGGAGCGCAAGGCAGTCCGCAGGACCAGGTCCCACGGGTGCCCTTTCTTTTGGTTCGTTTTCTTTGGGCAAGCAAAGAAAATGAACAAAATCAAAACATTCCCATAATAACGGCGAAACCAAGACAACCCCGCGAGTGCAACGGGAAGATTTCACCCCCCCTACCCCCTCTTGAACCATTGGGCAATCTCCCTCTCGGAAAAACTCCTGAGCACCGGCCGGCCGTGCGGGCAGTGCGAAAAGAGATCGCTCTCCCCCATCCGGGCGAGCAGTCCCAGCATCTCCCGGGGCTCCAGACGATTGCCGGCCTTTATCGCCGCCTTGCAGGCCATGGTCGCCAGCAGGTGGTCGATGCGGCCGGGAATGCTGCCCGTACTCTCCCGGCCCGATCCCTCGGCGAGCCCGTCCAGAATCTCCAGGAGCAGTTCCCGGGGCTCGATCCGGGAGGTCATCGCCGGCACCGACTTGACCAGCCAGGTCTCGTCGCCGAAATGCTCCAGGCCGAAGCCGAGACGCTCCAGTTCCCCGCCGTTTTCGAGCAGGGCCTCCGCCTGGCCGGGCCGCAGCTCCAGGGTTACCGGAAACATGAGGCTCTGACGCGGCACGTGGCGCTGCAGATAGCCGTTGCGCAGTTCCTGGTAGAGCAGTCGCTCGTGGGCTGCATGCTGGTCAATGACCACCAGCTGCCCCTCCCGCTCGCAGAGCAGATAGAGGTCCAGGGCCTGGCCGATAAGCCGCAGGCCGGCAAAGCCGTGATCCGCCTGCCGGACCGGCTCCGAAGAAATCGTTGCTGGCGGCACGGATAACGATGCGGACAAGGAAGAGGTCGTCGACGGCCGGGACGCAAACACCGGCGCAGGCTCGGCGCTCCGCTCTTCCCTGAACAGGGGGCGGGCAGGTAAAGGCATGGGCCGCGGCGTCGGCTGGTCGGACCGGGCCGGAGCCTGCACGGCAGGCCGGGCGGCCGGCGCAACGTCTTCCGGGAGCGCGGGCTCCTCCCTGGCCACGGTGAAGATATCCTCCCTGACCCGGTCCTGATAGCGGCGCAGCCCTCCGGTCACCGCCCGGACCAGCAGACGGTGCACTTCCTGGGGGGCACGGAAGCGGATCTCCTGCTTGGCCGGATGCACGTTCACGTCCACCTCGCCGGCCGGGATGGTCAGGAGCAGCGCTCCGGCCGGGGACTGCCCCTTCATCAGGAAGCCCTGCAACCCTTCCACCACCGCGTGCCGGATCACCCGGTCCTGCACCGGCCGACCGTTGACCAGGATGCGCAACCGGCTGGTCCGGGCGGTGGCATAATCGGGCTGCAGGAGATAGCCTCGCACCGCGGTTTCCTCGGCCGCTGCATCGATCTCCAGCCACAGCTCGGCGCCGGCGAAGACGTCGCGTACCCGACGGGCAAAATCGGTGCGGATCGGCAACTCAACCACCGTGCGGCCGTCCGCCTCAAGGGAAAAGGCCGCGTCCGGCCGCGACAGGGACAGGTTGCGGATGACCTCCTCGATATGGCCGAGTTCGGTACGGCTGCTCTTCAGAAACTTCTTGCGGGCGGGCACGTTGCCGAACAGGGCGCGAACTTCGACCACGGTCCCCGGGGCGCAGCCGGCCTCGTGTACCGCGTGCAGGGTGCCGTAGCGGATATCGGCCCGGGAACCGGTTTCTCGCCCGGCGGGCCGGGAGAGGATGGTCAGCCGCGACACTGAGCCGATGCTCGGCAAGGCCTCGCCCCGGAAACCGAGGGTGGCGATGGCGTCCAGGGAGCTCTCCTCGCTCAGCTTGCTGGTGGCATGGCGCTCGATGGCCAGGAGCACGTCGTCAGGGTCCATCCCCTCGCCGTTGTCCGCCACCCGGATCAGGGTGATGCCGCTGCCCTCCACCTGGACGGCGATCCTGGTCGCGCCGCCGTCCAGGCTGTTTTCCACCAGTTCCTTGACCACCGAGGCAGGACGCTCCACCACTTCGCCGGCGGCGATCTGGTTGGCAAGATGCTCGGACAGGACGCGAATTTTTGACATGGACGCCACCGGGGTTTATAAAGGGGGACGGGAAGCGGCCGCGCCTGGCGATTCCATTGCCGGCCGGCGCACAATTCCGCTTGCGCAATCAGACAATATACAATAACCGCTCCGTTCGCGAAAAATAAAAATTACCCTGCTGCCATGGCCGCCAGAAAAGAAACCCCGCGCGCACCGGAGAAACGCTCCCCCCGGCGCCGGACCCGCAACCACAACGCGATCATCACCATGATGCTCGCCTCCTGCGGCCTGGCAACGGTGCTCATCGGCGTCGTCCTCGCCTGGTTCCTGTCGCTGAACATCCCGGATATCCGGAGTTTCGACGACTACCGCCCCCTGGTCTCCACCACCGTCCTGGACAGAAACGGCAGGATCATCGACGAGATCGCCGAGGAAAACCGCATCGTCCTGCGCTACCGCGACCTGAACCCCCTGATCCCCCAGGCCTTTGTCGCGGCGGAAGACGGCCGGTACTGGGAGCACGGCGGCCTGGACGCCTGGTCCATCGCCCGGGCCCTGGTCGCCAATCTCCGCTCCGGCCGCCGCAGCCAGGGCGGCAGCACGATCACCCAGCAGGTGACCCGCGGCCTGATGCTGACCCGGGAAAAGAGCTACAGCCGCAAGGTCAAGGAGGCCCTGCTTTCCTACCGCCTGGACAAAATGCTCAGCAAGGAGGAGATCCTGGCCATCTACCTGAGCGAAATCTACCTGGGCGAGGGGGCGCACGGGGTGGAGGCCGCGGCCCGGACCTATTTCGGCAAGACCTCCCGGCAGCTTACCCTCGGCGAGGTCGCCATCCTGGCCGGCCTGCCCCAGTCCCCCAGCCGCTATTCGCCCCTGAGCCACCTCCCCGAGGCCCGGGCCCGGCAGCGCTACGTCTTGAACCGGATGGCGGACGAAGGCTACATCACCGCGGACCAGGCCCGGCAGGCCTATGAACAGCCCCTGCGCTTCCGCGACCACAAAGAACAGCAGAATCTGTACGGCCATTTCAGCCAGTATGTCCGCCAGCTCCTGGAAGAGCGCTACGGCCGGGAAAAGCTGCTGCGGGAGGGCCTGGTGGTGACCACCACGATTGATCCCCGGCTGCAGGCAGAGGCGCTCCGGGCGATCCGGGAAGGGACCGTTGCCGTCGGCAAGCGGTTGCCGGGCAAGGACGTGCCGCAGGGCGCCCTGGTGGCCCTGGACGCAAAAAACGGCCGGGTGCGGTCCCTGGTCGGCGGCTCCGATTTCGGGGCAAGCCCCTTCAACCGGGCGGTGCAAGCCAACCGGCAGCCGGGCTCGGTGTTCAAGCCCCTGGTCTACGCAACCGCCTTTGCCAGCGGCATCTCGCCGGAGGAGGTGATCGACGACGCCCCGTTCACCATCCGCAATCCGGACGGCTCCACCTGGTCGCCGGGCAACTATGACCGGTCCTACGCCGGTCCCACCACCCTGCGGGAAGGGCTGGTCCACTCCCGGAACATCGTCGCCATCCGGCTGCTGAAAAGAGTCGGGGTCAAGCCGGTGATCCGCCTGGCGCAGCGGGCGGGAATCACCGCCCCGCTGCGGCCGGATCTTACCCTGGCCCTGGGCACCTCGCCGGTGTCGCTCCTGGAGATGACCGGGGCCTACACCATCTTTGCCAATCAGGGCCGGCTGGCCGCGCCGGTCTGCATCACCCGGGTCACCGACCGGCGCGGCCGGGAACTGCCCTGGCCCCGGCCAAAGGGCGGCCAGGTCCTCGATCCGCGCGCGGCAGGCCTGGTCTCTTCTCTGCTCGCCGACGTCATCGACCGGGGCACCGGCAAAAAGGCCCAAGGCATTCCGGGCAGCGCCGGCAAGACCGGCACCACCGACAACAGCCGGGACGGCTGGTTCATCGGCTATACTTCCGACCTTGTCGCCGGGGTCTGGGTGGGCTTTGACAAGGGCCGCGCCCTGGGCAGCGGCGAAACAGGCGGCCAGACCGCGGCCCCCATCTGGCTGGATTTTATGCGTGGGAGAAAAAAATGAGCACCCGAAGAGCGTTCGCCGGCAACAGGCCGCCGATCTCAGGCGAGGCGAGCCTGACTTTTGTTTCCGCCCTGGGGAGGATCCGCCTTCAGAGCGACGGCCATGGCCTGACCAGGATCATTTTGCCCGGCAGCGGTGACGGCGAACAGCATGGGGACGGACGGCCGCGATCCGTTCTTCCGCTGCTGGCCGAGGCGGCACGGCAGATCAACGAATACCTGGCCGGGGAGCGAACGACCTTTACCCTGCCGCTGGCCCCGACCGGCACGCCGTTTCAGCTGCGGGTCTGGGAGATCATCGGCTGCATCCCCTGGGGCCACACCCTGACCTACGGCGCCGTCGCCGAGCTCCTGGGCGCCCGGGCCAAGGCCCGGGCGGTCGGCGGCGCGGCCGGCGCCAACCCCCTGCCCCTGGTCATTCCCTGTCACCGGGTGATCGGGGCGGACGGCAGCCTCACCGGCTTTGCCTGCGGTCTGGCCATGAAGGAGCGGCTGCTGCGTCTGGAGGGAATCCTCCCGCCGCCCTGACCAGCAGTGCCGGACCTCACCCTCCCCAGACCAGACGCCAGAGGCGGGCGATCTCGACCACAATAATGATCATCCAGATCAGGATGCTGATGCCCGCTGCGGCGGCGGCGATGTCCTTGATCACCTTGATCTTGAAGTTTTCCTTGGTTTCGATGAAATCGCAGACCGCTTCGATGGCGCTGTTGAACATTTCGGCGATGAGCACCTGACCGGTCGCGGCCATGATCAGCAGAAAATCGACCCATTGCCGGAGGGCGAAGCTGATCACCAGGATGACGGCGGACAGGAAGAACTTGTAGGACACGCTGAAATCGTAGCGAATGGCATAGTGCATGCCCGACAGACAGATCTTGATTTTCCGCCATGGATTGTAGCCGTGCTCGCCGGTTCCGAGGAATTTATTGTGCATCGTCACTCCTTGCAAAATGGGACAACCGCACCGCCAGCGCCACGACCACCATACCCAGAACCATCCCCGCCAGCACATCCGTGGGATAATGGACCCGCAGGCAAACCCGGGACAAGGCGACAAGGACGGTCAGAATTGTTCCAGGCAGGATAATCAGCCAGGCCCGACCGCCCGGGTAATGGCGCAGGGCGATGAGGCAAAGGCACAAACTGAAGGTGGTGATCTGCGCGGCATGGGCGCTGGGAAACGACCAGTCAACCGGCATGGGTATGCCTTCCGGAAGCAGGTGCGGCCGCGGCCTCCTGAAAAAGAGCTTGGCGGCATGCGTGGCAACCACGGTACCGACCATGGCCCAGCCGAGCAGACGCGCTTGCGCGCCTCTCCCCCGGCGATAAAGGACCAGCAGCAGCACGACGGTGGCCGGGGCAAGCACGGCCAGGGAACCGGCCCAGGTAATGGCGCGGAAAAACCCGTCGAGCACCCCTGGGCGAACCTGTCCCGCCCAATCCAACAGCGCATTGTCCAGTTGGATCAGTGCATCCAGCATGGCCATGCCTCTGAGGTGAACGCAGCGGAGGCCACGGCGCCGCCTGCGCAAATGGACCGCAATGCCCGCATCCTACTGCCTCTTTTCCACCAGCACGTCCTGGAAAAACCGCGCCAGCCCCTGTTGGTAGGTGGCGCCGCTGGCAAGAAACCCTTCATTGTGACCGCCGTGTATCGCAAGAAACTTCTTGGGTTCGGGAGCGGCATCATAGACTTTTCGGCCCTGGGCAAAGGGGATGATCTCGTCATCCCTGCTGTGGATCACCAGCAGGGGGCAGGCGATCCGCCGGACCGCTTTCCCGACATCATAACGGTATATGGCCAGAAGGCGCACCGGAAAAAACGGGTAGTACCCGGCCGCCATTTCCGGGACCGAGCTGAAGACTGATTCCAGGATCAGGCCCGCTGGCCGGGTACCGGTCGCCAGCTGGGCGGCGACCGCCCCGCCCATGGATCTGCCGAAGAGGACGATCTCTTCAGGGGCGATTCCTTTGGTTTCGGTGAGATAGCGCCAGGCCGCCTCGGCGTCCAGATACATGCCCTGCTCCGATATCCGCCCCCCGCTCTCACCGTAACCCCGGTAGTCGAAAATCAGGACCGACAGGCCCAGGCGGTAAAAAATAGCCAGGGAGTCCAGGCGGTGGGAAATGTTGCCGGCATTGCCGTGGAAAAAAAGGAGTACGCCCCGTGCCTGGGGCGCGGGTACGAACCACCCTGCCAAGCGGATCCCGTCGCTGGTGATGATCGCCGCCTGCTCGAAATCCAGGCCGATCCTTGCCGGGGTCGAGGCAACTTCGCGGGAGGGCAGATTCGGATAAAAGAGCAGCCGACCCTGCATGAAAAAAAGATAAAGGCAGAACAGCGCATACGCTCCGGCGGCGATCACCAGAAAGGAAAGCAGCAGATGTCCCGCGTTCATGTTCCTGGCCACGCCTGACAGCCCCCTCCACCTGCCGAGGAAAACGTTTGCATCTCAGGTCCCATGCCCATAGGATAACCCCTGCGCTCCCTGCTGTCCAGCCATGACCGCAGGTTCATCACGCCGCCGGGATGTCTCGGCGGTCACGGCCCGCGGCTGCACTTTTGCTTGCTTTTTCCCCGAATTCATTCTTAGGTAGATGGGCCAACGCTGCAACCCGTCATCCGTATCACCTGAAGCACCGGACTCCATGAAGATTGCCCTCGTTCAGACCAACCCGATCATCGGCGACTTTGTCGGCAACAGCGCTAAGATCATTGCCTGGGCCGAAAGGGCCAGGGCAGGAGGCTGCCGGCTGGCGGTCTTTCCCGAGCTGAGCCTGTGCGGCTATCCGCCCCAGGACCTGCTGGAGCGTTCGGACTTCCTCGTTGCCCATGACCGGGCCCTGAGCGGCCTGCTCGCCGGGATCCAGGGGATCGGCGTTGTTCTCGGCATCCTGGAGCGACGCAGCGGACGCGGCAAACCCCTGTACAATACGGCCCTGCTGGCCGAGGACGGCCGGGAAATCGCCCGGGCCCGCAAGCGGCTCCTGCCCACCTACGACGTCTTCGACGAAACCCGCTATTTCGAGCCCGGGGAGCAATCGCTGGTCGCCCCCTTCGGCGACCTGCGCCTGGGCCTCACCGTCTGCGAAGACATCTGGTACCAGGAGCAGAGCTACGGCGTGGACCCGGTGGCCGAGATGGCGCCTGACCGCCCGGACTGCCTGCTCAACATCTCCGCCTCCCCCTACCATCACGGCAAGCTGGACGAACGCCGGAAGGTGTTCGGCGCCCTGTGTCAACGGCACCACCTGCCCCTTCTCTACGTCAACCAGGTGGGCGGCCAGGACTCGCTGCTCTTTGACGGCCATTCCCTGGTCCTGACCCCGGACGGTGTTATGGCCGGGAGCGCGCCCGGCTTCCATGAACACCTTCTAGTGGTGGAGAGCGAAACCTGGCGGCCGGAAGAAAGCGCTCCCCCTCCGGCCGACGCCACCAGCACCGTGCTTGCCGCTCTGACCATGGGGACGCGCGACTACCTGGGCAAATCAGGCTTCCGGTCGGCGGTGCTCGGCGTCTCCGGCGGCATCGACTCGGCGGTGACCGCGGCCATCGCCTGCCGGGCCCTGGGGCCGGAGAACGTCCTGGCCGTGGCCCTGCCCTCGCCCTACACCTCGGAGGCGAGCATCGAGGACGCCCGGGAGCTTGCGGCAAACCTCGGCTGCCCCTTCCAGGTCATCCCCATCTCCCCGGCCATGCAGGCCTACCGGGAGACCCTGGCGCCCCTGTTCGCCGGTCGTTCCGAGGATGTCACCGAACAGAACATCCAGGCCCGCATCCGGGGCAACCTGCTCATGGCCCTGTCCAACAAGTTCGGCCACCTGCTGCTCTCCACCGGCAACAAGTCCGAGCTGGCGGTCGGCTACTGTACACTGTACGGCGACATGAGCGGCGGGTTGTCCATCCTGGCCGACGTGCCCAAGCAGATGGTCTACGCCCTGGCCCGGGAGATCAACCGGGAGCGGGAGGTGATCCCGGCGCGGAGCATCAGCCGGCCGCCCACCGCCGAACTGAAGCCCGGCCAGTTCGACCAGGACGACCTGCCGCCCTACGAGGTGCTGGACGCCATCCTTCAGGCCTATCTGGAGGAACACCTGGGCGTGGACGAGATCGCGGAGCGGGGCTTTGACCGGGCGGTGGTGGCGGACGTGGTCCGGCGGATCACGGTCAACGAGTACAAGCGCCGCCAGGCTCCGCTGGGGCTCAAGGTGACCAGCAAGGCCTTCGGCCACGGCCGGCGCGTTCCGCTGGTCCAGCGATTCAGGGGATAAACCATGGCCAAACCGCCGGCAAAACTGATTTCCGCCCTGATCTTCCTGCCCTTTTTGATCGGCCTGCTCGGCTATCTGGTGCTGCGGGAAACCGCCGTCAAGCGACCGGATGAGGTGGCAATGACCACCGCCGGCTTCCTGGAGATGTGCATCTCCTGCCATACCGAGGAAAAACTGGACACCGCCCACGACGCCAGGCTGATCGGCTGCTCGCCCTGCCACCTGGGCAACGCGATGACCGTGGACAAGGACAAGGCCCATGAAGGCATGGTCCTCAACCCCGGCGACCTGCGGGTGGTGGAGCGCACCTGCGGCATCGAGGGCTGCCATCCGGCGGACCCCCACAAGGTGAAGAACTCGCTCATGGCCACCAACCGGGGCATCCTGGCCACCCTCCTCTACTACTGGGGCGAGGCGGACGACCAGAACGGTGACTATTCGGTGGAGCAGCTCCTGGAAAGCGGCGAGACCTCGCTGGCCCTGGACTACTTCCGCAAGCTGTGCGCCACCTGCCACCTGTGGAAGGAGAAATACGACCTGGCCGACGGCCCGGTCTATTTCCAGGAAAAGGGCGGCGGCTGTTCCGCCTGCCACTTCGTCCTGCCCGACGGCGGCTCCCTGACCACCGCCACCGCCTTTGACGAGACCGATTATGACCGGGAGGACAAGAAAAAGCCGCACCCGCTGATCATCAAAAAGATCCCGGAGGACAACTGCATCCGCTGCCACAACCGCAGCGGCCGGATCGGCCTGTCCTATACCGGCATCTTCGAAGCCGAGGGCTACGGCACCCCCTATGAACAGGGCGAGCACTCCTCCAAGCGGCTGGCCGGCGACCGCTTCTACCTGGAGGTGGCCGAGGACGTGCACCACCAGAAGGGAATGAGCTGCATCGACTGCCATACCCGCGACGAGATCATGGGCGACGGCACCCGCTACGCCCACTACGAGGAGCAGCTGGAGATCAGCTGCGAGATGTGCCACGCGGCAAACCCGGGCACCACCCGCAAGAACAAGCCGGTGACCAATATCGTGAGGAAGGATGACCGTTTTGTCCTGATCGGCAAGAACGACGGCAAGGAACGGCCGCTCAACCTGCCCAAGCCCGAGGCCTGCGCCTATCCCGGCCACAAGCGCCTGACCTGCGAATCCTGCCACTCCACCTGGGTGCCCCAGTGCTACGGCTGCCACGTCAAACGCGACGAGCGGGATACCCACCTGGACAAGCTGACCCTGGAGGAAACCGAGGGCTGGTGGGAGGAAGGCCGCTCCTACATCCGCTACGAAAAACCCATGCTCGCGGTCTGGGGCGAGGAGGTGGTGATCGTCACCCCCGGCTGCCAGGACGTGGTGACCCTGGTGGACAAGGAGGGCAAGGTGAGCGGCGGCTTCAACCGCTTCACCATGGCGGCCATCAACCCCCACACCACCCAGACCAAGGGCCGCGCCTGCGCGGAGTGCCACGCCGAGCCCAAGACCGTCGGCCTGGGGGAGGGCACGGTCAGCAAGAAGGACGGGCAGTGGCATTTCGCCCCCCTGGACCGGGGGATCGACACCCTGGAAGGCCGGACCGTGGGCCTGGACACCTTCGTGACCATCGACGGCAAGCCCCTGCAGCACGGCTCCCGCCCCGACCTGGGCCCGTTCAACGGCGAGGAACTTAAACGCATCCTCCGGGTCGGCCTCTGCCTCCAGTGCCACCAGGACATCAGCGACCCGGCCTACCGCAATTATGATCCGCAGCGCCCCTGCCCGGTGTACCAGGAGCCGTGAATGACTTTATTAGAATGTCCCCTTCACCGGCCACCGCAGTCTACGCAGGGCGGCAAATCGTGTTGAACACCCGGTAAAGGGACGAAGTACATGTTCCATGATTACGAAACCTTTCCTTTACAGCTGCCGACCAACTTGCTAAACTTGGTTTAAAAGGTTGGTTTAAACCTGGAGGTTCATCATGCGTTCCGTTAATCTTCATGAAGCCAAAACCCATCTTTCGGAATTGGTGGGAGCTGCTGCTGCCGGGGAGGAAATCATCATCGCCAAGGCAGGTAAACCTTTGGCCAGGCTGGTTCCCCTGGACAAACCCGAAACGCGTCGGCCCGGACTTGCCAAGGGTCGAGTAACCGATGCCTTTTTCGAACCTTTGCCCGAAGAGGAGCTGGCAGCATGGGAAAAATGAAGGATCTCCTCCTGGACACCCATGCCCTGCTCTGGTGGCTCTTCGATGATCCGCGCTTGTCAGACGTGGCGAGAGAAAACATTGCCGCTCCCGAACACAAAGTTTGGATCAGCGCCGCTTCGGCTTGGGAAATCTCCACCAAGACCAGGCTCGGCAAACTGCCTGAGGCAGGCGATGTGGCGGAAAAACTCCCTGTTTATCTGCGCCGGGCCAGATTTCTGGAGCTGCCGGTAACCGTGGCGCATGCCCTCAAGGCCGGCAAGCTCCCCGGCCCGCATCGTGACCCCTTTGACCGCATGTTGATCGCCCAATCCTTTTTAAGCGGCTTTCCGGTCGTGACCATTGACCCGGTTTTTCGCGACTACGGTGTGGGAACTCTCTGGTAGACGCCGTTCTTCTTCGTAGTGGGGATAGGCCAGGAAACTTTACCGCGGGAATTCCATATGCTGCCCCCGAAACTTGAGACAAGCGGCGAAAGGGAAATAAGGAAATGAGCATTGCATCACAGAAATTACAGAACGAAAATGTGGTCTGTCCCGAATGGCGCTAAAAAATAAAGCTTTCAGGGGGCGACGACCATGGCTAATCCGCATCTCGGCAGCGACTTTGATGAATTCCTGCGGGAAGAAAACATTCACGAGGAAGTGACGGCCGCCGCCCTGAAACGGGTCATTGCCTGGCAGCTCAGCAAGGCAATGAAGGCCAGGCACATGACCAAAACCGAAATGGCATCCCGGATGCACACCAGCCGGGCGGTGGTGAATCGCCTTCTCGATGAAGATGATACAGTGTCACTCTGGCGACCCAGGCCCGAGCGAGTCTGGCCATCGGAGTACCTCTCAAGATCGAATTTTCCTTCAACGCAGAAACAGGGTATAGCAGGGGCGCAATAAATCACAGGGAAAGGCCGGCTTATGCTTGATGGCACGACCTGGCTTTCCACGAATGTTGGGGTTCGCAGGCTCACCTCAACCTACGAGCTGAAACAGGAGGGGACATGAAACTGAAGGTATTTATTTTAATTGTTACCACCACCATCATTCCGACATTTGCTTCTGCTCAAACCATAGAATTAAAAGGACTCAAAATTGGTATGCATCGGGCGGAAGTTGAAAAAAAATATCCAACATGGGATGATTTTACCATCGCTGGAGTAAAAACGGATAGTGACCATGGCCCTATGGTAGAATATTATGAGGATAAACTTGATTGTTTTATATTTTCTTTTGATTCAGATAATTTTAACAGTGTGAAAGAAGCGGTTAATCATAAATATCCTGATATTTCATGTGAAAATAGTATTGTAAATAACGCAATGGGAGCTAATTTTGAGCAAATTTCTTGTGAGTTAAAATATAATGAATCTTCACTTTATCTTACACGGTTTGGAAATGATGTGACATCTTCACTTTTAGCCCTTACATCTCAGCGTTGGCTTGATGAAAAAGATAAAAACAAGGAAGTTATAAAAAATGACATATAAGTGACAAGGATGCGGTGAGGCTCGAACCGCATCCTTGTCACACTCCACTTGGATTAATACATGACCGGTGTATCATAGTGACCACCCTAATAATGACTGAGTTTCGTACGTAACCAGAAAAAAATATGTTTTACAAAGAGCTGCCAAAGAAATTTTATATTATTGGCTCTGTCGATAACTCTCGTTTAAATACTGAAACTGGTGAAGATATACATGGGAAACATTGCATTTTCATTTGGGATAACAAAATTGAATGCAAAAAATTTAAGGAAATAAACAAAAAGTTCAGCTCTCATCCTGTGTCAGGAGTTGACAGAACCTTCCTCTCTGAAGCTCTTTGTGTTATTAACTATGAAAATAAAATTCCATTGAAGGTTTCATATATATACTTCAACCCTCCCCTTGTTTCAATTGCCAAAGATTTTGATTTGACTATTAATAATAATTCATTAATAGATGTTTTAGGTCATTACGATTACCTAATCGACGTGATAGACAAATATAACATTATGATTAATGAATTTACAAATAAATTTGAGAGCTGGAGAGCTGTTCAAGAAGACAATGAACGAATATTGAAACAAGTGCTAGAGGCATTGCCAAAATTTAGAGATAGATACATTCCTTCAGAAGTTCGCAGAGAAGTATGGATTCGTGACGGAGGTTCCTGTAAAAATTGCGGGTCAACATATTTAATCGAATTTGACCATATTATACCTGTATCAAAAGGTGGAAGCAATTCAGCGAAAAATATCGAGATACTTTGCCAAGAGTGCAACAGAAAAAAATCAAATAAAGATCCGGGATTCCATTAAATCTTACTGGCCCAAGTCTTACCGATTTCCTTAGATAGAATGCCATTTTACTATCCTATTTGTGGCTAACCCTAAGTTCAGCGGTGGCTTAGCGCGACGCTTTTGGCCGCGAAAAGGCATCCACTAAAACCCCTTGTTGGCTGAACCTTCATTCTAGAAATGTCGACAATCAGCTAATGTCGCCATGATTGGCATCCGAAGTTTGACACCTGCAGGCGATCAAGTTGAATAATATCATGTAGTTAAAAATTTTAAACCCCTGCTTTTTGTACTACATTTTTTGCCTCCCTTGTG
>QZJD01000030.1 GCA_003604995.1 Desulfobulbus sp. | reverse complement strand
GGCCTCCTCAACGGACCCGCTGGACTGGACGGCCGTGGCGAGATGATGGCCGAAGGTATAGTTGCGGGCGAAATAATGGGTGAACTCCTTGAGACGCCCCAGACGCCGTTCCGGCGAAAAACGCTCCTCCAGCGCGGTCACCATCTCCAGATAGACCCGGGGCAGATCAATCTCCACCGGGGCCGAATCCAGGCCGAACACCTCCCGGTTGATGTCGGCGAAAATCCAAGGCTTTTCCGGGGCCGCCCGCCCGATCATCAGTCCGTCCGCACCGCTTGTCCGCAGGCATTCCCTGGCCGTCGCCACCGAACAGATTCCGCCGTTGGCGACAACCGGGATCCGCAGCCAGTCCTTGACCATGCCCACCCATTCCCAGCGCGGTTTTCGACCGAAAGGTTCTCCCCGCAAGCGAGCATGCACCGTCAGCAGATCGATACCCTCACCCGCCAGCATCAGGCAGAAGTTCCGAAGATACCCTTCATCAAGGGCTTCGCCCAGCCTGATCTTCGCGGTCAGGGGCAAATCGGTGCGTCTCCGCGCCTCGGCGACAAGCCGGCGAACCTTGCCGGGATCGGCCATCAGGGAACTGCCGCCTCCGGCCAGCCTGACCCTGGGGGCCGGACAGCCCAGGTTGAGATCAACACTCTCGGCGCCCATCCGGTGCAGTACCGCAAGGGCCGGCGCCAACTCCTGCGAATCGGTGACCAGCAGTTGATAGGACAGCGGGGTTTCGCAAGGGGTGCGGACAAGATAGGGGGAGGTCAGGGCGTTTTCAGCGGGCAGGCGCCGGGCGGAAAGCATTTCCGTGGACAGCAGGCCGACTCCGCCGAAGGCGAGAAGCTGCGTGCGCAGGGCGGAATGGGTCAGCCCCGCCATGGGCGCAAGAAAGAGCGGCGGCCGCACGGTGAGCCGCCTGATCTGGATCTGATTATGAATCACGCTTCAGAAAAAAATGGGTAATGGCTGTTCCTTGTTGACAAAAAAACAATTTATCCTAAAATGTAAAAATGGTAATGATTATTTTTAAGTCAGATGACAAACGCAACAGGTAGTATACGATGGCCAACAACGAATCCATGATGCGGCTCACGACCCAGCGCCAGATCATTCTGGAGGAACTGGCCAAGGTCAAGACCCATCCCACGGCAAGCGAGCTTTATGACATGGTGCGCAAACGGCTGCCCCGGATCGGGCTGGGTACTGTTTATCGCAATCTGGAGCTCATGGCGGAAAACGGCATGATTCTCAAGCTGGAGGTGGGCGGGACGCAGAAACGCTTCGATGCCATCACCGACACCCATTACCATATCCGCTGTTCCCATTGCGGCAAGGTGGACGACATCGACACTCCGGTCATGGATGACCTGGTCCGGGAAGCCGCGGCTAGCTCCTCGTATCAGGTCCTCGGCCATCATGTCGAGTTCAGCGGCATCTGCCCGGCCTGCCAGAAGGAATCACGGAGCAAGCGACTGCAATAACCGGCCGGCGGCGCCCCTTTCCTCCGCATTGACCGAGTAAACCGGAGCATCGGCAGACCTTATCCCTGTACCGGGGATCGTCGGTCAGACAAAGACAATCCGGCAGAACCTTCGCTTTCCCACCTTAAGGAGAATACTCCCTTTTGCCGGAAGAGCGGCATCCACGTCGCTTACCTTTTCCCCGTCCACGGCGACCGCATTCTGCCTGATCATCCTGCGGCCGTCCGAGGTGGAATTGACCAGGCCTGCCTCGTGGAGCAGCTTGGGCAGCCAGATCGACTCCTCGCCCGCCGGCATCTCGCATTCGGCAATCTCCTCGGGCAGCTCGTGGCGCGCAAAAACCTGATCAAAATTGGTCCGCGCCCTGGCCGCCGCATCCTGGCCATGGAAGCGGGCGGTCAGTTCCCCGGCAAGACGCGCCTTGACTTCCCTGGGATGGACCTGACCGGCGGCCATATCCTGTTTCAAGCGGGCGATTTCCTCGCTGCTCAGATCGGAGAGCAGATCGTAGTACCGGAACATCAGCGTATCGGACACCGACATGACCTTGCCGAAAATATTGTCGGCGGTGTCGGTGATGCCGATGTAATTCCCCAGGGACTTGCTCATCTTATTGACCCCGTCCAGGCCTTCGAGCAGCGGCATGGTCAGGACCACCTGCGGTTCCTGGCCGTGGCTGCGTTGCAGGTCCCGCCCGACCAGCAGGTTGAACAGCTGGTCGGTACCGCCCAGCTCCACGTCCGACTGCAAAGCCACTGAATCATAGCCCTGGATCAGGGGATAGAGAAATTCATGGATGGAAATCGGGCGATTGGAGTCAAACCGCTGCCGAAAATCCTCCCGCTCGAGCATCCGCGCCACGGTCAGCTCCGAGGCAAGCCGGATCATATCATAGGAACTGAGTCCGCCCAGCCAGCTGGAGTTGAAGACGACCTCGGTCTTCTCCGGATCCAGGATCTTGAAGACCTGCTCCTTGTAGGTCTCGGCGTTGCGGGCGACATCTTCCCGGGTCAGGCGGGGCCGGGTCTCCGACTTGCCGGTGGGATCGCCGATCAGACCGGTGAAATCGCCGATCAGGAAGCAGATCTGATGACCCAGTTGCTGAAAATGGCGAAGCTTTTGCAGGAGGACGGTATGGCCGAGATGGAGATCCGGGGCGGTCGGATCAAAGCCGGCCTTGATCCGCAGCGGCACTCCGCTTTCCACGGAGCGGGCCAGCTTGGCCCGCAGGTCTTCACGGGAAATCACGTCCACCGCGCCCCGCCCGATAAGCTGCATCTGCTCTGCAACGGATTTCATTGCCCCACCCCTTACTTGGCGTACTCGACGGCCCGGGTCTCCCGAATCACGGTCACCCGGATCTGACCCGGATAGGTCAACTGCGATTCAATGGCCCTGGCGACATCCTGGCTCAACAGGAGGGCCTCCTCGTCCTTGACCCGCTGACTGTCGACGATGATGCGCAGGTCGCGACCGGCCTGAATGGCATAGGATTTTTCCACGCCCTTGAAGGAATTGGCGATATTCTCCAGGTCCTCCAGCCGTTTCACGTAACTTTGCAGCATTTCCTTGCGCGCGCCCGGCCGGGCCCCGGACAGGGCGTCGGCGGACTGAACCAGGATATCCAGGACGCTCTTCGGCTGCTGATCCTCATGGTGCGCACCGATGGCATAGACGATATCCTCGGCCTCGCCGTATTTGCGGGCAAGATCGCGGCCGATGATCGCATGGGAGCCCTCAACTTCGTGGTCCACCGCCTTGCCGATGTCGTGCAGCAGGCCGGCCCGCTTGGCCTTTTTGACGTCGAGGCCCAGCTCGGCGGCCATCACCCCGCAGAGGAAGGCCACCTCCAGGGAGTGCTGGAGAATGTTCTGGCCGTAGCTGGTGCGGTATTTGAGGCGGCCGATCAGGTTGATCAGGTCAACGTGCATCCCGTGCGCGCCGACGTCGAAGGTGGCCTTTTCGCCCGCCTCGCGAACCTCGATGTCCACCTCCTTGGTCACCTTCTCCACGATCTCCTCAATGCGCGCCGGATGAATCCGTCCGTCGGAAATCAGGTGCTCCAAAGCCTGGCGGGCAATCTCGCGCCGGATCGGGTTGAAGCCGGAAAGGATGACCGCCTCGGGGGTGTCGTCGATGATGATGTCGATGCCGGTGGCCGCCTCGATCGCCCTGATGTTGCGGCCCTCGCGGCCGATGATCCGCCCTTTCATTTCCTCGTTGGGGAGAGGGACGACGGACACGGTCTTGTCGGCCACATAATCGCCGGCGTAGCGGGCAATGGCCAGGGCGATGATATTTTTGCCCTTGCGGTCGGCGGCCAGCTTCATCTCGTTTTCAATGCGGGCGAGACGCTTGGCCGCATCCATGCGTGCCTCGCTTTCGATGGATTCCATCAGAAGTTTTTTCGCGTCCTCGCGGCTGATCCCGGCAATGGTCTCCAGCTTGTCCCGCTGCTGGTCGATCAGGGAGTCAATCTCCTTTTCCCTGCCGACCAAAGCCTGTTCCCGGCTGTTGCAGCCGCTTTCCCTGGCCGCCAGACGCTCCTCCCGTTTCTCCAGGGCGGCGATTTCCCCCTGGACTTCATCCAGCTTGCGGTCCAGCCGGCGCTGTTCATCCTTCAGCTCCCGCCGGCTGGCCTGAATTTCCTTTTCGGCCTCCTGCTTGATGAGGAACGCCTCCTCCTTGCTCTGCAGGCTTGCCTCTTTCTTTATCTGCTCCGCCTCCTGGATGGCGTTTTCCAGGATCTGGCGCCGCTGCGCCTCAATATTCGCCTGATTTCCCTCCACCAGTTTTCTGCGCAGAAAAAATCCGGCGACAATGCCGGCAACCAGAAAAAGAGCGGAAAACAAAAGGGTTACAATGGTATCCATGACTGCACCCGCTATGTTGTACAGCTTGCCCCTCTCCAGCAACTGCAGAAAAGCGCACTGTGTGAATGAAAGGACGAGGAGGTGGGGCGGGTAGGTGCAGAGGGCGATGTGCTTCAGGGACATGGAGGCGAAAAAGCCCCCACGATGATCAGGTACCGTTCAGTCTGCCTGAATCGTGAAATCCGTTCGTTCGGCCGGCCCGGCTGAACGGCCGGAGTTTCTGCTCAACAGCCTCGCTGAACAGAACCCTGGCCGCGGCGGGCGACTGCACGGGTCACACATATATGGTAAACCTGATCGTATCAGAATTGTCATCGTTCTCTGAACCGGCCGCAACCGCCGGCCCTGCTCGCAGCCTTTTCCCGACTCGGAAAAGGTTCTATATAAAATCAGCGGAAAACCGCCGTGATAAACAAAATCCCCACTCTGCCGTGTCAGCGAAATGATTAAACCTAATCGAAATTAGGTGGGCAGGTCTTGCCGTCCGCAGGGAACCAATGAAGGCTCCTATTAGATGACAGGGGAACCGCCCTATTGTTGAGTGTTTGGCTCAATACTCCGCTGATCACCAACAGCGCAGGGAAGCATAAAATCCATTTAATCTCCTGTAGATATAATAGCGCAGAACGGGGGCAAATGCAAAATAATTATCAGCACCGCAAGAGATCATTCCATGCCGGAAGACACTTTGCTGATCAGCTTGCCGATGGACTCCCCCTGCTGCACCCGGTACTGTTCAAACTCCCGGTCCAATTGCACGTAGCGGGCGGCGATTTTCAGGCAGACGAGCACCAGCATCTTGCTGGACGGCATGGAGGTTCGGAATCCGTGGCCGCTTTCCTCCAGCTCGCTGCGCACCAGGCTGACCACCTGCTCCACTTCTTCCGGAGGGGCGTCGGTATAAAATGAGAATTCCTGGCCAAAAAGTTTGAAATCTACCTGTCGTTCCATGCTGGTGTCCGCCCCCTGGCTCCGGCCGCTGGCTCTTGCCGATGCGCGTCACCCTAGCTGGCGGCAACTCGCTCCTTTTTGAACAGATTCCCCTGCTGGCCTTCAGATTCACCTTTGCCTGCCGGCGCCCCCTCGGCACCCGCCTGTTCGTTCTGCCAGCGCTCGATGCGCTCCAGGAGGCCGGCGACCCGGCTGCCGACTTCGCTGCGCTCGCTGCGCAACTCGGCTATGGTTTCCTGGAACCTGGCGCATTCCGCATCCCGCTCTTCCAGCGTTGCCTCCAGGGTGCGTAATGATTCCTGAAGCTTCCGGTATTTGGCCAGCAGATTATCGACAAACTGTTCCAGCCGAACAAGTTCTTCATTGTTTTTCATGGCGTTGCGTTCTCCTCGAAGCGCGGGCAAAATATTTATAACTAGCTGAAATCAAAGAAACTCATACATTCCATGTACTATACTGAGCCCTGTTGCCAAGCGCAAGATTTTTGTCAGAAACCCCATAGGCTCGATTTCGGGACGATCGGCAAAGATGTCACCTTCCGAGCCTCCTGCAACGCGGTGCAATCACACCATGGCGAATGCCCGGTATTGTGCCGCGCGGCCGGCAGGATTACCCGCGCCGATAGCTCCAGGAAAGAGGCTGACCGTTTTTGTAAGGCATATGACCGTGGAATGTCCGGGGATCATCATCAAAAACCAGGGGCAGGAAATATTTATCCCCTTCCCACATCGGCAGGTTCGCCAGATCCTCCAGGACATGCCAGGCCAGCTCCCCCTCCTCATTTCTGGTATGCGGCGTACCGGAAAAACGGCTCACCAGGAAAATGAACCCGAGCCAGTGTTCGCCTTCCGGACCGAACCCCGGCCAGTTGACGGTACCCCTGAGCCGCACCTCCTCGCATTCGATCCCGGCCTCCTCCCTGATCTCTCTGGTCAAACCGCTCAATACGTCCTCATCGGGCTTGAGCTTTCCTCCCAGTCCGTTATACTTGCCGAAATGATGATCATGGGGGCGGGCCGTCCTTCGTACCAGCAGGACATGGGTACGCTCCGGCGAAAGAATATAGGCCAGGGTGCCGATAATCGGTGCATACATGATTGCTTGCCTTCCGCCCTCCGGGAGAGTTGATTTCCTGTGCACATTTCGCTGCAAACTGTGCTACAATAGCAGATGATCTCGCAAATAAAAAAACTGAGCATCCGCCATTGTGATCCCGATGTGATACAGGGCAGACCCGCGTCAGCTTCCATCGTTTTGCGAAACTGACAATACCTGAAGCGCGGAGCAAGAACAATGAATCAATCGCCGCTCCGCGGCAGGCAACAACCAAGGATGAATGTCTTTTTGACCCTGCGAGCTTGAGATTATGCCCTTTTTCCGCCAACCGGGGAGACCCGGCGTCACCCTGCTGCTCCTGAACTTTTTTCTGCTGCTGACGGCCTGGCCGGCCGCCGGTGAGCTGTTCCCCCTCTATCCGATCATCAAAAACAACGTCGCTTTCTGGGAAGATGTCTACGGCCGCTATTCAACCACCCAGGGCATCCTCCACGATCAGGACGACCTGAGCAAAGTGTACGGCGTGGTGGATCTGGTACACTGGGATGCACCGGGCGCAGCCCACATCAACAAAGAAATCATTGGCCGGGCCCGGCAGCATTATAAAGCCATCCTCAACGATCTGGCCAACGGAAAAGCGGCTCGAAGTTCCGAGGAGCAGCGGATTGCGGCGCTCTTCTCCAGCCGGAACCGGCACGCCTTTCTCAAGGCCCGGGACAATATCCGGCTGCAGGTCGGGCAGAAGGACCGCTTTCTGGAAGGGGTCATCCGCTCCGGGGCCTATCTCCCCGCCATCCGGAAGACGCTGGCAAAGTATAATCTGCCGTCGGAGCTGGCTTATCTGCCGCACGTCGAGTCATCGTTCAACCCCAAGGCCTACAGCAAGGCCGGCGCCAGCGGCCTCTGGCAGTTTACCCGCGGCACCGGGGTTCAGTTTCTCACCATCAACGACGAGGTGGACGAACGTTCCGACCCCTTCTTTTCCACGGAAGCCGCCGCGCGCTTTCTCAAGGAGAACCATGCCCAGCTCGGCACCTGGCCCCTGGCCATCACCGCCTACAACCACGGCCGGGCCGGGATGGTGCGAGCGGTCCGGGAAAAAGGCACCTATGAGAACATTTTCAAATCGCACCAGACCAACCTCTTCAAATTCGCTTCCCGTAATTTTTATTCCGAATTTCTGGCGGCGATGAATGTCGCCCGCCGCCTGGAGCAGGATCCGAAAATCATTCGCGATCAGCCGGAGGCCACGCTCCTGCTGCGAATGGCCGGGTACGTCCGGGCTTCGGATATCCGCACCCATTTCCGCATCGCGACGGAGGATTTCGCCCGCCTGAACCCCTCGCTCCGGGAACCGGTCCTGACCGGCGCAAAGCTCATCCCCAAAGGCTTCCAGGTCCGCCTGCCCGCAACCGGCAGTATCCGTGAACTGGCGCGCGCCTTCCCGGCCGGCCTGTACCATCCCGCCCAGATTCGCGACCGGGAATACATCGTGCGCCGGGGAGACACCGCCGGGGCCATCGCCCGCAAGTTCGGCCTGTCCGTCAAAGAACTGGCCGGGGCCAACAATCTCGACAAACGGGCCACGGTCAAAGTCGGTCAGCGTCTGAAGATTCCGGGAGGACGGCAGGAACCGGCAAAAATCACCTCCACCCTCCGGCCCGAAAAAACAAAACAAAAGCCGAACTGACCAGGCCGGAACCTGTCCCCCGGCTCACGCACAGAGAAAAGAGCGGCAGAGTGATGGAAAAATCGGAAATCAATGCCGGTGACGAACGAAGCAGCGCCGGCGCATTCCAGCGATGGGCCTTCCAGGCCCGGGAAGACGAGAGACAACCGCTGGCCCTCGTCCGCTGCCTTTGCAGAATTTTCTTCATCTGTTTCCATGAATTCTCCGCCGCCGCCATTTCTCTTCGGGCCGCGGCCCTCACCTATACCATCATCCTGTCCCTGGTACCGCTGCTGGCGATGAGCACCGCCATTCTCAAGGGCATGGGCGGCGGCGACCAGTTGAAAATCGCCGCCTATCGCCTCATCGATCAGCTGGAGCCGGGGGAAGACCAGGCCGTTGAGCCCGCGCCCGCCCCGTCGGTAAATATCCCGGCAGCGGTTTCCGGCCGGGAAGAAGAGCAGGGCCGGCGCGAATTGACCAAAGATCTGCGCCGGGCGGTGGACACCGTCTTCAACTACGTCGATCAGACGAATTTTGCCGCCATCGGCGCTTTCGGCATCGTCGGCCTGCTCCTGACCATCGTCCTGGTGATGAGCACCATTGAGGATGCGATGAACGCGATCTGGCACTCGGAGCGCGGCCGGTCGCCCCTGCGCAAGGTCATGGACTACCTGGCCCTGCTGCTCCTGCTGCCGGTTTCGATCAACGTGGCCATTGCCGGCGAGGCTGTGCTTGCCTCGCCCTCAATCATGGCGAAAATCGAGGCGGTCATTCCATCGCCTTGGGCGATCAACACCCTGTTCAAACTGCTGCCGTTTTTCTTTGTCCTTTTTTCGCTGACGGTCATGTACATCTTCTTCCCCACTGTCCGGGTCAAGACCGCCGCCGCGGTCACCGGGGCGTTCTTTGCCGGCGTTTTCTGGTTTCTCGGCCAGAAGCTCTACCTGGTTCTCCAGATCGGCGTAGCGCAATCCAACGCCATCTACGGATCTTTTGCCACCCTGCCCCTCTTTCTAGTCTGGGTCCACCTGGGCTGGACCTTCATCCTCCTCGGTGCGACCCTGGCCTATGCGGTCCAGAACCGGAACCTCTACCGACCGCCCGGCACGAAAATCTTCCCCCAGCACCAGCTGCAGCTGGCCTTTGATATCCTCGGCCTCATCTACGGGAATTTTGCCCGGAAAAAACGGACAACCTTTGCCCACCTCAGCAAGGCCCTTAAAAGCGAACAACCCGGTGACATCCTGAGCACGGCCGACCTCCTGACCGAGGGAGGCATCCTCCTGCGCACCGATTCCGCCAACCCGATTTACACACCCGCGGCGCCGGCTGAGTCCCTGCAGGCGGGGGAGGTGGTCCACCTGCTGCTCGGCGCCGAAACCGTTGCAACCCCGGGCGGCCTGCTCGCGGAAACCGTTATCCGGGCGGCGAGCGAAGCCGTTCCGCCCGCCGCCTTTCCGGTTCCGGACCAACCGGCGGCCGGCAATGCCCTTTCCCCTGACAAGGAGGAGGACCGTGAAAAAACATTATAGATTCTCCATCTGGTACTTTATCGTCGGCATCTGGCTGGTCCTGCTCATGCAGAACTACCTGGCCAGCACCTTCGCGGTGAAAACCATCGCCTACAGCGAATTCCTCGACTACCTGCGCCAGGACCGAATCGCCGAGGTGGCGATCACCGCCAACGAAATCCAGGGCCGGCTGAAACCGGAAAGCGAGGGGGAACGGGAACAGTACTTCAAGACGGTCAAGGTGGAACCGGACATCTCCAAGCTGCTCAGCGACCACCGGGTCAAATACTCCGGGACCATCGAGTCCACCTTCGTGCGGGATCTCATCTCCTGGCTGCTGCCGGTGTTCATCTTCCTCGGGGTCTGGTTCTTCCTGATGAAGAAGATGATGCCCCAGCAGCCCGGCTTCATGTCGCTCGGCAAGAGCAAGGCCAAGATCTACAAGCAGGAGGACACCGGGATCACCTTCAAGGACGTGGCCGGCGTGGACGAGGCCAAGGTGGAGCTGGAGGAGATCATCGAGTTTCTCCGTAACCCGGCCAAATTCACTGAATTCGGCGGCCAGATGCCCAAGGGACTGCTCCTGGTCGGCCCGCCGGGCACCGGCAAGACCATGCTGGCCAAGGCGGTGGCCGGGGAGAGCAGTGTTCCCTTTTTCAGCATCAGCGGCTCGGAATTCGTGGAGATGTTCGTTGGTCTCGGCGCGGCCAGGGTTCGCGACCTGTTTGAAGAGGCAAAGAAGAACGCGCCCTGCATCATCTTCATCGACGAACTGGATGCCCTGGGCAAGGCGCGGGGCATCGGCAGCTTCGGCGGCCACGACGAGCGGGAGCAGACCCTGAACCAACTGCTGGTGGAGCTGGACGGCTTCGACTCCAACATCGGCGTCATCCTGATGGCCGCCACCAACCGGCCCGAGGTCCTGGACCCGGCCCTGCTCCGGCCCGGCCGCTTCGACCGGCAGGTCCTGGTGGACCGGCCGGACAAGGAGGGCCGCCGCAAGATCCTGGAGGTGCACCTGCAGAAGGTCAAGAAGGTGGGTGACCTGGATCTGGACCGGCTGGCCTCGATGACCGCCGGCATGGTCGGCGCCGATCTGGCCAACCTGGTCAACGAAGCCACCCTGCTTGCCGTGCGCGGCAAGGAGGAAAAAGTCGGCATGGCCCAGTTCGAGGAGGCGGTGGAACGGATCGTCGCCGGCCTGGAAAAGAAAAACCGGCTGATCAACCCCAAGGAACGGACCATCGTCGCCTACCACGAGCTGGGCCACGCCCTCGTCTCCATGTCCCTGCCGGACAGCGACCCGGTGCAGAAGATCACCATCGTCCCCCGCGGCATCGCGGCGCTCGGCTACACCATGCAGCTGCCCACCGAGGACCGCTACCTGATGAGCAGGAAGGAATTGCTGAACAAGATCGCCATCCTCCTCGGGGGCCGGGCCGCCGAACGCACCGTGTTCGACGAGATTTCCACCGGCGCGCACAACGACCTGGCCCGGGCCACGGACATCGCCCGCTCCATGGTGGTCGAATACGGCATGACCGAGACCCTCGGCCAGGTCTACCTCAAGGGCGAACCCAAGGCCCAGTTCCTCCAGCCCGGATTCTCCCAGCGGGGGGATTACAGCGAGGAAACCTCCCGCCGGATCGACGAGGAAATCAAAAAGATCATCGACGAGCAGTACCAGGTGGCCCTGTCCATCCTCCAGCAGCACCGGACCACCCTGGAACAGGCGGTCAAGGTCCTGCTGGAACGGGAAAAGATCTCCGGCGAGGAACTGAAGAAAATTATGGCGGAGAGCGGACCGGCGCCAGGGGAAGCAGAGGCGGGGGCCTGACCGAAGGCCCGCGGCTCAGGGCAGCTTGTACTCCAGCACCTGTTCCGGGGTGATGGTGACCGTATCCGAGATCACCTTGCGCCCTTCCTTCATGATCACCAGCCGGTGCTCGCCCTTGGGTACCAGCAGGGTAAAGGGGGTACGGTCGCGGAACTGCTCCTTGACCGCCTGATTGGCATCGCAGGTGTCCAGCTTGAAATAGATACTCTCGTCCACGCACTCGCCCTCGATGAGCACGCACACCCCCTCCCGCTCGCCGACAAAGGTGATGCCGCCCATACCGTTATCAGCCAGGACGATGCCGGGGGCAAGCAGGAGCAGAAGCGCGAGAGAAAACACGACAAGGTGCCTGGGGATGCAGCGAATAAACATGAAGTACCTCCTTGGGGCGAATGAGCACGGGGCCGGCTTGCTTCTTTGCTCCTATTATATTCCGCTCGAACCGGCGATGTCAAAAAAAGATATGCTCGCAAAGAGGCAGCACCCTGCGCATCCGCCCCTGTGATTTCAAAAAGTTACAAGGCGTGCCGATGTCAATCCCGCATTTTTTTGCGAAGCTGACCAAAGGGAGCACAGTATGAAAGGAAACTCCGGTTTGCCCTCCCCGCGGTTTCTTGCCCGTTCCGCCAGCATCCTGCTTTTTCTCCTGGTATGCGGCTCCGCGCTGACCGCCCCCGCCGCGGCGGAGACGATAACGCCGGCCCGGGAAAATCCCTTTGCCGCATCCCGACTCATTGCCGGAAGCAACATGGTCCGCGAAGGCGAAACCATCGCCTTAACCCTTCATGTCAACGCCGCCGGCCTTGAGGCTCCACGCCGGATCACGGTGACTTTTTACATCCCGGACCCGGCCATGCTGGCTGCGGCCCCCGCATCCATGCGCTTCAGTGACGACTACCGGCGGGACCTGACCTGGGAGGGGGAGATCGCGCCGGGCCAGGAGCTGACGTTTCCCATCACGCTGGTCACCATGCCGGACAGCGCCGGCAACAGACTTCTGCTTGCCGACGCCGCCATATTCTGGCGGCCGCCGGACAGAGAGTGGGAGGCGCAGAGCCACTGGCTGCAAAGCGAAACGGAAATCCACGCAAAGCTCACGCCGATCCTCTTTGTGTTGCCGAACGGCATGGAAATCGGCAAGGTCGAGCTGGTCCTCCTGGGCTACCTGGTGGGCGGCCCGCTGCTGATCCTCCTTATCCCGTGGCTCATCCTGCGTCGACAACAACAGCGCCGGTCCGCCGGGCCCCCGCCGGCAACGGGCGAACGCCTTCTTGAAAAATATCTTCTGTTCGCGATGACCTTTGCCTTTGTGTTCACGCTGGGAATCCTCCATCTCCTGTGCGCCGTCGCCCTGGAAGACATGCGCCGCTTTGTCGCCTACGAAAAGACCTCCTGCACCCTGCTGGACAAACGGATCATCCTGGAGGAATCCACGTCCTCCAGCCGGGGCGGTGGTCCACGAGGCGTATCCACGACCACCGACTATAACAAACCGCTGGTGGCGGTGCGCTACCCGGCCGGCGGCCGCGAGACCATCGCCGCCGGACCGCCGCGGCCCACCGCCATGCTCTCACCGCTGGCCAAGTATGCCCTGCGGGAACTGGCTCAGTATAACCGGGGTAACACCTATCCCTGCTGGTACGATCCGAAGCAGCCGGAAACCTTTGTCCTCGCCAGGGGGATCTCCTGGGGCTGGTATCTGCTGGGCGCCGGCCCTATGTTCCTCCTGTACTTCCTGGGGCGGACCCTCTGGCGCCGGATGACGGCATGAACGCCCGACCTCTCTATTTTCGGCCGCCGGCCCGGCCACAAAGATATACTTCCCCCGGGTGGCCGCCGAAGAGGTCGGGAAAGCCTCCGCTCACCTTGTCCTGCCGTACAATCTCAATACCCCCGACGTGACCATGGATAAATCCGTCTCGCTGATCATCCCGGTCAAGGACCCGGATCAACGCTTTCAAAAATGCCTGGCACATATTGCCCGCTGTAATCCATCCCCCATGGAGGTGATTATCGTGCTGGACGGGGATCGCGGCCAGCCGATACCCACGGCAGACATGACCAATCTCAGGACGATCAGGCTCCATGATACCGGCGGGCCGGGCCGGGCACGAAATACTGGGGCCCGGGAAGCCCGGGGCGATATCCTGCTCTTCATCGATGCCGATGTCCTGGTCCCGGCGGATATCCTGCGCAGAATCCGTAATGATTTTGCCGGCTCCGTTCGTCCTGACGCAGTGTTCGGTTCCTATGACGACAAACCGCCGGCCGGAAATCATGTCTCCCAATACAAAAACCTCCTCCATCACTTCGTACACCAGAATGCCAGTCCCGATGCCTTTACCTTCTGGACCGGTTGCGGGGCGATTCTCCGAAAGCGCTTCCTTGAGGTTGATGGATTCAGCGAGGAATATTGCCAGCCCTCCATCGAGGACATCGAGCTTGGCTACCGGCTCAAAGAGGCCGGGGCAACCATTCTCCTCGACAAGACCATCCAGGTGACCCACTTGAAGCAGTGGACCCTTTCCGACCTGCTGCGGACGGATTTCCTCCGGCGGGCACTCCCCTGGAGCCGCCTGATCCTCCGCTCCGGCCCGATGCACAACGACATGAATATCAATATGGCCGGCAGGGTGTCCGTTATCCTGAGTTGGCTGATCATCGCCCTGCTGCTGCTTATCCCCGTCGATCCGTTATTCGCCTGGGGCGCGGCCCTGTCTTTTCTTCTGCTCTTCATGCTGAACAAGGATCTTTTTTTCTTCTTCTGCGGAAAAAAAGGGGTATGGTTCATGCTGGGCGCCATTCCCCTGCATTTTCTCTATTTTTTGACCAGCGGCCTTGCCTTTGCGCTGGCCCTTGCCCGCCACCTGTTCGGCACCTCCCCTGTTCCGGCGCGTGACAAGACCAAAGGTTTGGAGTAACGGACATGACAATTTCCGGCCGAGCCCATCCCGCCCCCCCGCTCAGCATCGGCATGCCCGTGCATAATGGCGAAAATTTTCTCGTCGCCGCCCTTGACTCCCTGCTGAGCCAGACCTTTGGCGATTTCGAGCTGATCATCAGCGACAACGCCTCAACAGACGCCACTCTCGATATTTGCAGGGCCTATGCAGCCCGAGACAAACGGGTGCGCTGTCTCTCCTCCGGGACAAATATCGGGGCCGCGGCAAACTTTCGCCGGGTTTTTCATGAGGGCGGCGGCAGGTACTTCAAGTGGGCCGCCCACGATGACCTGCTGGCCCCTAATTACCTGCGCCAATGCATGGCGATGCTGGCAGAGGATGCCAGTGTTATCCTCTGCCATTCCCAGGTCGCGGTTATCGATGAACAGGGCCGGACCCTCCGTCATGAACGGCAGGAGACCCGAAACCTTGCTTCAGATTTCCCTTCACAACGCTTCCGCGCCCTTGTTCTTTCCGACCTGGACAACTACGAAGTGTTCGGGGTCATTCGCCGGCAGGCGCTAACCAGAACCCCTCTGATCGGGGGCTACATTGCCTCCGATCGTGTACTGCGGGCCGAGCTCGGCCTGCGCGGCAAGTTTTCTCTTCTGCCGGAACCGCTTTTTCGCAACCGGGATCACCGGGCCAGGTCCATCCGGCGGTTCCCCGCCCACCATCGTCGAGGCCCCTGGTTTGATCCGCAACGAAAAAGCAGGATCATCTTTCCCCACTGGCGAATTTTTCAGGAATATTTTAAATGTATTGACCGGGTTGACGAACTCTCCGCCGCCGAGAAAAGAAAGAGTCGCCTGGCCCTGCTGCGCTGGCTCACCGTGCACCAGAACTGGGCACGGCTCCTTGCCGACCCTGTCCTCGTCGCGGCTCCTTCTTCGGAGAGGCTGCTGATCCGGGGCGGCAAGCTGTTGGCGGGAAACAACGCGACAACAAACGGCAATACGCCAGCCGTACAACACGGTACCCCTGAGAAATGAAAGTCGTCATCCTGGCCGGAGGGAAAGGCCGCCGCATGTGCGCGGAAAGCACGAATCTTCCCAAGCCGCTTGCAGCGATAGGCGGGACGCCGATCATCTGCCACATCATGTCCTATTTCCGGACATTCGGCTGCCACGACTTTGTCATTGCCGTCGGCTCCCGGGCCAAACAGATTATCAGCAGCCTGCAGGAACATCTCGGACCGGTCGACCGAACGCAAGAAAGGCGGGATGGTTGCCGATCCGTCACCCTCACCTTGCCCAAGGACGGTCTGCGGGTCAGCCTGGTTGATACCGGAGCGGAAACCAATACCGGCGGCCGGATCAAGCGGCTAGCCCCATTGCTTGAGCAGCAACCCTTTTTCCTTGCCTGGTGCGACGGTTTGTCCGACATCCGGCTTGACGCCATGCACGCCTTTCACCAAACGCACGGCCGCCTGGTTACCATTGCCGCCGTCCATCCGCACTCCCGTTTCGGCGTTATGGAACTGGCCGGCGACGAGGTGACCGCCTTTCAGGAAAAACCACTCCTGGCCGATACCTGGATCAACAGCGGCTATGCCATCCTTGAACCGGAGGCCCTGGAATATATCGAAGGAGATGCCGACCAGTGGGAGCAGGGACCGATCAGCCGCCTGGTTCGGGACCGGCAGCTGATGGCCTGGCGTCACGACGGGTCCTGGCTGTGCATGGACACGATCAGTGACTGGGCGCACCTGGAAAATCTCTGGCTGGCCGGCAAGGCCTTCTGGACCGCGCGGCTGAAACCATGAGGATCCTCGTCACCGGCCATCAGGGCTATATCGGCTCACTGCTGGTGCCGATGCTCACCGGGCTCGGCCACCAGGTACAGGGCCTGGACAGCAACCTGTACGAGCGTTCACTGTTCGGAAGCGCCCCGTCGCCGGTGCCGTGCCTGCGCAAGGATATCCGCGAGGCAAGCCTGGAAGATATCAGCGGTTGCGAGGCAATCATTCACCTGGCCGGCCTGTCCAACGATCCTTTGGGGGATCTTGACCCGGAACTGACCCTGGAGATAAATTTCCGGGCCGCGGCCAGGCTGGCCGATCTGGCGAAACAGGCCGGAGTCCGCCGTTTTCTCTTTGCCTCGTCCTGCAGCGTCTACGGCGCCTCCGGCGCGGATTTTCTCGACGAGCTGTCCCCGGTCAACCCGGTCACTCCCTATGCCCACTCCAAATACCTGGTGGAGCAATACCTTGCCGGCCTGGCTGATGACGCATTCTCCCCCACCTGCCTGCGCTTTGCCACCGCCCACGGCTATTCCCCGCGCATCCGTTTTGATCTGGTGGTGAATAACCTGGTCGCCTGGGCCTGGACGACCGGCAGGGTCTATCTCAAAAGTGACGGCTCACCCTGGCGCCCCTTCGTACATGTGGAGGACATCTGCCGGGCGTTCGCGGCCGTGCTCGAAGCTCCGCCGGCGTGTGTTCATAATCGGGTGTTCAACGTCGGGGAAACAACGGAAAATTATCAGATCCGCCAGGTCGCCGAGGAGGTGCGCCGTACGGTGCCCGGCTGCATGGTGGAATATGCGCCCGACGCCGGGCCGGACCGGCGATGCTATCGGGTCGCCTGCGACCGGATTTTCCTGGCCCTGCCCGCTTTCAGGCCCCAATGGACGGTCAGCGACTCCATCCGTGACCTGCTGCGCTGGTATACCGCCCTGGACCTCAAGCAGGAGGAGTTCGAGGGGCCGAAATACAGCAGAATCGCCCATCTCAAGGAACTACAGCGCAGCGGCCGGCTGGACAGGGCTCTGCGCTGGACCTGAATAATCCGAAACAATGCGATCCCCGGACTATGTATGTGCACAAGCCTGCCGTTCCTGCAAAAAAGAGATGCTTGCCCCCATCCTCGCCCTTGGCGACTCGCCCTTGGCGGACCGCTTGCTGACCAACGCGCAGCTCACCGAACCGGAGCCGCTCGTCCCTCTTTCCCTGGTCTGGTGCCCGGACTGCACCCTGCTCCAGCTCAGGGAGAGCGTTGCCCCGGAGATCCTTTTCCGCAACGACTATCCCTATTTTTCCTCCACATCCGCCTCGTATCTCCGCCATGCCGAAGGGTATGCCGAAGAGCTCTGTTCGCGCAAGCGTCTCTCCTCGGCCAGCCTCATCGTTGAGATCGCCTGCAATGACGGATATTTTCTGCGCAATTTCCCGGAACGGGGCATCCCGGTGCTCGGTATCGATCCCGCCGACGGGCCGGTCGGGACGGCCGAGGCCAAAGGCATCCCGGTCCTGCGGGAGTTTTTTACGGCGGACCTGGCCGAGCGGCTGGCCGCGGAACATCGGCTGGCCGATGTGCTGGTCGCCAACAATGTGTTAGCCCACGTGCCTGACCCCAACGATCTTGTGCGCGGCGCGGCGCGCCTGCTCAAAAACGACGGCCTGCTGACCGTCGAAGTCCCCTGGGTTGCCGATCTGCTCGACCGGGTGGAGTTCGATACCGTCTATCATCAGCACTTCTGCTATTTTTCCCTCACCGCCCTGGACCTCCTCTTTCGCCGGCACCACCTCTATATCAACGACGTCCGGCAGGTCGCCGTCCAAGGCGGTTCGCTGCGCCTGTTCATTGAAAAAAAAAGGCGCGCCAGACCCGAGGTCCAGCGCCTGCTTGGGCTGGAACAGGAAAGGGGCCTGCATCATCCTGATCCCTACCGAGCGTTTGCCGAAAAAAGCAGGGCGCTCCGTGCCGCCCTGAGAGAACTTTTCGCGGAACTCCGCATGAAAGGCAAACGTCTGGGCGGCTACGGGGCCGCGGCCAAGGCCACCACCCTCATGCACTTCTGCGGCATTACCAGCAAGGATATTCCCTGGCTGGTGGACCGCAACCCGGCCAAACACGGAAAATTCATGGGCGGGAATCACCTGCCGGTTTTTCCGGTGGAAAAGCTCCTGGCGGAGCAACCCGACTATCTGCTCATCTTTCCCTGGAACCTGGCCGAAGAAATCATGGAACAGCAACAGGAATATCGGCGCCGTGGCGGCCGGTTCATCATCCCGGTTCCCCGACCCATGGTGGTGTGAACATGTCGAGGGCGTTCACCGGATCGGCCGCCGCGTTGCTGCTTTTCGCGGGACTTCTTGCCTGCGGAAGCATCGTACCCGCTGCAGCAGCGGCAAGGGAGCCCGAGCCCTCTCCGCTGAACCACGACCCGGAAGCGGAAATCCACTTCTGGTACGGCGACGCGCAGACCTTCGGCTCGCCCGGCCTGGCACAGCCCTGGGTAAACATCCTCGGGCATGTCGAGGGGCATGAGCAGGCCGCTTCGCTGCGCTACAGCATCAACGACGGCCCCCTCCAGCCGCTGACCACCGGACCGGACAACCGTCGGCTGGCCGCCTCCGGAGACTTCAACATCGAACTGGCTGCCAAAACCCTGCGGGAAGGAAACAACACCATCCTGGTCCAGACCTCCCCGCGGGAGAAAGGCCAAAAGATCGACCTCGATTTCCGGTCTCGGTCCTGGCCGCTTCCCTATGCCATTGACTGGGCAAAGGTCCGTCGGGTCCAGGACGGACTCCAGGTGGTGGACGGCATGTGGCTGCTGACCGGGACCGGAATCAGGACCGCGCCGGCCCGCATCGGCTATGACCGGAGCCTCGCCTTGGGCGACCGAAGCTGGACCGGCTACGAAATTCTCCTGCCGATCACCCTGCACGCGGTGGATTCCTCGGCCTATGATTCACCGACGAGCGTCGCCCCCGGATTCGGCCTGATCATGCACTGGAACGGCCACACCAACACCCCGGTCAACTGCGGTGCCCTCCATTGCGGCTGGCTGCCCGCCGGGGCCGCCCTCTGGTACAATTTTCCCCGGGATGGCCAAGGCGGCCTGAATATCACGACCGGCCCCCTTCCGGACCTCTCGGTGGCCTTTCCCTACACTTTGGTCCTGGAGACGACCTACCTGCTCCGGGCCCGGACGGAGCCCCGTCCCCTCCGAACCCTCTATTTCCTCAAAATTTGGCGGCAGGGAACGCCCGAGCCGGCAGAATGGTCCCTGCGGCGAGTAGCCGACCGGAAAGATCCCGGCCATGGCGGGGTCCTCCTGGTGGCCCATCACGTCGATCTGACCATCGGCCGGGTCGAGGTCCGCCCTGTTGCTCCGCCCGGCTCTGCCGCCCCTGCTGACCGTCCGGCGCTCAACGGCATGCTGCGCGAATATTTGGGGCTCGCGCCGCTCGGTCTGACCCTGGCTGCCGGGCTGCTCTTTCTCATGCCGATCAGGGGCCAAGGAACCAAAGGGCGGCGCAAGGCCGCGCTCATGGTCGGCGGCGCGATTTCAGCCGCGATTCTCTGTTTCGTGCTGGAACCCTGCCTGCCGTTCCTGCTCAGATGGTTCCCCCTCAACGCCGGCACGGCAGCTCTGCTTTACCTCGGCTTCGACGTTTTCTCCCGCCTCTGCCTGGCCCTGGCCTGGATCATCATCCTCCTGGATCAGCGGAGCCGGCGCAAAGGGGAAGCCACCGGATGAGCGCACTTTCCTCCCCTTGCCCGGCCTGCGGACTGCCGATCACCGAAGCGCCGTTCTATCGCCTTGCCGGAGTCCCGGCCAACAGCGTCATCCTCTGCGACACCCGGAACAGGGCGCTCGGCATTGCCAGGGGAGATATCGCCCTGCTCTGCTGTCCGGCATGCGGCCTGGTCTTCAACCGGGATTATGACCCCGCTCTCTGCCGCTATAACGAACATTACGAGGAAAGCCAGTCCCACTCCGACGTATTCACCGTCTTCCACCGGAACCTGGCCGCCTGTCTAGTGGAGCGGCATGGGCTGCGGAACCGGACCATCCTGGAAATCGGCTGCGGCAAGGGAGACTTCCTGAACCTCCTGTGCCGCCTGGGCGACAACCGGGGCATCGGTTACGATCCTTCCTATGTTCCGAGCAGGTCCCGCGTCACCCCCGCCGAGCGAGTGACCATCCACCCCTGCCGTTTTCCGAAAGCCTATGACGGCCCGGCTCCGGACTGCATCATCTGCAAAATGACTCTGGAGCATATCCCGGACGTGCATGCCTTTCTGCGGGATGTCTGCGCAACGATCCGCCCGGGGAGACAGCCGGTCGTCGTGTTCCAGGTCCCGGACAGCGAACCGATTTTCACCGAGCGCCGTTTCTGGGATATTTACTATGAGCACTGCACCTATTTCACCCGGACCTCGCTGACCGCTCTCTTTGCCCGCTGCGGGTTCCAGGTGCTTGACCTCGCCGGCGCCTATGACCGGCAGTACCTTGTCGTTACCGCCCGGCCCGGCGTTAGCCCGGGCGTAACGCCCGATGATCCGGAGGATGCCGGGTCGATCGCAACCCTTGCCGCCGCCTTTGCCGACACCGTCGGCCAGGACATCCTGGACTGGCGAAACGTACTGCAAACCCGCCACCGAAACGGGACGCGCATTGCCCTCTGGGGAGGCGGCTCCAAGGCCGTGGCCTTCCTCACCACCCTGGAAATCGGCGATGAGGTGCAGATGGTGGTGGACATTAATCCGCACAAGCAGAACGCTTATCTGCCCGGCACCGGCCACCGGGTTGCCGCGCCGGAGGAACTGGTTCGGCTCGGGGCCGACCTGGTCCTGGCCATGAATCCCGTATACCTGAAGGAAATCGATGCGCGCCTGCGGGGTTTGGGACTATCGCCGCTGGTGCTTTCCCCGTCCCTGAAGGCACTCCGCCTGCTTGTCCGGGAGGGATGTTGATGCAAGGGTTCTCCGTCAGGACAACCTGCCCTGTCTGCGGCGGCGGCAAACACCGGCCCCTCATCAGGATCAATGACGCGCCCCTGCTCTGCAACCTTCTCCATTCCTCCAGGGAAGAGGCCCTCCATGCCCCGCGGGGCACGATAGAACTGGTCTTCTGTCTCCATTGCGGCCATCTGTACAATGCCGCTTTTGACCGGGAGCGCATCAGTTACCCGCCGGGCTATGACAATGCCCTGCATTATTCCGGCCACTACCGCCAATACGCGGAGCAAGAGGCCCGGCGTCTCTCGGCGGCATACCTGCTCGAAGGCCGCCGGGTGATGGACATCGGCTGCGGCGACGGGGCTTTTCTCGAACTGCTCCGGCGGCTCGGTTGCGGTGAATGCATGGGCTTCGAACCGGCCAGGGACTCCAGGGCGGACGCCCCGGTCGGCGACGGGATCACGATCATTCCGAACACCTTTCCCGGCGGATTCTCGAACATTACTGCTGATCTGTATGTTGCCCGCCATGTCCTTGAACACCTTGCCGATCCGCGTTCCCTGCTCAAAGCCGTTCGGGCAGCCATGCACAGCGATCAGCCGGTCCTCTTCCTGGAAGTGCCGGACGGCGCTTTCCTCCTCGCGCAGGGCTCGGTCTGGGACATCATCTATGAGCACGTCTCCTGCTTTACCGCCGGTTCCCTCTCGCATCTCCTGCACCTGACCGGTTTTTCCCCGGACACGCCCCGTTCGGTTTTTGCCGGTCAGTATCTGGCCGTGGATGCCTTTCCCGCTGAATCCGCCACCCTGCCGGACAGAGGGCAAATACGGAACGCAATGACGGAAACCGGGCGGTTGCTCAAGGGGTTTCTGGCCCGCTCCGCTTCCCGCAGAAAGCAGGCCGAGAAACTGCTCAGGGCGGCGCTGGCCGACGGACGCCGCGCCGTGATCTGGGGCGCGGGCTCCAAGGGCGTCGCCTTGCTGAACAGCCTGCCGGCCGGAGTGAACATGCCCTGCATCATCGATATCCATCCGGGCAAGCAGGGAAAATTTGTCCCGGTCACCGGCCAGCAGGTCATGGGACCTGAATTTCTGGCTGATTACCGGCCGGAGACGGTCTTCATCGTCAACAATATCTACCGCGGGGAAATCCAGGCATTGCTCGACCGCCTCTCGATCGTGGCCCGCCTGCACAGCATATGAACGATACCCGACGAAACCTCCTGATCTGTGCCCTCCTTGCTACCCTTGTCGCGCTCGTCTTCCGGCAGGTGCTCTCCTTCGACTTCATCAATTTCGACGACCCCATCTATATCACCGAAAACAGGCATGTCCAACAGGGCCTTGCTCCGGAGACCGTCAAGTGGGCCTTCACCACCCATCTGCACGGCCATTACCATCCGCTGACCTGGCTGAGCCACGCCGCGGACGTTCAGTTCTTCGGCCTGGATCCGGCCGGCCACCATTTCTCCGGCGTCCTGCTCCACCTGCTCACCAGCCTGCTGCTGTTCCTGGCCCTCGCGCGGATGACCGGCGCCGCCTGGACCAGCGGGTTTGTCGCCGCCCTGTTCGCGGTTCATCCCCTGCACGTCGAGCCGGTGGCCTGGGTGGCCGACCGCAAGGATCTGCTCTGCGGTTTTTTCTGGACCCTCTCCCTTTGGCTCTATGCCGGTTATGTGGCAAAGAAATCGCTCTGGCGCCTGTTCCTGCTCATGGCAGCGTATCTGCTGGGGCTCCTCGCCAAGACCATGATGATCACCCTGCCCCTGGTGCTCCTCCTCCTGGACATCTGGCCCCTGCAGCGGTTCGGGAGGTCAGCGGCGCCGACCCGCGGGCCGGATGTTCCCGTCGCCAAGGCGGCCCGGCTGCTGCTGGAAAAATCGGGACTGCTGCTGATCGCCGGGATCTTCGTCCTGGTCAGCACCGGCGCCATGGAAGACCTGCGGGTGGAGGCCAAAACCCTCTCGCCCTTCTGGCGATATGATTTTCTCCTGTTCCTCCCGCATTACCTGCAAAAATTCATCTGGCCGGTCCGGCTCTCCCCCCTCTATCCTTACGTCGAAAACCCGGCCGTCCTGCAATTGTTCCTCGGGGCCGCCGGTCTGGCCGCGGTCACCCTGATCACCGTTCTGGTCTCCCGGAGGTTTCCCTTTCTGCTCACCGGCTGGCTCTGGTTTCTCGTCACCCTGCTGCCGGTGGCCGGCCTCATCCACGGCGGGCCGCATCGGGTGGCGGACCGCTACACCTACATCCCGCTCATCGGCCTGTTCATCGCCCTGGCCTGGACATGGAAGATGTTCAGCGATCGAAATCCACACCGGCCGCGGACCATGGCTACCGCAGCGGTCGTGCTGCTGACGGTTCTCTCCGTGCTCAGCTGGCAACAGGCGAACCGCTGGCGCTCAAGCATCAGCCTCTTCGAGCACGTGATCTCCGTCCATCCCGCCAACGAGGTGGCCCTCAACAACCTGGGCGACGCCCTGGACCGGCAGGGGAAAAAGCAGGAGGCCATGGACCGCTACCTGGCCGCCCTGGCCATCAGGCCCGATTACGCCAGGGCCCGGTACAACCTGGGCAACACCCTTGCCTCCCTC
>QZJD01000084.1 GCA_003604995.1 Desulfobulbus sp. | reverse complement strand
TTCGGGCCATCTTCGGCCGGGCCTCAATCACAAAATCCTCGACGTAGCGCTGCTACGCCTGCGGTTTTGTTCAATCGGCCCGGCCGAATCTGACCCAAATCTGAGCGCCTATTTGTAACACTTATTTCTTTACAGGCCCTTAAGAGCATATCTACAGAGCCTCTTTCAAAAAGACCATCTCCTCCGATCGATTAAAAATATCCTGGGCGGCGTCTTCCTTGTGAAATCGTCCTTGCCCGGAATATTTTTCTCTCGATCTCGCGACGACGTTCATTTTGCAAGAGGCTCTACAAATAAATCTTTTATGCTCGCATCCGGCTTCTGGCCGTTTTGACCGCTCCTTCGTCGCAAAATCCTCGACGTAGCGCTGCTGCGCCTGTGGTTTTGCTCGGTCGTCATGGTCAAACCCGGCTCACAATCCAGCGCGAAACCCTAAATCCTTACAGTTCATAGACGAAAACCGGTTTTTCGCCGCTGAGCTGCGCGGCCTCATCGATGATCCGGCGGTGGTGGGTAAAGAGAAGCACCTGGTTCATTTCCGCCAGTTCGGCCAGGGCCGCGAGGGTTGCTTTTGCGCGGTCATCATCAAAGTTGACCAGGATATCATCCACAATAAAGGGCAGGGGTTCACTGTGCTCCAGGCGAGATTTCAGGGTGGCGATGCGCAGGGCGAGATAGAGCTGGTCCCGGGTGCCGTCACTCATGCCTTCAACGGACAGGCGGGAACCGTCCGGCCGCACACCGATGAGGACGGGATTGCTGTTGTCATCCATGTCTGAGCGGAGACCGCTGAAGGAACCAAGGGTCAGCCTGGCAAAAAAAACGGAGGCTATCCGCAGAACCGGATCCTGATGCGCCTCACGGTAGCGCTCTATCTCCTCCTCCAGCACCATGATTGCCAGCCTGATCCTGGTGTACTGTTCGGCAAGGCGCCGAATCCTTGCTCCAACCTGCTCCATTTTCTCGGCCGCTTCCGCCGCCCGCCCGCTCCCGTCCATGAGCTGCAGTTCTTTGCTCGCTTCGCCAATCTGTATTGAAGCCGCTTTAATCCTGGGGTAGAGCTCCTCGATCTGTCGCGTGAGAGTTGCGATCTGACCGGGCAGCTCATCAGCGTCAACCGCAGCGGCCTGACGTTTGATCTCCTCAAACGAAACGCCGTCGCTCAGCTTTGCCAGTGAGGACTCGGCACTCGAAATTTTCTCATGCAGTCGTTGATATTGGGCGAACGTGCTGATGGCACCGGCAAGATCCGAGACCTTATCGCACCTGGCTGCCGCGAGGAACTCCGCCATCCGTCCATCAAGGCTGGCCAGCGTCTTTTGCCCATTCTCGATCTCAGCCGCCAGTGTCTCGATTTCCTCATTAATTTTTTGGCGCAGGTCATTGGCCTGCCGGGCCTTGCCAAGCAGGGCGTGCATCTGCAGGGCAGCCTGATCCGGAGATAATTTTCGCAGACCAGGCGCGGCCTTTTCCACCAGTGCCAGCACATCACCATTGAATTGAGCGATATCACGATCAATGCCGTCGATACGGCTTTGAAATTCCTTGGCCTTTTCCAGTTTCTCTAAACAATTACCAATGATTTCGAGAAGATCAAGCGCCTCGCCGGGCATGATCTTCTCAGGCAGGCCCAGGACGGCCAGGGCTATATTCCATTGTCCCTGCCACTCAAGTTTGGCCGCTTCCGCCTCTTCCTGCTCAGCTCGGGCCTTGGCTAATGTTGTTCGGGCGAGGGCCTGCCTTTCGGAGAGCGTCACCCGCTCCGCCTTCTGCCGGGTGATATCAGTCAAAAGCGATTCGGCATGGATCAGAACCGGCGCCAGCGCGTGACCTGCAAACTCCTCCTGCTCTCCCAGGGATTTCAGTTCCTCAAGCAGGGCGTTGCGATACTGCAGGCGCACCTCATCCCTTGCTGCGGCCTCATCGGCCTTATTGAGTATTTCCGTTACCTTGAACCGCAGCTTGTCGATGTCGGTCAGCCAGGCGAGCATTTCTCCGGCCGGCAGTGGCGTGATCCGGGTAGCTTCCCATTCAGCCTGCCACTCGCTGGCAAGACGCTCTGCTCGCTCTGCTCTGTTCGCCTCCATCCGGACAAGTTCCCGGATCGTTTCCTCAAGGCCTTCGATCCTGGCCCGCAGCGCCGCCGCCTTGGCGACCCGCTCAGCCTCACGCCGCAGCCGGTCGGCAATATGATCAGCCTGTTCCACATGCTTCTCATAGGCTTCATGCACGGGCTGGCCCGGCGCATATTCCTCCGCCTCCCTGGCAACTTCATCGCCATCGATCCACTGGAGGCGCAAGAGTTGCCAGCCCTTTCGCCGCTTCTGCCGGGCGGCCTCCAGGTCCTGCTCGGAAGGGACCTCTCCCCCGTATGCGATCTCCTTGGTGTCGATCATGGCGGCCTTCAAGTCAGCTTCAGCCTTTTGCCGGTCCCTGCTCAGTTGCCGTCTGTCGTTCTCAAGCACACTGGAGTCCGTCTCAAAGCGCCGCACCGTTTCCGCCAGGGGCAGGGTCAATTCCGGCAATTGCTCAAGATCTCCCGGCCACAGTCCCAACCTTTTCAATTCCGCCTGGCAGTTCTTTTTACCGGAGGCAATCTCGCGGGCAAGTTCCTCTATCTGGCCGTCGATATCACCGGCTTTTTGGGCCAATTTTATTGCCGTTACCAGGCCGTCACTGTCCCGGGCAGCAGGCTGGCCTGCCAGGGCCTCGCCAATTTCCGCGAGCTCCTTTTCCGCCGCTTCTTTCTGTTTTTTTGCCTGCAAGGCCTGCTGGTTCAGTGCCTCATGGCGGGAGCACAAATCCTGAATGGTTCTCTTCCTGTTCAGCACCGGCCGCAACGATTCAGCGGTTTTCAGCGTCAGGTCAGGGTTGATCTGTTCGATAAGCGCTCCGGCATCATGGCGGTTCGCGGTCCGCATACCATCCAGCTTGCCCCGATCCTGCTGTCCCTTGCGATATTCTCCGAGCCGCTGATGCAGGTCCTCGATAGTTTCCGCATGATCAAGCAGTGTCTGGTTCAGGGAGGTCCCATCGCGTTTCAGTTGCAGTTTCTCCAGCCGGACCGTGCTGTTCGCGAGCTGAAGCCTGGTTGCCCGGATGTCCTGCTCAACTTCCCGGAGCTGTTCGGGAAACTCAGGCGGCAGCAGCACCACCTCTCCTAACTCACGCAGCTGCTTCCTCAGGTTTTCAAGCACCATTAATTCGGGGATTGCCCTGCGCAGCCGATCAAGCCGGTGCACCTCGGCGTCCTTCTGCCTGCTTTCCGCCTCAAGCCTGGCATGTTCGGCCTCCGCGTCCCGCAAGCGCCTCTGGTGCTCTTTCCAATGAGCGGGGAGGAGGCTGGCCTCCCGGACAATTTTTTTCAGCTCCTTATACTCGGTAACCGCCAGGTTGATCTGCTGCTTGCTCCCCCGTTCTTTGAACAGTTCATTTGCTTCGGTTTCAAGGGAATCAAGAATCTTTTTAAGAGAAGATATGCCGCTGCCGGCGGCAAACAGCGCCTGGCCAACCCCACCTTTCTGGGCCAGGATATCCTCGCCGCCTTCCACCAGGGTCTTATGGTCGATACCGTAGAGCGATTCAAAGAGGGCCGGTTCAATACCATGGAGAAAGGCGGCAAGCGTGCCGGGGTCCAGGGGATTGCCGTCAGGGCTCAGGAGATCGGCCTTTCTTTTCTTGCGACGGTAAAAGGCGAGTTTCCGGCCTTCAGATCCTTCGAGGGTGCCGCCGACCAGGAGCTGCTCATTGGCATGTTGAAAATTATCAGTGGTCCGCTCGGGGAATCCATAGAGAAGTGCCTTCAGTGCCCGCAGTGAGCTGCTTTTTCCGGCCTCGTTGGGGCCAAAGATGATATGGAGGCCGGGTTTTCCGGCGTCAACAAAATCGAGGGCCCGGTCGGTAAAAGGGCCAAAGGCCTTCAGGTCAAGGCGCTTGATCCTCACGACTCGCCCCCGTGCTGGATCAGTTTGCCGATCAAAAGCTCCTTGACCTCTTCGCGCAGCTCGGTCAATTCCTCCGGCGCCTTCCCGAAAATGGAATCCTCGCCGAGCAGCTCCGGCGGCAGTTTTGTTTTCAGGGTGGCAAGGTCCGGCACCAGGGTTGTAAGGGCATCAGTCCCTAATTCCAGCTCCTCAATGGCCCGCAGCAGACCGGAGAGTGGCGTATCTTCGCCGACGGCCTCTTCCAGGCTCGTCCGCCGGCTTGTTCTGAATTGCGTTTTCTCAAGCCAGACGTCGCCCATGCTGGCGGCAATCCCTCGAAATTCTTCGCTCCAGTGAAGAGCCCGGGCATGGAGTTCCGCATGCAGGGGGGTGCTTCCTTGCAGGCGCAGCCGCAGGGCCAGGGACCTGCCTTCAGCCAGGTCGTGCTCTTTCTCCATGGCAGCGCGGACCCGCTCGTACACCGCCTCTTTTGTCCCGCATTCGGCAAGATCCACCTGGCAGACGGCCCAGCGCAGCACATCGAGTTCCCGTTCTTTAAGGTCCACGATGCGGCCATCTGCAACCGTCACCAGGGTGGCACTCTTGGCACCTCTTTCCTTTATATGCCGCCCCTGGATATTGCCCGGGAAGATGATCCACGGATCCGCTGCGACCACCTCCCGCTTATGGACATGACCCAGGGCCCAGTAATCATACCCCTTAACCCTCAGTTGATCCAGCGTGCAGGGGGCATACTCTTCATGGCCTTCCCGGCCGGTCAGGGAGGTGTGGAGCAGGCCGATGTTCAAGAGGTTGCCGGTACGCGGCGGATACCGCGCCGCAAGGTTTTCGCTTACCGCCCGGGTGGAATAGCTCTGGCCGTGGATGATGACCCCGAGGTCATCAAGGGGGACGGACTGGGGTTTCTTGTCGGAAAACAGGATGACGTTGTCGGGCAGGGGCATGGTCCTGGTGATCTGGCTGGCGGCATCGTGATTGCCGGAAACAATAAAAACTCTGACGCCGGCCCGCTGCAAACGTCCCATCCGGTCGGCAAAGAAAAGACCGGTGTTGTAATCCTTCCAGTCGCCGTCATACAGGTCACCGGCGATCAGGACAAAATCAACCTCTTCGCTGATGGCCAGGTCGATCAGGTTGTCAAAGGCCCTTCTGGTTGCCCCGCGAATATCATCAACCGGGGCATCTGCATGAACCTCCAGACCTTTTAACGGGCTGTCGAGATGGATGTCTGCGGTATGGATAAAACGCACGGCCGCTCCTTGAGAGGGGGATGGATGACCTTAAAAAAGGTACCAGGAGCCGGGTCAAAAAAAAACGAAAAATTGCAGACGCGGGCAAGATGGAAAGCGAACGGATGCGGCAGGTAGCCCCTAATGCTTGAGGGCCGCACTGATGGTATCGAAAAACAAGGCCTTGCCGAAGACGAAAAAAATCGCCGACATGATCGCCGCCGCCGGCACGGTGAAAAGCCATGAGCCGAAGATGGAGGAGACGACCCTTTTGTCGATGCCGCTCAGGCCACGGGCCAGGCCGATGCCGAGGATGGCCCCGACCAGGGTATGGGTTGTGGAAACCGGCAGGGAAAGGCGGGTGCAGGCCAGGACCGTTGCCGTGGCGGCAAGATCGGCGGCGACCCCGCGGGATGGGGTGATTTCGGTAATCTTGGTGCCCACGGTCATCATGACCTTGAATCCGTAGGTGGCGAGGCCGATGACGATGCCGACGCCTCCCAGGGTCAGGATCCAGAGGGGGACGGGGACCTTGGCGTCCATGACCCCGCTTTGCAGTATGCTGACGATGGCGGCAAGGGGGCCCACCGAGTTGGCAACGTCATTCGCACCGTGGGCAAAGGCAACGGAGCAGGAACTGGTAATCACCAGCGGGACGAACACCTGTTCCACGGCTTCCAGCTGGACGCCCAGCCGGGCACTCTCCTTGTCCCGCAATTTATGGCGGGCATACGAGCGGTAAAGGATCGCAGTGATCAGGGCGACCCCCATGGATAACCAGAAGGCCAGGCCGGGGGAGAGCCAATCGATATTTTTGATGACGTGGGTGAGGCCTTTGAAGATGGTGGCCAGCATGACGACGGCGGTCAACAGAAAGACGATGAAGGGGATATGCCGTACCGCGGCCCGCGCCGGCTTTTCATTGCCCAGGATCGCCTTGCTGATATAGACAAAGGTGAGATACCCCATCAACCCTCCGGCAACCGGCGAAATAAACCAGGATGAGACAATCTGGCCCATCTTGCCCCAGTTGACCGCTCCCCAGCCGGCGGCCACCAGGCCGAAGCCGGCAACGGCTCCGACGATGGAGTGGGTGGTTGAAACCGGCATGCCGCACATGGAGGAAAAATTCAGCCAGAATGCGGCGGAGAGCAGGGCGGCGGCCATTCCGATCACGAAGATTACCGCGGCATCATGGGGGGTCATGCCGGGAAGGGTTGCCAGCACCGCGGGATCGATAATCCCGCTGCGGACGGTCTCGGTGACCTGGGCGCCGACCAGGACGGCGCCGGCAAATTCGCAGATGCCGGCGGCAATGACCGCATTGCGGATCGAAATGGCCTTGGAGCCGACGGCATCGGCCATGGAATTGGCCACATCGTTGGCACCGATGTTCCAGGCCATATAGAGTCCGAGCACGGCGGCCAGGCAGATGATGAGGGTATCCATTCTTTGCTGTTCTCTGTGTACAGTGATTTCAGGGAGAGACCGGGAAGCAGGCGGCTTCAGCGCTATCCTTTTTCGATCAGGACCCGCAGATAGTCGCCTGCGCTTTCCGCCTGGTTGGCAATCTCGCCCAGTTTCACGATCATTTTTTCATAAAAGAGGATGTTGAGGATCTCTTCCTTGCCTTCCAGGGCAAAGACCATCCGCGACAGCTTGCGGGACATCTTGTCTGCCTTCCACTCTTCCTCCCCCAGGCCCTGGATAAACCTGAGGATCTGGCGTGCCTCCTCGCCGCCAAAGGCGGCCTCGGCCAGATTTTTAAATTCAACGGCCGCGGTGAGGAGGGTGCCGCTCACCTGAAAGACCTGGTTCAGGTACTCAAAAAAAGGATCGTGGAGATCAGGATGAACAACGGTCTTGCGCAACGTCAGGATGACGGAGAAATCCTGGGCATTGTCCGCGATCTTTTCCTGATGCTCCAGGAAGTTGATCAGGTCGGAACGGTCCACCGGCAGAAAAGATCGTCTCGAAATAAAACTCCTGATCTCAAGCTTGATGAGATCGGCCTCATATTCCAGCCGGGCCATTTTGGAGTGAAGGGCCTTCAGATGGTCAAAATCTTCATTGACCAGGGTTTCCATGAGCGGCCAGAGGAGTTCCACGCATTCGTGCACCTTCTTGCTGTGCTCGACAATGAGACCGAAGGGGGACTTGCCGAAAAGGTCGGTAATGAGTTTGTGCATGGCGGCCTCGAAATTTTAATCGTAAAATCAATAAATTATAAGATTATTGGCAAAATGCTATCCAAAATTGCCGGGAAAGTCAATTTCAAATCCCTTGGAATCGTGAACGCTTTTTCAGAAATCACACAAATAAATTCCGACTCCACCCCGAGACCGGAATAGGACCCGCCGAAGCAGAGACAGGAACAGAAAAATTTCAATGGTCGATGGCCGAAACGGCTCGCCGTCTCACCACAGAGGCGAGACAAAAATCAGGTCGAGTTTCAGCGGGAATGAGAGGCGTTATTTTTTGGGGGTATCGGTGTCTGATTGAATTCATCTACATAATAATACGTATTTTTTTATGATGTTCGTGCGCCCTGCGACAATGTGTCAATGGCTTTTTGTATGTCAAGATTGATACAGAATAAAAGTCATGATTTCAAATAGTAGCAGGTCATTGTTGCTTTAAAGTAAAATATTTCAGATTTTTTTGGTTTTTTTTTACATTTTCCTTGCTTTCGATGGGACGAAAGGCATAGAATGACAGTATCAAGGGGAGGCGAGCGGGAGTATGCCGTACAGATGAGAGGATGGATTCGCAACACTGAATACACCGTGCACTACCGTCGCGAGCCGGGCCTCTTTTGATATTCAACAAAGGAGTTCCTTTTCAGGCAGGAAAAACAACGCCCTTTACGAGAGGGCTCGAAGGCAGCAAGGAAAGGCTCAGCAGGCCAGGTCAATCAACACAATTTTCACCAACTAGGGCAAAAACAAGATGAAAGTGTCACGAAGAAACCCTGAGCAAGAAAATTCTGATCAACAAAAGGAGGGTTTTATGGGAGTCTCGAGACGGGATTTTTTGAAACTGTCAGGCACCACCGTTGTGCTCGGATCCCTTGGTGTGAACCTCGATCCGGCCAAGGCGTATGCCCAGGGCCTCAGGATCAAAAACGCCAAGCAGACCACCACGGTCTGCCCCTATTGCTCCGTGGGCTGCGGCATCATCGTTTACACGGAGAACGGGAAGGTCATACAATGCGAGGGTGATCCTGACCATCCGATCAGTGAAGGGACGCTCTGCTCCAAGGGCTCCTCCATCATGCAGATGGCGAACAACGACACCCGCCTCCTGAAGCCACGGTACCGCGAACCAGGCGGCACGGCCTGGAAGGAGGTCGAGTGGGACTGGGCCCTGGATCGCATCGCCCGCCTGGTCAAGGATGCCCGGGACAAGAACTTCAAGGCGTTCTCCACGATCAAGGTCAAGGAGGTCCAGCCCGACGGCACGGAGATCGAGGTTGAGAAACAGGTCCCGGTCAACCGGACGGACGCCATCGCCCATATCGGCAGCGCCGCCATGGATAACGAGGAATGCTACCTGATCCAAAAACTGATGCGTTCGTGGGGGTTGGTGTACATAGAACACCAGGCCCGCATCTGACACTCCGCAACGGTAGCGGCTCTGGCAGAGTCGTTCGGACGCGGTGCGATGACGAATCACTGGATCGACCTGAAAAACGCCGATGTCATCCTGGCCATGGGGTCGAATCCCGCCTCAAACCATCCTGTTTCCATGAAGTGGATCATGCGCGCCCGGGAACGGGGCGCCAAGCTGATCAGCGTTGATCCGCGCTTCACCCAGACCTCGGCAAAGGCGGACCTCTACGCGCCGCTGCGCTCGGGTACCGACATCGCCTTCCTGGGTGGGATGATCAACTACATCCTGGAAAAGGATCTCTATTTCAGGGACTACGTTGTCAACTACACCAATGCCGCCTTCCTGGTGAACCCCGAATTCAAGGGGCCGGCGGATCTGGACGGCCTGTTTTCCGGGTACAACGCCGAGAAACGGAGCTATGACAAGGCGACCTGGTCATTCCAGAAGGGAGAGGACGGCCTCCCCCTGAAGGATCCGACCCTCCAGGATCCGAACTGCGTGTTCCAGCTCCTGAAAAAACAGTATGCCCGCTACACCCTGGACAAGGTGTCCAGCATCACCGGTACGCCCAAGGACAAACTGGTGGCGGTGTACGAACTGTACGGCTCCACCGGCAAGCCTGATCGGGTCGGGACCGAGTGCTACGCCATGGGCTGGACCCAGCACACGGTAGGCACCCAGAACATCCGGACCATGGCGATCATCCAGCTGCTGCTCGGCAACATGGGCGTGGCCGGCGGCGGCGTCAACGCCATGCGCGGCGAGTCCAACGTGCAGGGCTCCACGGACCACGGCATCCTCTTCCATATCCTGACCGGCTACAACCCGGTACCGAACGCCTCCTTGTTCGATCTGGCCACCTACAACGAAAAGACCACCCCGACGACCAAGGAGCCACGCAGCGTCAACTGGTGGTCCAACCGGCCCAAGTACATGGTCAGCTACCTCAAGGCGATCTACGGGGATGCCGCGACCAAGGAAAACGAATTCGGCTACGCGTGGCTGCCCAAGCTGGACGTGGGCCAGAACTGTTCGTGGCTCAACCTCTTCGACAAGATGCATCAGGGCCAGTTTGAGGGATTTTTTGCCTGGGGTCAGAACCCGGCCTGCTCGGGCGCGAACTCCAACAAGACCCGCGCGGCCCTGGCCAAGCTCAAATGGATGGTGAACGTCAACCTCTACGACAACGAGACCGGTTCTTTCTGGCGCGGCCCCGGCATGAGCCCGGCCGACATCCAGACCGAGGTGTTCATGCTGCCCTGCGCCTCCTCGGTGGAGAAAGAAGGCAGCATCTCCAATTCCGGCCGCTGGGCGCAGTGGCGCTACAAGGCTGTCGATCCTCCGGGCCAGGCGCTGCCCGACGGCGAGATCATGAACGAGCTCTATTTCAAGGTCAGGGAACTCTACCTGAAGGAAGGCGGTGCCTATCCCGATCCCGTGGTGAATCTCACCTGGGACTATGGCGAGAAAGACGCCTCCGGCAAGGTCAAGCACATCAACATCCATGCCGTGGCCAAGGAGATCAACGGTTATTTTCTCGAGGATGTGTACGACACCAAGGTGGATCCGCCCAAGCTCATCGGCAAGAAAGGGGCCCTGGTCACCAGCTTCCCGTCCCTGCAGGCCGACGGTACCACTTCCAGCGGCAACTGGCTCTACTGCAACTCCTATATCCTCAAGGACGGCAAGGAAGTCAACATGATGGCCCGCCGCGGCAAGGACGACAAGACCGGCCTCGGCCTGTACCCGGAATGGTCCTGGTGCTGGCCGGTGAACCGGCGGATCATCTACAACCGGGCCTCCGTGGACCTGCAGGGTAACCCGTGGGATCCGAAACGGCCGCTTCTTCAGTGGAACGCCGCGGACAAAAAATGGGTGGGCGATGTCCCGGACGGCCCGGCGCCGCCCATGGGCACCGACGGCAAACTGCCGTTCATCATGAAGCCGGACGGTGTCGCCTCGATCTTCGGGCCGGGCCTCAACGAAGGCCCGTTCCCTGAACATTACGAGGCCTTGGAGTGTCCGCTCGAGGAGAACTCGATGTCCAAGCAGCGGATCAACCCGACCATCAAGATCTTCGGCGGCGAGTCGGACGCGTTTTTTTCCTGCGACCTGCGCTATCCATACGTTGCGACCACCTACCGGGCCTCGGAGCACTGGCAGACCGGCTGCATGACCCGGCACTGCTCCTGGCTGCTGGAAATGCAGCCCCAGAACTTTGTGGAAATGAGCGTGGAGCTGGCCAAGGAACTGGGGATCAAAAACGGCGAAAAGGTCGTGGTGGTCTCCGGCCGCGGCGAGGTCGAGGCGGTGGCGATGATCTCCGAACGGTTCAAACCCTTCAAGGTGGCGGATTCCACCGTCCACCAGATCGGACTGACCTGGCATTTCGGCTGGCAGTTCCCGGAGGACGGCAGCGGCTTCGACAGCGCGAATCTGCTGACCCCGAACGTGGGCGACGCCAACACAATGATTCCCGAGTCGAAGGCCTTCATGGTCAACGTCCGGAAGGCATAAGGGGGTGAACCATGGCAAACAATAGTACCAACAGAAAAGCGATTCTCGTTACCCCGGAAGTCTGCATCGGCTGCCGGGCCTGCCAGGTAGCCTGCAAGTCGTGGAACGAGCTGCCGGGTATCAAGACCAAAAACAACGGCACCTACCAGAATCCGCCGGATCTGGCCACCGCCGCCTACAACATTATCAAGTACAGCGAGGTGCCCTCCCAGGACAATCCGGTGCGCTGGCTTTTTGTCAGCCGGCGGTGCATGCACTGCGAGGACGCCGGCTGCATGAAGATCTGCCCCGCACCCGGCGCCCTGTACCGGACCAAGGAAGGGGCGGTGGCCTTTGACCGCGACAAGTGCGTTGCCTGCAAGCTCTGCGTCAATGCCTGTCCCTTTGACGTCCCCCGCTACGATGCGGAGGGCAAGGTGACCAAGTGCCACCTCTGCTTCGACCGGATCGGCGAAGGCATGCTGCCGGCCTGCGTGAAGACCTGCCCCACCGGGGCGCTCAGGTACGGGGACCGGGACGAACTGATCAGCACCGCCAGGGCGGAAGGGTTTGGCACGATTTACGGTGAAAAGGATCTGGGTGGTCTGGGCTCGATCTATGCGTTCAAGGAAGAACCAAATCTCTACGGAATGAAGGAAAATCCTACCATCCCGAGCAGCGTCATTTTTTGGCATACGTATTTGAAGCCGCTCTCATTGATCGGCCTGGGCGGCGTCGTTGCCGCCGCGGCGATCCACTATATGGCGGTCGGCCCCCACAAGGATGAGGAGGTGTGACATGGGAGAGATGGTAAGAAAAGAAAGCGGCGGCGCAATTCTGAATCACTGGGTCCTGGCGATAAGCTGCATCCTGCTGATGATAACCGGATTCGCCTTTTTGTTCCATCTGGAGTCCGTCGGCGCGGTGTTCGGCGGCTTCGAGACCATGAAGACCGTGCACAACTGGACGGGCGTGGTCTTTACCGTGGCCCTGGTGCTGACCATGGTCAACTATCTCGGGGATTCTCTCCGCTATGACGCCGATGATGTGCAATGGTTCAAGGTGGCGGGCGGGTACCTGTCGCACAAGGTCAAGGTGCCGCCCATGGGCAAGCATAATCCGGGACAGAAGCTCTATTATCTGGGCATTGTCATTTTCGGAATCGCCATTGCCCTTTCCGGTTTCGGCATCTGGCTGATGAAGGACAACCCGACGATCATGCTCCTGTCCCACCTGGTGCACAATGTGGCGTTCATTTTCTTCTGCATCATGGTGCCGGTGCATATCTATCTCAGTACCCTGGCAAATCCGGGGACCTTCCAGATCATGGTCAGCGGCATGGTCCCCCTGGAACTGGCCAAGAAGAGATATCCCAAGTGGATGAAGGCGGCCGGCAAGATGTAGCCCCAGGATCCAATTATCACATTAACTTTAAGGAGGAAGGGGATACCAGGTATCCCCTTTTTTGTCCCCATGATGAAGCAACTTTTGTTCTGTCTATGCTTTCTGCTCCTGTTCGGGATCGGGCAGGCTGAGGTGAAAAGGACCGAAGTGCCCATTGGCGACTCGCCGACCCAGGGTCCGGCCGATGCGCCGGTCACGATCATAGAGTTTATTGATTTTCAATGACCCCACTGTGTGGCGGCCGGTCCGACCGTCAACCAGATCATGGAAGCTTACCCGGGCAAAATCCGCCGGGTGATCAAGAATTATCCCTATAAGTACCGTGATTTCGCGCGGATCTCGGCCGAGGCGTCGCTGGCGGCGCGCGACCAGGGCAAGTACTGGGAGATGCACGAGATCCTGATCACCCGTTCCCCGAAACTGGACCGGGCGAGCCTGGTCTCCTACGCCGGGGAACTGGGGCTGGATGTGCGGAAATTCACCGAGTCCATCGACAAGAACCTGCATGCCCAGGAGATCGATCGGGACATCAAACTGGCCGAGTCCATGGACCTCTACAACACGCCGACCTTCTACATCAACGGCCGGCAAATTATCGGCGAGCGTCCCTTTGACTATTTCAAGAAGATCATCGACGAAGAACTGAATATCAGCGGGAAGGTGGGCGGATGAAACGAACAGCGATACTGCTTCTGGCGATGCTCAGCCTGCCGCTTGCCGCCGGGGCCGGACACCTGGAGCCGTTCAAGGCTGTTCCGGTTCCGGAGATGAACCCCCAGACGCCGGAAAAGGTGGAATTGGGCAAGAAGCTGTTTTTTGACCGCAGGCTGTCCGGGGACGGGACCACGAACTGTGGAACCTGCCATGACCCGGAACAGGGCTACAGCGACGGACTGGAAATATCGCTCAACTATCCCACCACCCGCAACTGGCGGAACTCGCCTACTCTGTACAACGTCGCCTTCCAGAAATACCTGTTCCATGACGGCCGCTCCACCTCCCTGGAGGACCAGGCGCTCTTTCCGATGATGTCGGCCTTTGAGATGAACCAGAATCTGGACTTCATGGAGGAGGAGATCCGCGCAGTTCCCGAATATGTCGCGGAGTTCACCGCGGTCTTCGGTGACCCCGACGTGACCAAGGAGCGCATCGCCATGGCCATCGCCGCTTTCGAGCGGACGATCATCTCCCGCGACGCGCCCCTGGACCGGTATCTCTCAGGGGACAAAGACGCCCTGTCCGAGAGCGCGGCCAAAGGGTATGAGCTGTTCATGGGCAAGGGGAAATGCGCGGAATGCCATTTCGGGGTCAATCTGGACGATGACCGGTTTCACGCCCTCCAGGTCCCGGAAAATCCGGAACACCTCTCCGACCCCCGTATTGCGGCCACCCGCCGCTTTGTCGCCAAGGTGTATCACTTCGAGGAGTACCGGACCCTGGCCGAGGATCCCGGCCGCTATCTGATCACCAAGGAGCAGAAGGACTGGAAGGCCTTCAGGACCCCGACCCTCAGGGAAATCGCCAGGACCGGCCCGTACATGCACAACGGAATTTTCGCGACCCTGGATGAAGTGATCGAGTTTTTCAACAAGGGCGGCGGCCAGGGCAACACCGCTTTGAAGTCCCTCCAGCTTACTCCGGAAGAAAAGACGCAGCTGAAGGTGTTTCTTGAAGAGGCGTTGACCGGCGCGCCACTTGCCATGACCTATCCCAAGGTGCCGTAAGGAGTACCATGACCATCAATATTGAAAAACTTATCGAGCAGCGCCCCCATCTCAAGGATCCCTTTGAGTTTTACGCCAAATGGCAGCGTTTTCAGCGGGATGCCGACGAAATACTGCCCAGGAGCCGCGCCACCCTGGCCCCGGCGGAATCCAAAGCCTATCCTCGGAAAAATGTTGATGCCGTCCTCAAGTCCTTTGCCGCTGCCTTTCACCTCTCGTCGGAGGTGCTTTCTCCCATCGGCAAGGCGCTGGCCGCGGGTGACATAGATTTCATGCTGCTGCCCCTGGACGAGTTGCCCCCCATCTCCCTGCCCCAGGGCGAAGGCGAGCTGTCCACTATCCTGTTTCTGCTGAGCAAGCCCTGGTTCATCAGGTTGCGCGAGGTGTCGGGACTCGACGGCCGCCAATGGGAAGAGGGACACTGTCCGGTTTGCTCGGCCCGGCCTGCGCTTGCTTCGATTATCGAAGGGCCCCAGCGCCGTCTGCACTGCTCCTGGTGCGGGGCGACCGGCCCCTACCGGTTCATCGGCTGCCCGAATTGCGGGGCTGAGGAAGCGGTCAAACTCGGCACCCTTGTCCCGGAAGGGGAACCGGGATTCCGTGTGGCCACCTGCGATGCCTGCCGCACCTATGTGAAGGTGGTCGAGAGCCAGATCTTTGAGGCGATGACCCCGGACCTGGCGGACCTGGCGAGCCTGCCCCTGGACATTGTTGCCCAGGGCAAGGATTATGCCCGCCGGGCACCCAATCCCCTCGGCCTGCTCCAGATTCCGTAGCTGCTCCCTGATTCGGAACGGCAGGTCGTCGGCAGCGAGGGCTGCCGACGACCTCAACAGGACCGGGGTCTATTGGGCGCTTATTTGAAAACCCCGGGTTTCGGAGGTTCGTCGCCGTCGGCCCCTTTGCCGGCGAGCGTAGCAGCAGCGCGGTCAAAATATTCAAACAGATAAGAGCGCCAGTTTGAATCGACCAGCCAGTCGAGACCGATTTCAGGATCTTCATAGTACATGGTGGAGCCGAACAGGTCGCTGTTTTCGTCCCGGGTATCATACTTGTTCCAGGTGGGCGGATACCAGATGCTCACCCCCTGGGCGGCCTTGAGCTTAAAGCCATCGGCCGGGCTCCGCTCATATATGATCAGTTTGTCCTGGGCGGCCAGGTAGGTAGCAACCGCAGCGGTGAGTTCAGGAAAATCGAGTCCTTCCTCGCTGATCAGGGCGAGGCTTTCCTCCATGAATGTTCTGATGTCAAAGTTGTAGTCAAAATCGGTGATTTCACCAAAACCGCCGACTTCCGCGAGATCGCGGGCGTGGGGCAGCACGTTGTAAATCTCGTCGAAAAGCAGCCAGGTGGTCTCGGCCCAGACATTATGGGCGGCCAGCACCTCCTGAACAGTGGTCAGGTCGAAAACGGTCAGAGCAGCGAAATTGGTCGAGGTGTCCAGCTGAGGAACGCCGTTGTTTCCTTTGTCCGAGTAGTATGCGAGGTGATTGTCCGCAATGGCAATCCCCAGGTCGGCGGCGGACATATCCGGCGAGGCGCCGAGATCCTCGATAACCATTGTCCAGGGCAGGCCGTCGGGCTGGATCTTGGACTGGGTGGCTACGAGCACAGGGGCCGCATCCCTGAGTTCATAAACCACCTCCATAAATCCCATTATCGATCCTTCAAGCACCAGGAGGTCCACCTTCCTGCCGACGGATGCCTGGGCGAGGGTCAGGGCCTCCGCCAGGTCGCCGTTTGACATGAGCTGGTCGGGAAGCGCCTCCTCATGGGTGTTGTCGCGGCCGATGCCGCGCCAGGACAACCCTTCGCTTTTCATGATAAAGGCGATGCGTTCATTCGCGGCCAGGCTCAGGGCATAGGCGGCAAAGTCCTGCAGGACGGCGCCGTCCGCGCTGTTTTGTTCCTCCTCACTCGCCAGCGGAAGTATCTCTCCGCCCCTGATCTCAAACACCTCTGTTCCGGGAACGGACAAGCGGTCGAGCAGGACGAGAATCTGCGGATGATCGGGTACGTTGGCCGTCCCGGCAACCAGCTGGGCAACGGTATTGTCGGCGTAGGCTTCCTGTTCATTGTCGGCCGCCAGATAAAAAAGAAACGTCCACTGCGGGGCGGCCGCCGCCGGTACGCTGGCTTCCATGTCCGTCCCGTCACCCGCCTGGCCGGTCCAACCTGTTCCCGTTGCCAGCAATGTTATGAGCAAGGTCGCCAGGAGACCGATTCTTTTTTTCATAATTTTTCACCTTTTCTTGTTGTGCCACCATGCGCCAGCCATCCGGCAGTTGCTTGTCTCCCTGATCTCGGCTTCCGGTGGCAAGATAATACCGGGCTCGGCTTGCTTACCGCCGTTTTAGGATAAGACGAGAGCGCGGTTGTTTGGTTACGGAAAATTTTTCCCGGACAGGGGGCTTGCGCGATTTTTTCGTCGAGAAGGCATGGGCGAGCAGGGAAAAAGCCGGAAATCAGTTTGAATTGGCAAGGGCAAACGGATATATAAGATTGAGCAGGCGTAACAATTGCGCTGGAACGAGCGGGTATTCCCGCCATGGGAAAACGCCGATCATGTTACCCCCGCAAAACGTAAACAATAGTGCGTATCCGCCCTGTGATTTCGAGGGGTTACATGCCAGGCCGGCGTCGGTTCCGCATTTGTTTGCGGGACCTCAATCATTTCGATAGTTAAAAAGAAGCCTTTGAAAATTCTGAATCTTGGCGCCGGCGGCTTTATCGGCTCCCATCTGACGACCCGCCTGCTGGCCGAGGGACACCAGGTCACCGGCGTCGATATCAATGGCGACAAGCTTGATACCCTGGCGGCCCACCATCGCTTTACCTATCTCGGCCGCGATATCCGTGACGCGGAGGGTGAGCTGGCTGAACTGATCGCCGCCAGCGACCTGGTGGTCGATCTGATTGCCCATGCCAATCCCAGTCTCTATGTCAGCAGGCCCCTGGACGTCTTTCACCTCAATTTCAGTGAAAATCTGAAGATCGCCGAGACCTGCGTCCGCCAGGGCAAACGGCTGATCCAGTTTTCCAGTTGCGAGGTCTACGGCAAGACCGTGGCCTCCATCGTGCCCGGACTGCTTGCGAATCCCGATGATCCGGACCTGGCCCTGTTTGCTGAAGAGAGCACTCCGTTTATCCTCGGGCCGGTCAACCGCCACCGCTGGATCTATTCCTGTGCCAAGCAGCTCCTGGAGCGTGTGCTCCACGCCTATGGCCTGGCCGGGGAACTCATTTACACCATCATCCGCCCTTTCAACTTCATCGGCCCGCGCATCGATTACCTGCCCAGGGAGGGCGAAGGCGTGCCCAGGGTCTTCTCCCATTTCATGGGTGCCCTTTTGCACGGCGGCCCCATGCGGCTGGTCAACGGTGGTCGGCAGCGGCGTTGTTATACCTACATCGACGACGCGGTGGACTGCCTGCTGCGCATCGTCGACAATCCCGGCGGCGTTTGCGACCGCCAGATTTTCAACATCGGCTCACCGGCCAACGAGATCAGCATCAAGGGGCTGGCCCTTCTGATGCAAGAGCTGTACGTCGAGCAGTTCGGCGGCGATCCTTTTGCCCTGCCTCCGCTGCTCGAGGTAAGCGGTGAGGAATTTTATGGTGACGGCTATGACGATTCCGACCGGAGGATTCCTGATATCAGCAAGGCGGAGCATCTGTTGAACTGGCGGCCGCGATTCGACCTGCGCCGGACCGTGGCCGACTCCATGCGTTACTATGTGGAACAGGCCCGCCAGAGGTGAAACATGGCCGGAGAACGGCTCGTCCTTATCATGCCCGCCTATAACGCCGCCCGGACCGTGGCGGAGGTTTTTGCCCGGATTCCGGCGGCGGTGCAGGAGCGGATCCATCGCTATGTCGCTGTTGACGACGGCTCCACCGACGACACCCTCGCGATCCTGGAAGGACTCGCCGGCCGTCTGCCCCGCCTGGACGTGCTTCGCCACGACCGCAACCGCGGCTACGGCGCCGCTGAAAAGACCCTGCTTGATCATGCCCTGGCTCTGGGGGCGGATATCTGCATCCTGGTCCATGCCGACGGCCAGTATCCGCCGGAGCGGATTCCGGATCTTATCACCCCCCTGGAGCGGGGTGACGCCGACCTGGTCCAGGGATCGCGCATGCTCGGCGGCGGCGCCCTGGCCGGCGGCATGCCGCTCTACAAGTACCTGGCCAACCGGGGGCTCACCGCCATTGAAAACCTTGCCTTCGGCCTGTCCCTCGCCGAATACCACAGCGGCTGCATGCTCTACCACCGCCGGGCGCTCGAGGCCATCGCCTATCGCCGTTTTTCAGATTCCTTTGATTTCGACCTGGAGATGATCGTCGCGGCCCGGGTCCTTGGCCTGCGCCTGGCGGAGATCGCCATCCCCACCCGTTACGCCGGCGAGGTCTCCCATCTCAAGCCGGTCCGCTACGGGCTCGACGTGCTTAGAGTGGTCTGGCGCTATCGGCGTGGCCATTACCATCGCCTGCTCGGAGCGGGCAAATGAGCAAGTATCCGCGGCAGGAGGGGGGCGGGGCGATTCTGGTCACCGGCGGCGCCGGGGTGGTCGGCTCGCGCCTGGTGCGCGGGCTCATTGCACGCGGCCACCGGGTGCGGGTGCTCGTCCTGCCGGGTGACCCGGCCCTTGCCCGCCTGACCGACATCCCCGGCGAAGTCTTTCCAGCCGATGTTGCCGACGCCTCCTCGCTGGCCGGGGCCTGCACCGGGGTTCAAACGGTCTACCATCTCGCCGCCGTCATTCTCAGCGACGACCCGGGGCAGTACCGGCGGATCAATGTCAACGGCACCCGCAACATGGTGGCAGAGGCGCTGCGGGCCGGGGTCGGCCATTTTGTCCTGGTCTCTTCGGCCGCGGCCATGGACCCGGCTTCTTCGCCCTATGCCCGTTCCAAGTACGAGGCTGAGGAAATTCTGAAAAAGCAGAAGGAAATGGCCTGGACCATTGTCCGGCCCACCCTGGTCTACGAGCGGGGCGGCGGCCAGGAGTTCATGCTTTTCATGGCTGCACTGGAGCGCTTTCCGGTGGTCCCCTTTGTCGGCCGGGGCGCGGCCCTGAAAAATCCGGTGCACAGCGACGACCTGGTCCAGGGTCTTGCCGCCATTGCCGGCAATCCGCTCACCCACGGCAAGATCTACAACTTCAGCGGCGGCGAGGCGATCACCATCCTGGAGCTGGCCCGCCTGATCCTGCGCCAGCGGGGCAGGCGGCGGCCCATTGTTCATCTGCCGCTGCCGCTGTGCCGCGGGCTGGCCGTCCTCGGCGAACGGCTGCTGCGCCATCCGCCGCTGACCTTGTACGGGATCAGCCGGATCGAGGCCGAGGCCAATCCGGATAATTCAGAGGCGCGCCGGGACCTCGGCTACAATCCCATCGGCGTGCGCGAGGGCCTGCAACGGTGCTATCCGCTCCCAACCAGCTGAGAAGCCGGCCGGCCCTGGTCCTGGCGGCGCTGCTGGCGCTGGCGGCCGTCCTGCGCCTGGCCGCCCTTTTTTCGCTGCGCGAGACCATCTACTTCGAGCACCTGCTCTATGACGAGCAGCTGTATCATGACTGGGCCGTGGCGCTGGCCGCCGGTGAACCCGGCGCCATCCTTCGCTACGACCAGTCTTCCCTGCCTGCCTTTCTGCTCGCCGGGATCTACCGGCTGCTGGGTCCCGAGCCGCTTTTCTTCCGGTTGCTGAACATCCTTCTCGGCACCCTGACCTGTTATCTGGTTTATCAGCTCGGCCGCCGGCTCGCCGGGACCGGCGCCGGTCTGCTTGCCTGCGCCATTGCCGCGCTCTACGGCCCCTTCATTCTCTACAGCATCGTGCCCCTGAAAACCTGTCTGGCGGTCTTCCTCTTCGCCCTGGTGGCGGTGCTGGGCATCGAACTGCCGGAACCACCCGCGTCCCGGTCCCGGTTCGCGCTGCATCTGCTGGCCCTGGGAATCGCCGTGGGCCTTGCCGCGGGCGTCCGTGCCAATGCGCTGGTGCTGGCCCTCCTGCCGCCGCTCTTCCTGCTGACCGCTAGGGAGTCGCCGGGCGGCAGGGCAAGGCGGGCGGTCGGCGGCACGCTGTTGTTCGCGTTCGGCCTGGCCCTGGTCCTGGCCTGCTTGCTGCTCCCCAGGTATCTGGCCGGCGGCGGCTGGTCCGCGACCTCGCCGCAGCTGGGGCGCAACCTCTACTACGGCAATTCGCCGGAAAACCCCACCCCCTACTATCGGCCCATGCCCTTTGCCTCGTCGGTTCCCGGCGAAAGCTCGGTGCAGTTCATCATTGAGGCTGGCCGCCGCGCCGGCCGGGAGCTGACCCCCAGGGAGGCCTCGCGCTTCTGGGTGGGCGAGGTCCTGGCCTTCATCAAGGAGCAGCCGGGTGAATGGGGCCTGCACCTGGGGCAAAAAGTTCTGGCCCTGTTCAACCGATTCGAGGCCGGCGACCACTACGACCTCCATTTCCTCGGCCGCTTCGTGCGATTTTTTACCCTCCCCTGGCCCGGTTACGGACTGGTCATGGCCCTGGCCATGACCGGCATGGTGTTGACCATCCGCACCTCCCCGGTCTCGCGCCGGCTCGCCCTTCTTGCCGGCCTTTACAGCCTGGGTCTCGTCGTCTTTTACCTGAACGGCCGCTATCGTTTGCCCCTGGCGGTCATCCTCACCCCCTGGGCCGCCGTGGGTGTGATCGAAGCAGTCCGGGCCGTCCGGGAACGGCGCCGTCCCCGCTTGGTCCTTGCCGGAGTTATCTTCGCGGCCTTTTCGCTCCTGAGTCTTCTGCCGGTCAGAGGCGGGGGCGACCTGAGCGCTTATGCCAACACCCATGCCCTCCTGCTGGCGAACCAGGGGCAGGAGGAAGAGGCGGTGCGCTTCTGGGAGGAGTCGGTCAGAATGGGCGGCGATTATGCGGACGTGGCCCGCCTCTTTCTTGCCGGTCGTCTCTACGGCCGGGGCGAGCGGGAGAGGGTCTGGCGGCTGCTGGCAGAGATCGGCGACGCCTCCCATGCGGCCGCCGCCAAGTACTCGCTGCTGGGCGACCTTCAGGCCTACGAGGGGCGGTTGGATGAAGCGGTGCGCAGCTATGAGCGGTCCCTGTCGATCAACAGCGGGCAACGGCGGATTCGGGTCGAGCTGATCAGGCTCTATCAGCAAAAACCGGAGTGGCATGACCGGGTATTTGAACAGTATGAGAAACTGCAACGAATCGAGGGGCTTTTTCAGGCTGCCGGGCGTGGAAACTTCTTGGGGAAGAGAGAGCAACGGTGATATAATTCTTTATCAAAAGAGTTCATAAAATTTGATGCAGGGAGGGGTGCGATGAACCAGCGGGGGGCAATTGCGATAGGCCTGGCAGTGGCAGCGGGCTTGGCGGGGTATGTTGACGGGGCCTGGGCGCAGATGAGCATCCAGCGGGTCAGTGTTGCGTCCGATGGTACGCAGGGAGACGGTGGGAGTTACAATGCGGCGCTTTCCGGCGATGGCCGGTATGTGGCCTTTTACTCCAACGCCACCAATCTAGTGGCCGGTGATACCAACACCTTGAGTGACATCTTCATTCATGACCAGGTGACCGGGGCTACCGAGCGGGTCAACCTGAACTCAAGCGGCGAACAGGCAACCGGCGGCCAGAGTGGCGTCCCGTCTCTTTCATGGGACGGTCGTTATGTTGTCTTTGAATCGGATGCCACGAATTTGGTGGCTGGAGATACCAACACGTCGAAGGATATTTTTGTTCGGGATCGCATCGCCGGCAGCACGGAGCGGGTCAACGTCTCTTCCGAAGAGATCCAGGCGAACAATTACAGTTATTCCCCCTCGATTTCAGGGGACGGCCGCTATGCGGCTTTTTATTCCTATGCCACCAATCTCGCGGTCGGAGATGTTGATGGAATTGGGGATATCTTTATCCGTGACCGTACCTCCGGCACGACGGAGCTGATCAGCATCGCCACCGATGATTTAACCAAGGGGAATAACTCCAGCTATGACCCTTCGGTTTCCGGAGACGGCCGGTATGTGGCGTTTTCCTCCGATGCCACGAATCTGGTGGCCGGAGACAGCAACTTGTCGACGGATATCTTTGTCCGTGACCGCACCGCAGGGACCACGGAACTGGCAAGTGTGTCATCCGAGGAGGTGCAAGGGAATAGTAACAGCAGAGACCCAAGAATTTCTTTGGATGGTCGATATATCGTTTTTGTCTCAGAAGCCGATAACCTTGTAACGGATGATACCAATATTGCCTCTGACGTTTTCGTCCGTGATCTGCAGGCGGGAACCACCGAGCGGGTCAGCATCGGCGACGGTGAGGAAGAGGGCGACACGACTAATACGTGGGGCTATGGCGGCGGGATCTCCAGCGATGGCCGCTACGTTGTCTTTTCCTCGGATTCCACCAACCTGGTCGCGAACGATACCAATTCCCTCTCAGACATATTTCGCCGTGACCGCACCGCGGGCGAGACGGTCCGCGTCAACCTGAGTTCCACCGGTGCCCAGACGACCGATGGTTTCTCCTATGGTAACCCGGCTATCTCCGGCAACGGCATGGTCATGGCCTTTGTCAACGGCTCCACCACGCTGGTCCCCAATGACACCAACAACGCCGACGATGTCTTTGTCGTGACCTTCTCCTCTCCCCAATTCCCTTGGATCATGTTCAACCCGGTCCTGACCGGCAAGGGAGAGAAGTAGCCGATTCGTCGGCCGTATAGGGATATTCTTTATGATAATTTGATGCTGTTACTGATATCACATCGTACAGAGAGCAAAAGGTATGAAAAACCGGGCAGGTTTTGGTCAACGGCTTTTCCTGGTGTGTTGTGCGCTCCTGTTTTTTCCCGGAGCCGGTTTCGCTGAAACGGTCTTTGCGCCCCGGGTCGATTATCCCACCACCAATCCTTTCTTTGTCGCCGCGGGCGACCTGAACAGCGACACCCACCAGGACCTGGCGGTGGCGAACTGGTCGGCAAACACGGTGACCGTCTTCCTGGGGAGCGGCGACGGGACCTTTGCCCCGCAAAGTCCGGTGGCGGTCGGGGTCCATCCCAACTCCATCGCCACGGGCTTCATGAACGATGATCCCCATCTTGATCTGGCCGTGGCGAGCGGCGGGGGTAATCGCGACGTGAAGCTGCTGCTCGGCGACGGCAGCGGCGGGTTTTCCTCGGTGCTCCCCATCGATGTGACCAACAACGCCAGCTATCCCAATGGCGACGCGGACATCAACTATCTCATTTCCGGGGATTTCGACGGCGACGGCGAGACCGA
>QZJD01000056.1 GCA_003604995.1 Desulfobulbus sp. | reverse complement strand
TGAAATCGTCCTCAACGGAGCGCTGCTCCGCTTCCGGGCGATTTCACAACTCATCCTTGCCCAGAATATTTTTCTCTCGATCTCGCGACGACGTTCATTTTGCAAGAGGCTCTGATTCCTGAGAATTAATGAAATGAGGGAATATATTAGCAGGCATCGGCATCATTCTTGGAGTTATTGGAGTGCTCTGCGTTTACTATTGTTTTCCAATCGTTGATTATTTATGTTCCTTTTCTTTACTTGCCCAAAGAAAAGGAACCAAAAGAAAGGGCACCCGTGCCACTTGGTCCACACGGAGTCTTCGCTTCGCTCCGCTTACCTGACTGCCCTGCGCTCCTCGAAGCTGCCGGGATTTTGCAAACTCGCTTCGCTCAGACAGTGCAAAATCCTTTGCGGCAGCTTCTGCGGTGCTCGGCAAGTGGCAATGGGGGAATGCAACACGGCCGCGTTGCCTAAGGAGAAAAACATGTACACCCGAATCTATTTCTTACGCTTCCCCAAGGAGACCTCCGACCAGCCGATCATCTACCAGCTGGTGCGACGTTATGACATCGAGTTCAATATCCTCAAGGCCGATATCCTGCCCCAGCGGGAAGGGATCATGATCATCGAGCTCAAGGGGCAACGGGAGAACGTGCGGGAGGCGCTGGCCTACCTGAAAGGCCTTGGCGTCAATGTGGAGCGGCTGGCCGGCAAGATCCGCCGCGATGAAAGCCGCTGCTTTCAGTGCGGGGCCTGTACGGGGGTTTGTCCGGTGGGGGCGCTTTCCATCCGCCGGCCGGATATGGCGGTGATCTTTGATCCCGAGAGGTGCACCGCCTGCGGCTTGTGCGTGCCGGCCTGCCCAGTCCGGGCCATGGAGGTCTCCCTGGACGAGATCGTCGAAGAGGCCCTGGTCTGATCAGTCCTTTTTCGGCTCCGGCTCTTGCCCGGCCTCAGTCGGCTTGTCCTTGCCGAACAAATTCCAATCGGGCATGGACAGCTCGGGCAGCCATGAACTGAGCCCCATCTTCGGGGGATTGCCCGCCTCGATGCGCGCCAGCAGGTTTTTGGCGGTGGGGGTGATCGCCGCGTCAGGGTAGGTGGCGATCAGGTACTTGAGGCGGTGCGCCGCCTCCTGTTCCCGATCGGTTCGGACATAAAAGACCGCGACAAAGTATTCATGGTTGACCAGGAATTCCCGGGCGGCCTCGATGCGGGCCTTGGCCTCGCTGGTGTAAGGCGAGTTCGGGTAAGCGCGCAACAGGCGGGAAAAGGACTGGATGGCGTCCCGGGCGCCGCTGGTGTCCCGGTCGATCCGGTCGGTCCGGGCGTAATCGCACATGCCGATCTGGAACATCACGTAGGGAATCGCCTCGTTGGTCGGATGGCGCTCCTCAAACTGCTGATACAGGACCTTGGCCTCCTGGTAATTCCCCTGATAATAATGGCTGTCCGCCGCCTTCAGTTCCGCGAGCATCGCCTGCGGACTGAAGGGATAGCGATCCATGATCTCCTCAAAGCTCTTCCGGGCCGTGTGGTATTTGCCCACGCTGAAGTCGTCCATCCCTTCCATGGCGAGGGTATCCGCGGATTTCTGAATCGTGCTTTCGTCATCGAACCCGAACCACTTGTTCAAGGTGGCGCAACCGGTCAGCGCCGGGAGGAGGAAGGCGCAGACGAGAAGCGTCGGGAGAAGGGGGCGCCGGGTGCCGGCGGGAGAAGAAGTACATTTCATGGCGGTCCTGTTTGCGACGAAGGTGTGTTTCCGGTGGTTAAGCTCTGCCCCGGCCGGTTCCGACTGTTCGGGCAGAGGGCAGGCCTGCGCTGAACGGTCAGTCCAGCTGAGCCAGATACTGTTCGGCGGAGAGCTCGGCGGTAGCCCCTTCGCCGGCGGCGTTCACTATCTGCCTGAAGCTTTTGCTCCTGATGTCGCCCGCGGCAAAAACTCCTGGCAGGCTGGTTTTCATCTCGGTATCGGTGACGATGAAACCGTATTCGTCGGTTTTCAGATCGTTCAGGGGGAGCAGCTGGTTGTTGGGGACCACGCCGATGAGGATGAACACCCCGGAGACGGCAAGAGTTGAGCTGGTGCCGTCGTTGTGCGCCAACCGCAACCCCTCCACCCCGCCGGCTCCGCCGGTGATCTCCGCAACCCTGGTGTCGAGCAGAAATTCGATCCGGTCGCTGGCCATGGCCTTTTCCTGGACGACCTTGGTGGCGCGAAGTTCCCTGCGTCGATGAATGACCGTTACCTTGCTGGCAAACTTGGTGAGGTGCAGGGCCTCCTGAATGGCTGTATTGCCGCCGCCCACCACCGCGATTTCCTGATTCCGGTAAAACGGTCCGTCACAGGTCGCACAGTAGGAAACGCCTTTGCCGGCATATGCCTGTTCCCCGGGAACGCCGAGCTTGCCGGGGCTGCCGCCGGTACAGATGATCACCGCCTGCGCGGTCAGCCGCTCGCCGCCCTCCAGGTACAAAATTTTGCTTTTGCCCCGGAGGTCCAGGGCGCTGATCTGGGCGGTTCTGGTTGCCAGATCGAATCGCTCGGCATGGGCGGCCATTTTCTCAACAAGATCAAAGCCGCTGATCCCCTCGACAAAACCGGGGTAATTGTCCACCCAGTCCGTGGTCAGGACCTGTCCGCCAAGGGCGCCTTTTTCGACCAGCAGCGTCTTCAATCTGGCCCGGGCGGCATAGAGGCCAGCCGTCAGGCCGGCGGGCCCGCCGCCGATGATGACCAGCTGATAGTCGGTGTCCGGCATGGTCTGCTGGGGCATCAGGGGGGGGGCGGCCGGTGCGTCGGCTCAGACAGCTTTGTTGAGCAGGGCGCTCAGCTGGGACTTGCCCACCGCGCCGGTGATCTGGTCAACCACCTCGCCCCCCTTGAAGAGAATAAGGGTAGGGATGGCGCGGATCCCGTATTTGCCGGGGGTGGCCGGGTTGTCGTCCACGTTCATTTTAAAAATCTGTATCTTGCCCTCGAATTCAGCGGCCAGCTCGTCGATGACCGGGGCAATGGCCTTGCAGGGACCGCACCAGGGCGCCCAGAAATCGACCAGGCTGGGCAGTTCGCTCTTGAGGATTTTGCTGTCAAATTCTCCGTCGGAAATATGCATTACTTTATCGCCGGCCATGATGTTTCTCCTTGCTCAGATCTTTCCCGCGGCCCTGCCGCGGGCGGTGCCGAAGGTTGTCAATTGAATTGTCCGCAAGTACAAAAATTACAATACTCTACCTTGCCGAACGGGTGGTGACAAGAAAAAATTCCCAGGCAGGGCAAGTTCGCAGGCCTGCCGGGGCGGTCTCGCATTTTTTGCGAGACTGACAAAAAAGGCCATGCTATAGTCACAACTCTGACCAATTCAGCGCAATGAGGTTTTTTTGATGCAGACAGATCATTCCGCCAGGCTCTTTGCCGCGGCCAAAAAAGTCATCCCCGGCGGGGTCAACAGCCCGGTCCGCGCCTGCAAGTCGGTGGGCTGCGATCCGCTTTTCGTCCGCAAGGCAAAGGGCGCGGTTATCACCGACGTGGACGGCAACGATTTCATCGACTTTGTCGGCTCCTGGGGGCCGATGATCCTCGGCCATGGCCATCCGGCGGTGGTGGAGGCGGTGCGCAGCACCGCGCTGGACGGCACCAGCTTCGGCGCGCCTACCCCCCTGGAGGTGGAACTGGCGGAACTGGTCTGCGATTCGGTTCCGTCCCTGGAAAAGATCCGCTTCGTCAACTCCGGGACCGAGGCGACCATGAGCGCCATCCGCCTGGCCCGCGGCTTTACCGGGCGGAACATGGTGATCAAGTTCGACGGTTGCTATCACGGGCATGCCGATTCCTTCCTGGTCAAGGCCGGCTCCGGGGTGATTACCCTGGGAATTCCCGGCAGCCCTGGCGTTCCCGAGGATATTGTCAAAAATACCCTGTCTATTCCCTATAATGACGTGGCCGCCCTGGAAGCGACCCTGCGCGACCCGAACCTGTCCATCGCCTGCGTCATCGTGGAGCCGGTGGCGGGCAACATGGGGGTCATCCTGCCGGAAGAGGGTTTTCTGCTGAGGTTGCGGGAGCTGACCCGTGAGCTGGGGATTATCCTGATCTTCGACGAGGTGATCACCGGCTTCCGCCTGGCCCTGGGCGGTGCCCAGGAGCGTTTCGGGATCATGCCCGACCTGACCTGCCTGGGCAAGATCATCGGCGGCGGACTACCGGTGGGTGCCTACGGCGGCCGGCAGGACATTATGGATACCGTCGCCCCGGAGGGACCGGTGTATCAGGCCGGCACCCTGTCCGGCAACCCTCTGGCCATGGCCGCCGGTCTGGCCCTGGTCAGGGAGCTGCGCAAGCCGGGATTTTACGAAGCCCTGGAGGAGAAGAGCGCGTGGTTCGCCGCCGGCCTCCAGCGGATCGCCGACAACGCCTCGTTTCCGATAACCCTCAACCGGATCGGCTCGATGATGACCTGTTTCTTCGCGCCCGGGCCGGTCAGGGACTTCGAGTCGGCCATGCGGGCCGATACCGCGATGTACGGCCGGCATTACCGCCAGATGCTCGCCGGGGGGGTCTGGCTCGCCCCTTCCCAGTTCGAGGCGGCGTTCGTCTCGGCCGCGCATGACCGCTCCCAGCTGGAACAAGCGCTGGCCATGACTGAATCGTCATTCAAAAAATTGGCGGATCGGTAAAAAAATCATTGCGTTTGCCAGATGGTCGTGCTACCACTGAATCGCTTGTGAGAGCCTGAGATGTTCTGGAGGTGAACCGTGTCGGAAACACGCAGGGAAATTTTCAGGCAGCTCGGCTTGTACAGCCATGTGGGTATGTCCTTTGTCCTCTCGATCTTCATTGGTCTGGGGATAGGCTGGTATCTCGACAATAAGGTTTTTGACGGGCGGACCGCGCCCTATCTGACCTTTATATTTTTAGCGCTGGGCATTGCCGCGGGCTTCAAAAATCTGTGGCAGCTGACGAAAGACATCAAGGATGAAGAACGAAAGTGATAGCCAGGCCCGGGTTGCCGGGGCCGCAGCGGCGGGAACCGAGTTGCTCGCCCAGGTGCAGCGGTTCAACTGGCTGCTTCTGGCGGCCCTGCTGGCCGGTTCCTGGTATCTTTCCTCTTGGGCCATGGCGCAAAGCGTTCTGATCGGCGGGGTTCTGGCCAATGGGAGCTTCTTTCTCCTGCGGCGGGACATCAACCAGTTCATGGACAATTTCAGCCAGGCAGGCATGAACTGGACCGCGGTCAAAAAGATTGAAAAGGTCCGGTTTTTTCTCAAGTTTTATGGTCGGCTGGCCGTGCTGGCGGTCATCCTGTACCTGCTGATCACCCGGGTCAGCATTGATGTGATCGGCCTGGTGATCGGCCTTTCATCCATCATGTGCAGCGTGGTGGTCGTGGTTTTGGGCAAGGGGAGTAAGCTGTACTCTGCGCAACGTATGAATGAGGCATAACCTATGGAACATCCGATTCTGTTTATCAACGTGATCCTGGAATGGCTGCATCTACCGGTCCCCCACACCATTACCGGAGAGGGACTGCAACAGCAGGTGCTCACGCCGTATATGACCTATACCTGGCTGGTGATGGCCTTCTGGATCATCGTACCCAAGCTGACCATGGGCCGGCTGGAGATCATCCCCGGCAAGGGACAGAATTTCTGGGAGATCATGATCGGCGGCATGGAGAACTTCTTTGCCGAGAACATGGGCCGGGACCGGGCGCGGATGCTCTTCCCCTTCCTGGCCACCTTCGGCCTGTACATCGTGGTGGCCAACCTCATCGGGCTGATTCCAGGGTTCATGTCGCCCACCTCCAACCTGAACATTACCCTGGGCATGACCATCATGGTCTGGCTGACCCATCATTTCCTCGGCCTGCGCTATCACGGCATCGGCTACATCAAGCATTTTCTCGGACCGGTGCCGCTGCTCATCCCCCTGATGCTGCCCATCGAGCTGATCTCCAACGCGGCGCGGCTCCTGTCGCTCTCCATGCGTCTTTTCGGCAACATCATGGCCAAGGAGACCCTGCTGTCCGTCCTGTTCATGCTGGCCGGCGCCTACTTCGCGCCGTTGCCGATCCTTTGCCTGGGCGTGCTCGTCTCCCTGATCCAGGCCCTGGTGTTCACGCTGCTGTCCGTGCTCTATTGCGCCCAGGCCATGGAGCATGCGCACTGATAAATATTTGATATCGAGTTCCGAAGAAGGCCAAACATATAAACACGAAGTTAGGAGGTAGTACAAATGGATAAGCTGCATATTGCTCTGGTTTGTCTCGCCGCCGCCCACGCCATCGGCTTTGCCGGTCTGGGCGCGGGTATCGGCATGGGTTCCGGTCTGAACGGCGCCTGCGCCGGTGTTGCCCGTAATCCCGAGGCCAAAGGCGCCATCACCACCACCATGATCCTTGGTATGGCTTTGGTTGAGTCCATCGCGATCTACGGTCTGGTTATCGCCTTCATCCTGCTCTATGCCAACCCATTCAAGGCGGCGCTGGGCCTGTAGGAATTACCGACCCAGGCGGATCGAAAGATCTGACAAGGGCCGCAGCAGATGCTGCGGCCCTTTTTTTTTCGGTTGCGCCGTGGCGGGGAATAAGGTAGAGCGTGCCTCCAGACCCGGCTGCGGAGAGTTCGTTTATGCGCTCGGGGAAAAGCATTGCGAGGGAACAATATGAAACGCCTGCATCTGGTCAGCCTCGGCTGTCCCAAAAACCTGGTGGACTCCGAGGTCATGCTCGGTTGCCTGGAGGACGAGGGCTTCGCCGTGGTGGAGGACCCGGCCGCGGCGGACGTCCTCTTGGTCAACACCTGCGGATTCATTTTGCCTGCGGTGGAAGAAGCCATCGATGAGATCCTGCGTCTTTCCGAGTACAAGCGGGATGATCCGACAAAACTGCTGGTGGTTACCGGCTGCCTGGTGCAGCGTTACGGCCGGGATTTGCAGAATGAACTGCCGGAAGTGGATCTGTTCACCGGCACGGACGGCTTTCAGGATATCGTTTCCCTGATCCGCCGGGCGGCAAAGGAGAAGCAGGTTCATCTGGAACTGCGCCCGGCGAAATATCTGATGGACAGTGGTGTCGCCCGGCGGTTGTCCACCCCGCCGTTCCGGTCATACCTGAAGATCACCGAAGGCTGCGACAATCGCTGTTCCTACTGCATGATTCCCGGCATCCGCGGCCGGCTGCGCAGCCGGACCGTCGCCGATCTAGCCGCCGAGGCCCGCCGCCTCGAAGGATTTGGCGTCCGTGAACTGACCCTGATCGGCCAGGATCTCACCGCCTACGGTGCAGATCTGCCCGATGGCAGCTCTCTGGTCAGCCTGCTGGAGGAATTGCTACGGGAAACGTCCATTCCGTGGCTGCGCTTGCTCTACCTTTATCCCGCCGGGATCAGCGACGAGCTGCTGAGGTTGATGGCCGGGCAGGAGCGGATTGTGCCGTACCTGGATATACCTCTCCAGCATGTCAGCGATCAGGTCCTCGAGCGGATGAACCGGCGGTACGGCCGACGGGAACTGGACGATCTTTTGGCCAGGATTAGAAAATTTCTGCCGGACTGTGCGATCCGGACCACCCTGATGGTCGGCTTCCCCGGTGAAACCGAGGAAAATGTCGAGGAGATGATCGAGTTTTTGGCGCAGTGGCGGCTGGACCATGTGGGCCTGTTCAGCTATGCCGACGAGGAGGGCAGCCCAGCCTTTCTTCTGCCGGACAAGATCACCGAGGAGGAAAAGCAGGCGCGCTACGAACGGGTGATGGAATGCCAGGCGGCCATCAGCGCCGCACGTCAGCAACGTTTTGTCGGCCGGGTGGAGCCGGTGCTCATTGAGGGGGTCAGCGACGAAAGCGACCTGCTCCTGGAGGGCAGAACGCGCTATCAGGCTCCTGATATCGACGGCTGCGTGTATATCACCGCCGGCAGAGCGGATCAGGGAGATATTGCCCCGGTTCTCATCACCGAGGCTCACACGTATGATCTGGTGGGTGAACTCCGGGCGGAAGGCGAGGAACAGTGATCCCTATTTGCCGGACTTTTTGGGGCGGTGCTGGTTGACCTGTTCCCGCAAGTCCTTGCCGACCTTGAAGAAGGGCAATTTTTTCGGGGAGACCTTGATTTTCTCGCCGGTTTTCGGATTGCGTCCGGTATAGGAGTCATACTCCTTGACCACAAAACTGCCGAATCCGCGGATTTCGATGGATTCCCCCCGGGCCAGAGCCTCGCTCATCGTTTCGATGAGCGTATTGGTGATTGACCCTGCCTCGCGGATCGGTAAATTGATTTTTTCGGCCAGGGCTTCAATCAATTCGGACTTGTTCATGGTGCTCTCCCTCTTGCAGCCGGAAACTGCAATTCCTTGGTGCCGGATATCTTTCTTCCCGTAAAAAGAAGTTACCGTTGCGGCTTGCTCGATAACTACTGAAATTTAATCAGGTATTTTTTTGAAAGTAAAGGGGATTTTTCCGGAAAATATTTTTTTCAGGTCCCTCATGGTCAGGCGCCGGTAGCTGCCGCTCGGCAGTTTTCCCAATTTAAGTCCTCCATAGGCCGTTCTTTTCAGGGTTTTGACCGGGTGGCCGATGGCCGCCAGCATCCGCCGGACCTGTCGTTTTTTGCCCTCGTGGATGATCAACTCCACTGTTGTTTCGTTCTTTTTTTCGGCAAGGATTTTTACCTGAGCCGGCCAGGTCCTGTGACCGTCCAGGAGGATACCCTCCTTCAGCAGGCGGATTTTTTCCTCAGCAAGCCGGCCGGGAACGGTGGCCTCATAGGTTTTGTTGACCTCGTAGCTGGGATGGATGATCCGGTTGCCCAGTTCGCCGTCGTTGGTCAGGAGCAGCGCCCCTTCGGTATCATAATCGAGGCGGCCCACCGGAAAGACTCGTTGGGGAATGTCGACGAGGAGATCGGTTACCTTCGGCCTGCCCTGGGGGTCGGACAGGGTGGTGACATAGCCGACTGGTTTGTTGAGGAGGAGGTAAATTTTCTCCTCACTGGCAATGGGCTTGTTGTCAAAGGTGATGCGGTCCATGACCGGGTCCGCCTTGGCGCCCACTTCGCAGACCACCCTGCCGTTTACCGCGACCCGGCCCTGGCGGATGTATTCTTCTGCCGTGCGCCGCGAGGAGACGCCGGCCCGGGCGAGGATTTTCTGCAGTCGTTCCGCCATGATGTTTATTGCGGGGGAAAACTGGTCATAGATTTATCGCCAGCGGGCCGGAAGCAGGGTGTGGATTTTGCCGTCCACCAGGGCCCTGGTCGCCGGATCGACCTCCAGAACCTCTGTGTACCAGGGTTTCATCCGGCAATCAAACACGATGGGCGGCCGCAGGCCCACATGAAAGCGGCGGACGCTTTGCGCCGCGCCGTGGATATCGGCGGCAGGTTCAAAGCGGGTGAACAGGGTCCAGAGAAATTCCTGGAGGCTGACCGTGGCAGCAGAGGTGGAATCGACCAGGATGATCACCGGCCAGTCGACCAGGTCCGGCCACTCGGTCAGTTCCTTGGCCAAGTCGGCTGACTCCGCATAAGGAGAACCTTCCACCACTAGCGTTCCGGGCAGGAAAACGCGGGGTTTGCCACAGCCCGGAGGAAGGGTTCCGGAGAAATGCAACGGCAGTTCCCGCCTTTTTTCACCGCCCAGGCCGAGGAGCATGGCCTTGGATCCCTTGTTCACCGAGGGTCCCGTGTAATCGAGGGTGTCCTGAGAGACGTTGGCGAAGACAAAGAGGTCCTGGTCCCAGCGCACCCGTTCCAGGACATGCGGCCAGAGTTTCTGAAAATCGCTGACATCCAGGGCGCCGTCGGTGACGATCAGGAACTTGGTCAGGGACAGCTGGCCCTCGCCTAGGATACGCAGGCCCGCGGCGAATGCTTCCCGGGGATAGCGGTCGTAAACCCGCGCGGCGGCAAGGCAGTGGAATCCGGTTTCACCGAAGGTTTTCAGCTGGCGCACCCCCTTCATCACCAAGGGGAAGAGGGGGGAGAGCAGGTCCTGGAGAAAGTCGCCGATGTAGAAGTCCTCCTGCCTGGGCCGGCCGACCACGGTGGCAGGATAGATGGCGTCGCGGCGGTGGTAGAGGTGGGTGGTCTGAAAGACCGGATAATCGTGCTGCAGGGAGTTGTAGCCGTAATGGTCGCCGAAAGGACCCTCCGGCCTCCGGACCCCGGGCGGCACAAAGCCTTTTATCGCAAACTCGGCATTGGCGACGAGCCGGTGGCCGCCCAATGGATCGGGGGTCATGGCCAGTTTGCGGCCCTGCAGCAGGGAGGCGAGCATCAGTTCCGGAATATCCTCGGGCAGGGGGGCAATGGCGGCGAGGATCAGGGCCGGCGGGCCGCCGATATACAGGGTCAGCGGCAGAGCCTGGCCCAACTGTTCGGCGGCATGGTAGTGATACCCGCCGCCCTTGTGGATCTGCCAGTGGATGCCGGTGGTCTGGTCGTCATAGCGCTGGATCCGGTACATCCCAAGGTTGTGGCCGCTGCCGTCGGGATGTTCGGTGTAGACCAGCGGCAGGGTGACAAAGGCTCCGCCGTCCGAGTGCCAGGAGGTGAGCAGGGGCAGCTCGGTCAAGCGCGCCGGCCGCTGGCAAATTTCCAGAACCGGTGCCCGGCGGACGGTGGTGCTGCCGATCTTCAGGGCCTGGCCCAGCAGCGGCCTGGCCCGCCACAGAGTATTCAGGGACGGCGGCAACAGGTGCTCCACAAGGTGGACCAGGTCGCGGACAAAATCCAGGGGGCGGCGGCCAAAGGCCAGTTCCAGGCGACGGCTGGTCCCGAACAGGTTGGTCGCCACCGGAAAGGCCGAGCCCTTGACCCGGGTGAAGAGCAGGGCCGGTCCGTTGCGGGCGATCACCCGTCGGTGGATCTCGGCGATTTCCAGATACGGATCGACTTCGCTGTCGATAACCAGCAGTTCGTTTTCCCGTCGAAGGATATCGAGGAAGGCGCGCAGAGAGGTAATAGGCGGCATGGGGGGCGGATCAGTGGTGATGGTCTGGGTCGGCAAGGAATATCTCGTGGTACTCCCGCTCGCTCAAGTGGTTGCGCATGAGCGCGGTGAGCAGGTGCACCAGCCCCTGGATCTCGTCATCGTCCAGACGGGGAATCAGCACCTCGGTAAAGGCCGGCCGGCTGAACAGCTGAAGAAAGGCGGCGAGAGAGCGCTCGTCCTCCTCCCGGTTCAGGCCGAAGACGATATTGTGGGCGGCGATGGTCGGATCCACACTCATCTCAACCGGGCAGGACTTTCCACAGGACCTTGCGGGTCCGGGGGCCGTCATATTCGCAGAAAAATATCCGCTGCCAGGTACCGAGCTGCAACCTGCCCGCAACGATGATTACCGTAACGCTGCTGCCGGTCAGGGTGGCCATCATGTGGGATGACGAGTTCCCTTCCTGGTGACGGTAGGGATAATCGCGCGGGATGAGGCGGCCGAACACGCCGAGCAGGTCGTCGCAGACCGCGGGGTCCGCGCCTTCGTTGATGGTCAGGCCGGCGGTGGTGTGCGGGTTGTAGATAATGCAGACGCCGTCACTGATCGTGCTGTCGGTGACGGCGTCCTGAACCTGCGCGGTGATGTCCACGAACTCTTTTGCGCCGACGGTGCGCAGCGCAAAAGAGCCGGTCGTCTTTGCCATGCGGCTACTGGAGGATCCAGTTGCCGTACTGGTCCCGGCAGGCGGTGGTGTAGGTTCTCTCCTGCTTGCCGTCGATCACCGCCATGATCTCGGCCTTGCGGCAGACCTGGTCGTTGGCGCCGGAATACGCCGCCTGCGGGGTGACCTGGTACTGGTTGCCGCTGTCCGGGTTGACCCAGGCGGAGGGGGTGCCGGAGACGCCTCGCTCATAGACATGGTTGAGCTGCTGGCGGTCATATTTGTCCATTTCATTGCCGACGATGTAGCCGAGCATGGTCCCCACCGCGGCCCCGATCAGGGTTGCCTCGGTATTGTGGCCGATGGCCTGGCCGATCAGGGCGCCGGCGGCGCCGCCGCCGATGGCCCCTTGCTGCCCCTTGGTCAGATTGGTGTTGGCGCAGGAGATAAGGAAAAAGGCGCTGCAAACAAGGAGAACGGCTGTAAGCTGTTTCATGGTATCCACCTCCAGGAAAGAATATGTTATCTGAATGGGTTTTCTTCGTCCGCCGGGCAAACCGGCAGGGTCTTGCTGCTCTGGACGCCCAGCTCCTTCAATGCTTCCGCCCGGCTGATCAGGTTGCCCCGTCCGGCCACCAGACGTTTTCTGGCGGTTTCCCAGGCATCGCGGGTCTGGTGCAGACGGCTGCCGATTTCTTCAAAGGCTTCGATCAGGCCGACAAGTTTATCATATAGACTCCCCGCCTGTTTGGCAATAGCTAAACTGTTGCGGGTCTGCTCCTCCTGCCGCCACATATGGTTGACCGTGCGCAGGATGGCGAGGAGGGTGGAGGGGCTGGCAAGGACGATCTTGCGGGCCATGGACCAGGTCAGCAGATCAGGGTCGCTGGTAATGGCGGCCTGCAGGGCGCCGTCCATGGGCAGGAAGAGGATCACGAAATCCAGGCTGTTCACTCCCTCCAGCAGATGGTATTCCTTTGCCGCCAGGCCGGCGACATGCCTTTTCAGAGATTCGACATGCTCCCCAAGGTAGCGGTTTTCCTCGTCCGGGTGTTTCGCGCGGGCCGCCTGGGCATAGGCTCGGAGAGAAACCTTGGCGTCGATGACGATCTCCCGTTCCCGGGGCAGGCGCACCAGGACGTCCGGAAAACGGGTCTGGCCGTTTTTGTCCCGCAGTCCCCCCTGGGTACGAAATTCGTGGTCCCGGCGCAGACCCGAAGATTCCAGAACCCGCTCCAGGATCATTTCGCCCCATTGCCCCTGGACCTTGCTCTGGCCGCGCAGGGCGTTGGCCAGGCTGACCGCGTCCTCGCTGACCTGCAGGTTCAGCTTCTTCAGGTGCTCGATCTCCTTGCCGAGGGACACTCGATCCCGGCTGTCGCGGTCATAGACCTCCTCGACCTTTTTTCGGAAATCGGTCAGCTGCTCCCGAACCGGCTTCAGCAGGGCGGTCAGTTCCTCCTGGTGGCGGCTGCCCAGTGTTTCGCTTTTGCGGGTGAAGATGCGCTCGGCCAGGATTTGGAAATCCTTTTCCATCCTTTCGCGGGTCATTTCCAGCAGATCGCGCTGCGCTGCCGACTGTTGCCGTGCATCGGCAAGGGAGGTCTCCAGCGCCGCCACCCTGGAGTACAGATCGCGGTTTTCGGTGAGGAGATCGTTTCGTTCAGAACGCAGCCTGGCACAGGTTTCGTCAAGAGCGTTGCGCTCCAGGGTGAGAAATTCTTCCCGGGCCAGCAGGCGGCGGCACTGGCTGCGTTCCCGCCGCAAGATCGCTAGCAGGTAAAGAGTGGAGAAAACAAGGACCGCGGCCAGGCAGCCGGCAAGAATCAGCAGGGAGGCGGTGCTCAGGTACATGGGGCCAGGCGCGGCGGGATCAACGCCCGCGCCGGCGCCGCAGATCTTCCAGTTCTTCCAGGAGGTCGAGAACCAGGGCGCAGCCGGGGAGGTTGACCCGCAGATCCCGCTGCAGGCGGAGGGTTACCTGGATGCGGCGCAGCTCCAGCGCGGAGAATCGCCACTCCTTGGGATCGTGGCCACGGGGGCACAGCAGGCCTTCGTCGATCATCTCCTGCACCAGGGCCGCCGAGATATTACAGTACCGGCAGATATCGGCCAGGCTGCATTCCAGCTCTTCGTCCAGGAGGGTTCCGGTCAGATAGATCACTTCCTTGCGCATCGCGGTCCAGCCGTACTTATGATGTTCTGGGGTTCACTGGCATGATCCGTGCCATTTCCCGGTAGAGCTTTTTCTGTTCCTCGGTCTTTGCCTCGGGAACAATGATCCGGATGGTGACATAATGGTCGCCCCGCTTGCTGGCGGTGGACAGTCCACGACCTTTGAGCCGCAGCACCTTGCCTCCCTGGGTCCCGGCAGGAATCTTCATTTCCACGTTGCCGCCCAAGGTCGGTACGGTGACGGTGGCGCCCAGCGCCGCCTCCCAGGGGGTAAGGGCAACCACGCTGTGGATGTCGCGGCCTTCGGCATGGAACAGGGGATGGTCGGCAAAGGCGATTTCCAGATAGAGGTCACCGTTCGGTCCGCCGCCGATGCCGGGGGATCCCTGCCCTTCCAGCCTGATGTGCTGGCCGGCGGTGATTCCTTTGGGAATCGTCACATGCAGAGTGTGCGGCTGGGTGCGGACATGGCCGGATTCATCCACCGTGGCCCGGGTCAGGGTAATGGTCTGGGTCGAGCCGAGATAGGCGTCCTCCAGTCGGATAACGATTTTCGCGTGCTGGTTTTCCCCCTGCATGCGAAACGACGACGTGCGCCTTCCTGCGGCGCCGAATCGCCCCCTGCCGAACAGTTCCTCGAAAAAGTCGCTGAAGCCCTGCTGGTCCGCGCCGGTGAATCCGCCGCTGAATTCAAAGCCCGCGTCCCAGTTGGGCGGCGGCTTGAATTCCTGGCCCTCCTTCCAGTTGGCGCCGAACTTGTCGTAGGCGGCGCGCTTTTCAGGGTCCTTGAGCACCTCGTAGGCCTCGCCGATGTCCTTGAATTTTGCCTCAGCGCCTGCGGACTTGTTGACGTCGGGATGGAACTTGCGGGCGAGGCGGCGGTAGGCCTGCTTGACCTGGTCCTGGGAAGCGTCCCGCTTAATCCCGAGAGTTTCGTAGTAATCCTTGAATTCCATGGCCTTGTTGTCCGGTCCTGCCTCTTCTTTGCTTTGCACTGGGTTGTGAAATACTGTAAGTATAGAGTTTTGAAAAGAAAAGAAAAAAATGACGGCAGGCTTGCGGAGGGCTGAGAGGGGCGGGACATGACGGAACTCGGGCCGCCGGGATCGCCCTGGGAGCGGATTATTTTCACCGGCTTCCGGGGGACCGGCAAGTCGGCGGTGGGCAGAAAAATTGCCGAACTGACCGGCTTCATTTTTATTGATACAGATGATACACTGGAAGAAGGATTCGGCTGCTCGGTCTGCGATTATGTCAAGCGGGCCGGCTGGCCGGCCTTCCGGGAAGCGGAACGGCTGCTGCTGGTCCGCTTGGCCGAGGTCCGGCAGGCGGTCATTGCCACCGGCGGCGGCGCCATCCAGCACCAGGCCGAGTGGCAGGAACTGCGGAAAAACAGCCGGGTGATCTGGCTGCGGGCCAGCACCGTGACCATCCGCCAGCGCATGGAAAGGGACTGCGAAACCGCCAGCCAGCGCCCCTCGCTCACCGGCTGCGACCCCCTGGCCGAGATCGAGTCGGTCCTGGCCGCGCGGGAGCCCCTCTACCGGGCAGGCTCGGACGTAAACATCGACACGGACGGCAGGAGCCCGGAGGAGATTGTCGCCCGGATACGTGAATTCCTGGTGAGGGGATGCGGATAAGTAAGAGTTTTGTTTATGTAATAACTTTATGTGATTACCATTAATCCTCAGCAAAATTAGAAGCAGTCGGGTCGGCTATCCCGGTTCTTCATTCAAGACTCGATACCGATACCGACCCCGACGCCGATCCCGAGAAGACAGCTCTCCCATTCAGCCAAATGTGAGAACGGCCGCCTTGGTATCCAATGCGAAGACTGAATAAGGAGGAGCAGCAATCGGGGTCGGAGTCGGTATCGGGGTCGTGATCGAAAAAGCTGAGGATTAGTGGTAATTAAAAATTTATATGACCCAATGAAGATGACCCCGCAAAAAGATAAAAATACGCCATCAATGAAAGCAGTTTAGGAAATACAAAGAAGGAGAATCCTTGACTCCCGCCTTCGCGGGAGTGACGATGCCGCTATTTATGTCATCCCCGCGCAAGCGGGGATCCAGTGGACTTTCAACTTTTAACTTTTAACTTGTAACCTCATCCCTCGCAGGCGGGAATCCAGTCCCCTCGGCTGGGCTTCATCAAGAGCAACAAAAAGGAAATCATGGCAGGAAATACCTTCGGCACCCTGTTTCGGGTAACCACCTGGGGCGAGTCCCACGGCCCGGCCCTGGGCGCAGTCATCGACGGCTGCCCCCCGGGCATCGAACTGACCCCGGAGATCATCCAGGAGGAGCTGGACCGACGCCGACCGGGCCAGGGCGGCGGTGCCAGCCCCCGCAAGGAGCCCGACCGGGTGGAGATCCTCTCCGGAACCTTCCGGCCGGAGGGGGCGGCGTGCGATTTGACCACCGGCACCCCCATTTCCCTGGTCATTTTCAACAAGGACGCCCATTCCAAGTCCTATGATCATCTAAAAGACGTGTTCCGCCCCGGCCACGGGGATCTGACCTACCTGGCCAAGTACGGCATTCGCGACCACCGGGGCGGCGGCCGGGCCTCGGCCCGGGAAACCGCGGCGCGGGTCGCGGCCGGGGCCGTTGCCAGCCAGCTCCTGCGGGCGCACGGGATCGAGGTCACCGCCTATACGGTGGCACTGGGCGGGGTCAGGGCCGAAGCGCGCGACATGGAGGCTGTCACGCAGAATCCCTTGTTCTGCCCTGATCTTGAGGCGGCGCGTCGGATGGAGGAACGGATCAGCGAGGTCCGCGGCCAGGGCGATACCCTGGGCGGGCTCGTCGAGATCCGCGCCACCTGCCCCATCGGCCTCGGCGAGCCGGTCTTCGACAAGCTGGACGGCGAACTGGCCCGGGCCCTGATGTCCATCGGCGCGGTCAAGGGGGTGGAGATCGGCGCCGGATTCCGGGCCGCGGAGATGCTCGGTTCGGAAAACAACGATCCTCTCACCCCGGCCGGCTTTGTCGGCAACAACGCCGGCGGCATTCTGGCCGGCATTTCCAGCGGCGAGCCATTGATCGTCCGGGTGGCGGTCAAGCCGATCCCCTCCATCTCCCGGGAGCAGCAGACGGTCAACCTGGCCAACGAGCCGGTGACGATCAAGGTCGGCGGCCGGCACGATATCTCGGCTATCCCCCGGATTGTTCCGGTGTGCGAGGCCATGGTGCGCCTGGTGCTGGCGGATCACCTCCTCCGTCACCTGGTGCTGGTTGCCCATCGAACTGCGGTACAAAATCATGGCGCCACGAAAAACAACTGAGGCCAAGGGCCGCCGTGTCTGGATGGTCAGTCGTGAATACGACGGGCTGGCCGGCGCGGGCGGAGTCAAGGACGTCTGCCGGCAGCTGGCCGAGAGCCTGGCCGGAGCCGGCGGCCGCGGGGTGCGGGTGGTCCTGCCCCGCTACGGCTTCATGGATGTGCAGGCCTTAGGCTTTGCGCCCCTGCGTCTGCCCGGCTCTCCCTGCGTGGACAATGAGACCCAGGGGCTCATCGACACCCTGAGCCTGGACATGAGCTACCCCGACGAGAATCGCCGGGAGAGGGTGTCGTTCTGGCACTCCGTCCGGCGCGGGGTCCGCATTTATCTGGTCGAAGCGGAGCGTTTTGCCGAAAAGCTCGGCGTCTACACCTACACCGCCGAGGAGGAAAGGCTGCGCTCCTGGCAACGGCAGGGCGCGGGTCATTTTGATTACTTCGCCATGAATATCCTGCTGCAGAAGGCGGCTCTCGGCCTGATGATGGCCTTGAATGAGCGGCCGGACGTCATCCACTGCCAGGACGGTCATACCGCGGTTCTGCCGGCCATGCTCCGGGAAATGGAGGGATACCGTCAGTTTTTCCGGCAGACCGGCGCGGTGGTCACCATTCATAATGCCGGCATCGGGTATCATCAGGAGGTGGCTGACCTGCCGTTTGCCCAGGCAATCACCGGCCTGCCGGCGCAGGTGATTAACGATTCCCTGCTGGGCGGGGCCTTTGATCCGTTTCTGGCCGCCGCGCCCCATGCGGTGCTGAACACGGTGAGCGAGCAGTATGCCCGGGAGCTGCAGGAGAGCGATGATGACGTTCGCACCGGCTGGCTGGGACACCAGCTGCGGCTGCGTGGGATTACCCTGGCCGGGGTGACCAACGGCATCAATCCCGCGGATTTCAACGCGAGTCGGGGCAAGGCCCAGCTGGGTCTGACCGCCTCCTTTGATGTGGCCAAGGGCCGACTTGCCGGCAAACGGGCCTGCAAGGAGAGTCTGCTCAAAAGTCTCGGCAGCAGGCGGAAAAGGGGGAAGGTGAGCCAGGCCGGCCGGCTGGCGCTCCACCTGGATCAGCCGCTGCTGACCTTCATCGGGAGGCTGACCGCCCAGAAAGGGGTGGACGTTCTGCTGGCCGCTTGTGATGAACTGCTGAGGGAGGATTCCGGATTTCAGCTGCTGGTGCTGGGGGGCGGCGATCCCGATCTGGAAGAACAGCTTGCTACCCTGGCCGAAGCCGAGGAGTTCATGGGACGGATCTGTTTTCTCCGGGGCTATGACCAGGAACTGGCCAGCAAGGTTTATGCCGCCGGTGACTTTTTCCTGATCCCCTCCCTGTATGAGCCTTGCGGGTTGACCGACTACATCGCCCAGCTGCTCGGCAATCTCCCCATCGTCCATCATGTGGGTGGTCTGGTCAAGGTGCTGGACGGCCGCACCGGCTTTTCCTATCGGGAGCACAGCGGCGAGGCCCTCGCCGAAGCAGTGCGCCGGGCCCTGGCCCTGTACCGGCTTGATCCGGCGGCGATCAGGAACATGCAGGTGCAGGCGGTGCAGCACGTCCGCGAGCAGTACAGCTGGGACCGGGTCAAGGACCGTTATCTCTCCCTGTACGACCAGTCGGTACGGATGGCCTGCACGGCTCTGGTGCGGGAGGTCTTGGCATGATCGGTTCGGTGAATACGGTATTCGCCGGCAACCGGTGGTTCGCCGAACGCCGCGATTTTTTTGTCCGGCAGCTGGTGGATGAGTTTTTTCTCCTGCACCGTTCCTTTCAGGAAACCTATCTGGTGTATCTTGCCTGCCGTAATCCCTGGCAATGGAACTGTTCCGACCTTCTGGCCGAACGGTTCCGGACGCAGCGGGCGGAGCTCTGGCAGCGGCTCTCCTCCCTGGTCGGGTCCGAAACGGAAAAGGGTCCGCTGTGGCGGCTCAAGGACCTCTGTCACCTCCTCTGGCCGGAAGGTGATCAGGCCGGCGGCGTGAGCGGCAGCCTGCTGGACTGGCTGATCGGTTCTATTTTCCATGAGACCATGAAGCTCAAGGAGAACATTTACCTGCTCAACAGCTATGGTCCGGCCGCCTGCCGCCTGCAGGATCGGCCGCTGGACCTGGCGCCGTCTTTTCGCGGCGGCGCCTCCTCCGCCCCCATGCTTGAGAGCATCATGAACGTGCAGGGGCTGATCGGCAGGGCCGCGGGCGATGCGCTGCAACAGGTGGAGCAGGTCGCTTTTCTGTTCAATCACGCCTGTTATCTGCTGCGGCTGATGATGCCCACCCTGGCGGCAAATGCCCTGGTAATCAGGCTGCTCATCGAGCGGGAGCAGGTGGTGCGCATTCTGTGGGGAGAGGAACTCTCTGAGATTTTTGAGGATATATTCTGTGGTGACGCCGCGGCGGGTTTCTGTGCCGCCGGTCGCAGCTATCTGGCCGGCCAGTGGTTCGTTCAGGCCTTGAAGGCCTACCAGCGTGCACTATCGGTAAATCCGACCTGCGATGAGGCAATCACCCGGATGGTGCAGTTGCAGGCGGTGGTCCGGGAAAACAGGGAGCTGCTCGGCGCGGCCTGACCGGTAAGTTGAATCGCGAGGCGCGTGCGTTTTTCCCTCTCCGTAAGGGAGAGGAGGGAGCGTCGCGCTGACCCGTAAGATAACCAATACGGAACCAAGGGGGTACATATGGCCATTACCATCGGCATCAACGGCTTCGGCCGCATCGGCAGGAACATCTTCCGGGCAATCAGCCTGGACCCGCTGTTCAAGGATATTCAGGTGGTGGGCATCAACGACCTGACGGACGTGAAGACCATTGCGCACCTCCTCAAGTACGACTCAATCATGAAGACCTTTGCCAGCGAGGTGAGGGCCGGCGAGGGGAGCGTCATTGTCGACGGCCGGGAAATCCCGGTCAGCAGCCACCGCCAGCCCAGGGACATTCCCTGGAAACAACTGGGCGCCCAGTACGTCCTTGAGTGCACCGGCATTTTCCGGGACGCGGATTCGGCCAAGGCCCATATCGACGCCGGCGCGGCCAAGGTGATCATCTCCGCTCCGGCCAAGGGCGAGGTCAAAACCATCGTCATGGGAGTCAACGAGGACGAGTACGACCCCACCGCGCACCACGTGGTGTCCAATGCCTCCTGCACCACCAACTGCCTGGCGCCGGTGGCTCAGGTGATCCTGAATCGCTTCGGGATCAAACGCGGACTGATGACCACGGTGCATGCCTACACCGGCGACCAGCGGCTGCTCGACTTTCCCCACAATGACCTGCGGAGGGCCCGGGCCGCGGCCCTGTCGATGATTCCCACCAAAACCGGCGCGGCGGCGGCGGTGGCCCTGGTCATTCCTGAGTTGAAAAACAAGTTCGACGGCCTGGCGGTGCGGGTGCCCACCCCCAACGTCTCCCTGGTGGATGTGGTCATGGAGGTGGAAAAGGAGACCACCGTGCCCGAGGTCAACGGCGCGCTGCAAGAAGCGGTCAACCGCTACCTGGGGTACACCGAGGAGCCGCTGGTTTCCATCGACTTCCAGGGCGACCCCCACTCCTCCATCGTTGACGGTTCCTGTACCCGGGTGCTGGGCAGTACGGTCAAGGTGATGTCCTGGTACGACAACGAATGGGGCTATTCCAACCGGATGCTGGATCTGGTCCTGCACATGGAGGCGAACAAACCTCTGTAGAGACGGTCCGGATTCCTGCTCCGAATTAAACGGATGGGCCCGCGGTGCCGGCTGGCGGCGACAGCGGAAAGATTGCCAGGTGTTTCCGAGTGGTTTCGGGACGGATGCGTTCCGGGAAATGATTCAGCAGGACAGGAAGGAGGAAGTATGCTGCGGAAAATGACAAAATCGATCAGTCTGTTTATGATTATTTCATTTCTGGCGTGCAATCTTGCCGCGGACGCGGCCAGGGCCGGGATGATCGGCACCGAAACGGCGTTGCAGGCGATCGGCCGGGAAGAGGGCCTGTCCATCGTCACCGCCTTTCTTGAACGCGAAGATGTCCGGCAGGCAATGACGCGGCAGGGCGTGGACGTGCTGGAAGCGCAAAAGCGGGTTGCTGCCCTGTCGGAGGCAGAACTTCATCGGATAGCACAGCAAATTGACCAGTTGCCCGCAGGCGGGGACGGGGTCGGAACGGTGGTCGGCGCCCTGCTCCTTGTTTTTCTGGTCCTGCTGGTCACCGATATTCTTGGTCTGACGCACGTGTATCCTTTCGTCACCAGACGATAAATGGGTGCTTGCGGGCAGACCTGCCGCCGAGCTTCGGTGGCGGCTCTGCTCATCGTTGTCTTTTCCGTCATCCTTGCCGGTTGCGGCGGAGTCGCCGTCCGGGAAGCCCTGGATCAAAGCGAACGGCTTCCCGGGCAGGCGGCGGTTGCGGCCGTTCCGTTTTATCCGCAGGAAGAATTGCAATGCGGTCCGGCCGCCCTGGCCATGGTGCTGAGCTGGAGCGGATTGCCTGTTCAACCCGGTGATCTGGCCGGCGAGGTCTATACCCCCCATCTACAGGGAAGCTTACAGTCCGCACTGGTGGCAAGCGCCCGGCGCCACAGCCGCATCGCCTATCCGATCAACGGCCCGGAAGAGCTGTTCGCCGAGGTCGCCGCTGGCCGGCCGGTCATTGTCCTGCTCAATCTGGCCTTTTCCTGGTACCCCAGATACCACTATGCCGTGGTGATCGGCTATGACCGGCCTGCTGAAACCGTTATTCTCCATTCCGGAACCCGATCCGGGGAAAGGCTTTCCTTCAGGGTCTTCGACAATATCTGGGCGCGGAGCGAATACTGGGGGCTCCTTGTCCTTCCTCCCGACCAGATGCCGGTTGCCCCTGACGAAAAGGCCTGGCTTGCGGCGGTCGTGGGCCTGGAGCGCGCCGAGCAATGGCAGGCAGCCGCGGTGGCCTATCAGGCGGCGGCGGGACGCTGGCCGCGCAGTGCCCTCAGTCGGATCGGCCTGGGGAACAGTCGATACGCCCTGGATGATTCTGCCGGCGCGATAGAGGCCTTTCGCGAGGCCGTTCGTCTCGATCCTGCCTCTGCGATAGCCTACAATAATCTGGCCCAGGTGCTGGCTGAAACAGGGCGAATCGACGAAGGGCTCGCCGCGGCGAGAAGGGCGGTGGAGCTTGGCGGCCCGCATCAGGACTCCTGCCGCCGGACCCTGGCCGAACTGCTGGAGCAGCATTCAGGGCCACGGCCCGGGCCGACAAGGTAGTTGTTTTGCACGGAAAATCGATGCGCAAAGGAGGGAATATGGTAGCAAGAATTGTTGCGCTGCTGATCATGGCCGCGGGGATCCTGGCCGTTGCCGGCTGCCAGTCGGTCTATTACGGCACCATGGAAAAGGTCGGTATCCATAAGCGGGATCTGATGGTGGGCCGGGTGGAGGATGCCCGGGATGCCCAGGAGGAGGCAAAAAAGCAGTTTCAGTCGGCCCTGGAGCAGTTTGCCTCGGTGGTTAAGGTCAAGGGGGGCGACCTGGAGAAAAAGTATGCCATTCTCAACGAAGCCTACCAGGAGAGCAAGGCAAAGGCGGATCAGGTCCACAGGCGGATTGCCAGTGTGGAGGACGTGTCCGAGGCCCTGTTTGATGAATGGGAGGAAGAGCTTGACCAGTATGCCAGCCGGACGCTGCGCGACGACAGCAGGCGAAAGTTGCAGCAGACCCGCCAGGATTACGCGCGGTTGATCAAGGCCATGAAAAAAGCCGAGAAAAAGATCGAGCCCGTTCTGCGGGCCTTTCATGACCAGGTGCTCTATCTCAAACACAACCTCAATGCCCAGGCAATTTCTTCGCTCAAGGACGAGCTGCTGAGCATCGAGGATAATGTTGCGGGGTTGGTGCGGGAGATGGAGGCATCGATCCGGGAGGCTGAGCAGTTTCTCCAGGCCCTCAAGCAGGAAGGCTGATTTTCCGGCCGATCACCATTTCATAAACACCGCAACCCCGTGCCGGCAAGGGGTTGCGGTATGCTTCCGGGCCGCGCGGCGGTTCAGTTGCCGCCCGGCGTCCAGCCGTCGTTCAGGGTCCGGAGAAAGGCCACGATGGCCCACTCCTCCTCTTCGCTCAGGCCGAGTTTGCCGAGTTCCTCGGTGTTGAGATTAACCGCCACTTCCGGCTTGGGCCAGCAGTTCACGCCCGGTTTTGCGCCCGCCGTTTCCTCGCAGGCCGGCAGCACGTCCCGGGTATTGTAGAAGTGTACGACCTCCTTGAGGGTCTTGAACACACCGTTGTGGCCATAGGCCTTGACGAAATCCGCACGGGGCCGCAGGTCGACGTTGCGCAGAGTCGGCACCTTGTGCAGCCCGTAATTTTGAGCGGCGAGGTGGGCGAAGCGGGGCACATCCGCCAGAAATCCCCCGAGACCCGGATCGATCCAGGCGGCGCCGATCGGGTTGAACTCCCGGGACATCCGGTAGGTGGGGTTCTCCGGATTTTTCGGGAAACCCAGGTTGTCGTAGCTGAAATCGGTGAAGAGCGGCGGCGCGCCGTCCTCTCCGGCCTCGCTCGGATGGCACTCGGCGCACTTGCCCTTGTTCTCGTCCTCGTAGAGCTGCAAGCCCAGCAGTTCCTGCTCGGTCAGGGGATATTTGACCGGATCGGCCAGGTAATAATCGTACTTGGAACTGAAGGCATTGACCTCCGCCGAGTTTTCATAGGCAAAGAGTGCCTGGCCGATGGCGTTGTAGGCGTCGACGACATTGGCGCAGATCTTTGTGCCGTAGATGGCCCGGAACCGGTCAGCGTAGGGCGAGGCGCAGACCTTTCCCACCACGGTGGCGGCGTCCGGCAGGTTGTGTTCCACCGGATTGAGGAACGGTCCCTGGGCCTGCTCGGCCGCCGGCTCGCCCAGCAGCCAGCCGGTGGCCCGGCCGTCCCAGAAGTTGCCGCCGAGAAA
>QZJD01000008.1 GCA_003604995.1 Desulfobulbus sp. | reverse complement strand
TGCCGCTGGTCTGGCCATGCGGTCCTGATGGGCCGTTGCCGAAGGGAGTGGCAAGACCGCGCGGAAATCCTTGTTCGCTTCAGCGCAAAGAAACGGGAAGCAGCAACCCGTTACCGGCGGTTTGTGGCAGACGGGATTGCCCAGGGCCGGCGCGATCTGTTATCTGGGCTATTGCCGCCTCGGCCTGACCGGGAAGGAATTGGCCCGGTATTTTGCCATGAGCAGGCCCTCGGTGTCACAAGCTATTCAACGCGGCGAACAGTTTGCCAAGCAAAATATTAAATTTGGTTAAATTCCGGTGACTAAAATTCTGGCTTAAATTTCGGGGACCGCTTACTGAAAAATGATGCTGCGCAAGCTGCGGATTCCCGAGCTCAAGAAATATAGTCACCAAGAAGGTCGGACCAAAACCGGTAACTCTTTTCAAGAAAAAATAGATTTCCAGAACGATCAAAATTTGCTTTAAAAGCAGCTTTCTTTAATAAAAACTCGGTAATAAGAATATGGCGGGCGCCATAGACAGTATATCCCCGGCAATTTAATGCCTCTTCAGCCATCTATGCTCCCTTTTTGTATAAATACTACTATAGCGGTATCATTTGGGGCACTACAGCTTCTTTGTCTGTTATGTACTGCTATAGTAGTATTAATCTTGACTTTGCTCGGTTACTCGTATAAATACTGCTAAGAAAGTATTTATTAACCAGGCAAAGAACTACATGTCCAGAAAAGTTAAGCCATTGCCGACACCGCAGCAGGAAGGGTACCTGGACGCGAAAACCCTTGGCGAATTCGTCAGGGCTCGGCGGACCCAGGCCGGGATGGGAATCCACGAGGCAGCCGCTTTTTGCGGCGTGGCGGTGGACACCCTGACCAAGATCGAAAGGGCCAAGGGTGACGCGCAGTTGTCCAGCGTTCTCAAAGTCTGTCGTATGCTGGGAATCAGTCTTAAAATCGAGAAGTGGACAGACCAATGACGGAACAGCTGGCCGTATTTCTTGACCGGTATCACCTGGGAACTCTCTTTTTGGACGGGCGGGAAGACCGTTATGAACTGGAGTATGCCCGGACCTGGCTGGCGGCGGAGGGCTTCGCAATTTCTCCCCATCTGAAACCCGGGGCGTGCAAGTCCGAATCCCTGAAAAGATTCCTGGCCAATCTTCTCCCCGAGGGGAAATGGCTTGATGAGTTGTCCCTCGTCCGGCAGATATCAAAGAACAACATCTTTGGCCTGATCGCCGTCCTTGGCCTGGAAACGACCGGTGCCTTGACCTTTCGGCACGATGGTGGGGGCGCCAAACCGATTCCCACTTCATTCAGACCGGTCAGCCCCGAGGAATTGCGGGACAGACTCGCCATTCGGCAGCAGACCTCCATCGCCAGCTGGGACGGCAAACCCCGGTTATCGGTGGCCGGAGTCCAGGATAAACTGCCGGTCCTGATCAGGCCCGATGGTGAAATGGGGTTCGGCGAGGGCGACCTGGCTTCCACCCATATCCTCAAATTCGGTGCCGGGCCGGAGATGTACCTGGTGGTCAATGAGTTTATCTGCATGGAACTGGCCCGCTTGGTGCAATTGCCGGCGGCCCGGGTCTCTCTTGCCAGATACGGGGAACCGGTATTGGTCGTAGAGAGGTTTGACCGGCGCTGGTCGGACGACCGGGTGGAGCGCCTGCACCTGATCGACGGCTGCCAGATGCTTGATCTGCCGCCGACCTACAAATATGAGCGGCCTTTCGGCAAATCGGGCGAGGGGGCGAAGATCAGGACCGGAGCCAACCTGCCCGCCCTGTTTGTGGCCTGCAAACATTGCCGGATACCAGCCCTTGCCATTCGTAATCTGTTGCATTGGGTTCTTTTTCAGCTGCTGATCGCTAACAGCGATGCGCATGGCAAGAACATCTCGTTTTATGTCGGCCGGAACGGGATCGATGTCGCGCCTGCCTATGATTTGGTCAATGTGGGGGTGTACGGCGACAAAAACGACCGGGATCTGGCCATGGCGGTTGGTGAGACATTTGCGTTGCATGAGATCCATGCCTACCAACTGGCCGATATGTGTGAAGAGTGCGGCTTGCCGCAGAGACAGGTCGCCGCAGCCCTGCTGGGTCTTTGCACCGCTCTCGGAAAAGCGGCTGATATTTTTGACCCCGGCCGGTTCCTGAACGGAGATGAGCAGGGGTTCGCCCGGCAATTGCTGTCAGCGATCAAGGCCAATTGCCAGCGATTCGCCGAGGCCGCCAGGGAACTGCCCGGAGTCCGATTGTAATTCGTTTCGTCGCGGGATAAATTCCGGTGACAGGATACTCAACTGAAAAATGCTGCTGCGTGCAAGCTGCGGATTCGTGATCCTTCTATTTCCGAGCTGCACTGGGTTCAACGGGCCGCCGGAAGCAGGTTGGCGGCGTTGGCTGGAATTCTCTCAGAGCGCAATCCAGCCGATCAGGATCTTTTGACGGAACGCATGAAATCATGAACGTTGCGTCCGGCTTATTGGTGCCTGGCGTTGAATTTCTTGAACAACACAATCGCGTTGTGTCCACCGAAACCAAATGTGTTGCTCATCGCGATGTTCAATTTACGATGAGGAATATCTGCTGGAGTTGGTGCGCTCTATCCAATTGAACGGATATTGGGTGACGGTGACGCTGGTGCAAGCTGAACGAATGGAGTTGTTTTTACACCAATGTGTTCATTTACCCTTCGTTCCGCCCCCATTTTCCTCGCGGCGTAACCCGTAATTTTCCTGGTTTACTTCGTAGTTTCATTTGGTTGGCTCGTCGTTCCCTGTAATCCTCCTTTTCCCTTCCATTCTTTCGTTGTTTCTTCTTCGCTGTTTCGACTGGTATTTTTTTTTGATATGCAAGGTCCGTGGTGGTTCAAGTGGTGCATATGCACCACTTGAACCGGTTCATTTGGCGCACCTCCCTTGCTGAGTCGTGTAATTTTCCCCTGCGTTTCATCGGCAGGAAATTCGCCTCTCTTGGTAAATGCAGCAATCACGGTCATATACGGATTGCTCTGATAAAAAATGGGTTTTCCGGTCGGGATGGCCTGATTTTTGCTCAATTACGCATCGTAATATCTGTAAGCCGTGCGCTGGTGCCTGGGAGAAGCACCGGCACAACAATCCTGAGGGGGGAGACGATGTATTTGACCTTTACGCGTTGCATTTTTCCGGAGGGCGGTCAAGCCATGTGTGCCGACGGGCTGCCGCTGCTGCTGGATCAGTGTGTTGTTCCGGAAGAGAGTCCGGAAATCTCGAACATGGCTGAAAAATCAGCCGTCACCTGCTGGTGTTCCGCTGAACAGGCGCAGTCGGAGCATGTCATTATCCTGGTCGCTGATGCCGAACGCAAGGCAATCAGCAATATCCTTGGCAACGGAAAAGCCACCGGAACGCCGTTCTTCAGGAGCCCGCGGAGCAGGAACCGCCGGGGCGGGGAGGACGGGCGGTTGGCTCCTGCGTCGGGAAAGGCCGGGCTCGCCCTAGCTTTCCGGTTCCGGCACAGCCTGGACCGGATCGACACCACGCAAATCGGTCTCTGATGATTGGGCGGTCCGCCGCCGGTCACGCTAGGTTTTTCCTGACACAAGCCGTTGACAGGATGAGCCTGCTGCGCCGCGCGGTCTGACCGCATTCGGCAGCATCGTCAAATCGCACAGAGACCATTTCCCGCAATCCAGCACCTGAAGCAGCGACGAGCGGCAATCGTGTCCGCACTGGCAGTGATCGGCCGGCCAGTTTGGGCCTGGTCACACCTTTTTGCGCGGAGTACGTCAGGGGGGAGGGAAAGAGCGGTTTTTGCGCTGGGGAAAAGGGGGTGAGGCAACCGGCAGAAGCATATCAGGATTTGCACGCAGTAGAGAAAAAATTTCACGAAAATATCGTTCAACGAACAAGGAGGAGTATCCATGAAGAACATGGTTTTGCCGTTCTCTGCCGTCGCGTTTGCGACGGCCCTGGGCATGGCGGCGGTTAGCTCCGCGGATGTCCCGCCGTGGCCGGTCAATCAGCAGGCGTATATACCCGACGGAGTTTTCAATACCCTTTCCGAGCCGGACTGCCGGCTCTGTCACGAGGATCCGAATGTCGCCTTCAACGGCGCCAACATTCCCAACCGGCATCATCTGCTGGTGGAGCAGGACGCGGAGCGCATCAACTGCGACTTTACCGCGGCTCCGTTTGCCGACTGCCCGACGGCGGACGGCAAGATGTACGAATGCCTTGACTGTCACAGTCTGGTCTGGAACAGCGCTACTTTCAGTTACGATTTCCAGACCTTCAGGGACTGTCTGTTCTGCCACCAGCAGCAACCGGACCAGGCCTCTGTCCATCATCTGACCCAGCCGGCTCAGGAGTCGAACTGCAAGAAGTGCCATGCGCCCATCGACAATCCGTGGGCCTGGGAGGATGCCAACGGCGTGGCAAGGCACTATATCCCCGCCTACGCGGCGAGTCTGGTCACTCCGGATAAGGCCCTGGGCACGGGAACGGATGATCCCGTCAATCCCACCGGCCATGAGGGGCGGGGCGGCTGCGCTTTCTGCCATGGGCCGCTGCTGGGTGAGCCGGCCCTCACCGATGGCGCGACCGGCCAGTTGGTCTACAGCAACGGCATGACCCATCATTCGACCGGCGTGACGATCGGGCCGTTTGAGTACGGCACCCCGGAAACCCGGCCGAACTGTCTGATGTGTCACAATCTCAATGATACCCCTTATATCAACATCCGCGGCTGCGAGCAGTGCCATTCGGTGCGGACCCTGCATAATATCCAGGTGGATTCACCGAACACCGCAAATCCCGGCAGCATCGAGATCGGGAAAGAGGACGGATACTGGGGCCACATCGGCGCGAATTCCGATTGCAACGGCTGTCACCTGAATTCCGCGGCTTCGACGGCTGCGCCTTATGCAGGCCCGGTGATTCCGGAGGTGGCGGATCTCAGCACCTACACCGTTGTGGGCGGCAAGGAGACCCAGGTCACCATCACCGGTGCGGCGTTCGTCAATATGATTGATGGCCCCCTCGGACCGATCGAGGTGCCTGCCGACGTCGTCCTTACCGGTGCGGACGGATCCCGGCTGACCCTGATCCCGCAGGAACGCACCGAGTCGTTGATGAATGTTACGATTCCGGCCACCCTTGCCGCCGGCAACTATGAGCTGCGCGCGGAGAAAGGTCCGTCGGTCAGTAATCCGGTTGTGCTGGCGGTGATTCCGGCGGTAACCATCGATTCGGCGGTTTGCGAGGACGGGAACGTGGTTATTTCCGGCAGCGGCTTTAATCAGTATGTCAAGGCCGCCGATTCCGGGACGAGCGTCCGGATCGTCGACGGCGGCAACTGTTCCGTCACCTCGTGGTCGGCTACCCTCATCGAGGCGGCCTGCGGCACCTGTGCCGGTGCGGTCGAAGTGAAGAATATCTTCGGCGCGGCCGCGGAAGCCATCGAATCACTGGCGCCGGTTAACCAGGCGCCGGTGGCCAATGCCGGCATTGACAGGACAGTGCGAAGAAAAGAACTGGTGAAGTTTGACGGAAGCGGCTCCCAGGATCCGGACGGAACGATCGCCGGTTATCAGTGGAATTTCGGTGACGGCGCCAGCGCGACCGGCAAGGTCGTTTCTCATAAATATTCCCGGCGGGGCGTCTTTACGGTAACCCTGACGGTCACGGATGACAAGGGTGCGACAGGCACGGATACCGCGAAGGTAACGGTTCGCTGAACCCTTTTGAACATGCCGGGGGGGATGGTACGCCTCCCCCTCGGCATTTTTTCGTAACGTAGAGATAATCGGTAATGCAAAGGATCAAGGCTATGAAGTTACGTTGCATCGTGTATGCGGTATTGGTGATGACCATCTATTTTGTCTCGCCGGGGGCGGCTGCGGGCGGAGAACGGGCGGTACTGATAAAATTCCGTCAGAGGCCCGGCCCGTCTGAACAGGCCCTTGTTCATGCCGCCGGGGGCAGGGTCAGGCATGCCTATCGCATTGTGTCGGTGATGGCGGCCACGGTTCCTGAGCAGGAGTTGGCTCGCATCGCCCAACATCCGTTGGTCGCCTATGTGGAGGCGGACAGCCTCGTCTCGGCCGTTGATCCCCTGGTCGGCGACGAGTACGGAGTCTCCTGGGGCGTGGCCCATATCGGCAGTGAGGCAGCGCATAGCGCGGGTATAACAGGGGCCGGGATCAAGGTGGCGGTTCTCGATACGGGCATCGATTGCCTCCATGAGGATCTGGATGCCAATTGCCGGTCCGGGGCCAATTTTGTCGAATATCTGGGTCTTCCTTTTGATCCGGACAACACCGTGGATGACAGTTGGAACAGCCATGGTACGGGCGTGGCCGGGATAATCGCCGCCGAACGAAACGGGACGGGCGTCGTGGGAACGGCCCCCGAAGCGGAGGTCCATGCGGTCAAGGTTCTGGATGCCGCCGGATTCGGGTCGCTGAGCTGGGTGATCGCCGGTATCGAGTGGGCCGTGGCGAACAACATGCAGATCATCAACATGAGCCTTGCCGGCACCGAGGAATCGCAGGCCTTTGCAGAGGCCTGCGCCGCCGCCGAGACTGCCGGCCTGCTCCTTGTTGCCGCTGCGGGCAACACCTATGGCGGGGCGGTCACCAATCCCGCCGCATACAGCTCGGTTATCGCGGTAAGCGGTACTGATCCGGACGATCAGCCGGGGTATTTTTCAGCCATCGGGGAGGAGGTGGAGCTGGCCGCCCCGGGCGTATCCATATTGTCGGCCGCTCGCGACAACACGTATGCGCCGCTGAGCGGTACCTCCCAGGCGGCCCCCCATGTTGCCGGCGTGGCAGCGCTTATCCTGTCGGCCGGCGTTGCCGACCTTGACGGGGACGGCGATCGGGATAACCGGGATGTCCGGCTCATGTTACGCGAAACAGCGGTCGACCTGGGCGATCCCGGTCCGGATCCGGTCTACGGCCATGGACTGGTGAATGCGGCGGCAGCAGCGGCATATGCACCGGTGGATTTTCTGCTGGTCAGGCGCAATGGGCATCCCCTGAACAGTGCCGAAAGCATCGGGCTGTCGGCCGGGCCGTACAGAGTCACCATCACCAGCAACGGCCTGCGCTCCGTTGCATGCAGGGTATATCTGGACGGCGTCCTTTCCCGGACCCTTTCCCGGACCTTTGTCTTTCCCGAGCAGGGATCCCGGCAGGCCGTCTGGGAGATCAGCGCCGGCAGTGCCGGGCTTGAGGTGATTTTCGTGCCGCAAGGCAAGGTCGGGGATACGGCGCATGTCTCCATTGCCGCGGGCGACGAACTTGCGAATCTGGGGTGGGAGCGATGACAACCATGAGAAAGCGAAAAAGGGCAGTGCGGCTCGTTTTGTGGTTGCTGACATGTCTGGGGTGCTGCGGAGGCGGCCTGCCGGCGGTGGCTGTAGATTTTGCCGGAAAGAGCGAGGACGAGCGTCAGGTGGTGGCGAAGGTCAACGAATCACCGATCTACGAGGACCAGCTGACCGATCAGCTGGAGGCCATTCTCGGAAAATTTCGAAAATTCGGGAAGCGAACCCTGCCGCCGGATTTGCTGAGGCAAAAACGCGAACAGGTGCTCAACCAGCTGATTGATTCGACGATTCTCCGGCAGGCGAGCCGGTCGATCAAGGTTGAGGACATCGAAACCAAAATCAGCAGGCGCATCGACGAAATCAAACAGGGCCCTTCCGCGGCACGATTCGAGGGGAAAAGCGAAGCAGAGGTCCGGGATTGGGTCCGCGGACAGGTCAGCCTGGATGAGTATCTGGAGCAAAACGGCCTGGCCGACCCTGTTGTAGCGGACAAAGAGATCAAGACCTATTACGAGGAAAACCAGGCGAGCTTCACCGCCGGAGAGAGGGTCAGGGTGCGGCATATTCTGATAAAAACGGACGGGGATGCCTCTCCGGCGGAAAAAGAAGCGGCCCGCCTAAAAATCGACCTGGCCAGGAGTTCGATCGTAAACGGTGAAGATTTCGGCGAGGTCGCCAGGAAGTTTTCCGAGTGTCATTCCGCGGCGGTCGGCGGTGACCTGGGTTTTGTGGAAAGGGGATTCCTGCCGGCGGAGGTCGATCAGGTCGTCTTTTCCGCGGAACCGGGAAAACTCAGCGAGGTGGTGCTGTCCCAGCACGGGTACCATGTCCTGGAAGTGACGGAAAAGAAGCCGGCAGGGGTCATGCCCTATGATGAACGGGTCAAGGCCTTCATCGGGAAATATCTTCAGGGAGAACTGAAGCGGGAGCTGCTCGCCGCCCATATCAAGGAGCTGCGGGACCAGGCCAGGATAGAAATATATTTGTGATAGGGAGACGGCCCGGGTCAGGGGAAGATTTGCAGAGGTTCCGCCTGGCCGAGCTCGCCGTGCAGGGCGCGGATATGGCCGATCTGCCGCCAGTCGCGGCGGAGCAGGGTGGCGCCGTAGGCGTCGATGGCCACCGGGTCGGCGGCAGCGGCCAGGATGCCCACGGGCGGGTCGCAGGAAGGGCCCCAGAGATGGGCTTCAGGCATGCCTACGGTGGCGTCGAGCAGGGTGAAGTCCGGGGTGCGGTAGCGGTTGAGGTCGGCGATGGCCTCCTGGAGCCGGTGGTGAAAGGCTGATTTTTTCCAGCTCCGGCCGCTGCGGTAAAAGGCAGGCGGGACCAGGCCCATCATGTTCTTCAGGGTCAGGGTCACGCCGGCCATGCTGTGCGCCTTGAGCACCGGCACCGAGATCAGAAAGGAGTCCAGGGCGAGTCGGGGCAGGTGCATCTCTGGCCAGCGGCGGCATTGCGCGCTTTGCAGGCGGACCGCTTCGGCCTGGTTCAGGTCCGCCAGTTCCACGCCGGTGCTGCGGGCCATCTCGGTGTAGCCGAGCACGGCAAAGGCATGCTCTGTCTCATACGCCATGGCGCCGCTGCCCTCGCCGATGATGATCCGGGCGCTGGTGTGCGCCCGCAGCCAGGCGATCAGGGCGGCGACCAGCGGGGCCGGGGTGGTGATCGGCGGAGGCAGGGCCTCCACCAGGTTGGGCTTGATGAGGATGGGGCGTTCCGGGCCGGGCAGCAGGCCGGCCAGGCCGCTGGCGTCAAGCAGTGGCGCCAGGCTCGACTGCCATGAGGTAAAGGAGGCGCTATGGACGATGCCGGCCTGCTTCCGGTTCATGGGGACCGCTCGCCCTCACGGCGCAGGTGTTCTTCGAGCCCGGCCAGCAGGACGAAGCGGCCCAGACGGACCACCTCGCAGGGCAGGCAGCCGACAAAGAGCGGATTGTCACAGAGGCCGCCGGACAGGTACAGCCGTTCCGGCGAGCCGGCGAAGCGATAGGCGTTCATGGCGATGCCCCGGACGAAGCGGGCCACCGCCTCGGTCTCGGAGAGGCCGCTGATCACCGCGTCAAAGATGCTGCTCATCCCCAGTACCCCGCAGGTCACCGGAAAACCCCGATCCGGAACCGGAACGGCCGCGAAATCCAGATGGTAATAGTTGCCGAGCAGTTCAATGGTAAAGCCCATGGAGGCTCCGCATTCGGCATTCCAGCCCATATCCGCGATCCGGTCCTGCGCGGCGCGGACGAACTTGATGTCCCGGCTGCCGCAGTCCAGCAGGACAAAGTCGGGTTGGCCGATCAGCCGCCGGCCTCCCCGGGCCAGGGCGGTCAGTTCATTGATGCTTTGAAGACTTCTCCGGCCGGCATTGTGGCCGGTGGCCAGGTCCGCGCGAAAATTCGGGGAAAGTTCCCGGGTGGCGACGATTCGGGGAGAGCCGTCGCCGGCGGTGTCCAGGATCTTGCAGTAGGAGGTGCCGAAGTCAGCGAGCAGCATCAGTTCATCTCTCCGGCGACACAACCCCGGCCAGTTCCAGGAAGGCCTCGATTTTGGCCCGGGCGCTGCCGCCGGCGGTGACATCGCAATCAACAAACAGGGCCCGCGGGTGCAACCGGGCAAGGTGATGGGCCAGGGCGGTCTTGGCGCAGAAGGACTGGGCGAAAAAGACCGTGGGGACCTCGGGGTTGACGTGCATCTCCAGCGTGAGATCCGCCGGGGTCTTGTTTTCCATGCACCTGGTCCAGCCGTAGATGTGGGTGGTGTCCGGAAAAAGAGAAAGGATGGAAAAATCCCGGGGCGGCACCCCCCAGAAGCCGGCAGTCGGCGGGCATGGCGCGAGATCGGTGGCGGGCGCGGCGCTCTGCACCCTCCTGGTGATGGCCATGAACTTGTCGAAAAGCGGCATTCTGGTCCGGCAGAGCGGGGTGCCGAAGGCGCGGTCATCCAGATTGTGCGTCCGGGTCACCGGCACCTTCAGCATGTTTTCCAGGATGGTGGCCACATGCAGGGCGCAGTCGCACTTGCCCGGGCCGACGTCGATATAAATTCCGTCAAGGGACAGGTGCATGGCGTTGAGGACCACGGTGCGCAGAATTGCGCAGTAGACCCTGGGCAGGTATTGGGCGCTCAGGTCGATGGCCGAATGGACCTGGGGCTCGTCCAGGTCCACGATCCCGCAGCCCCGGGCATTGAGATCCCGGATGACCGCCAGGGGCGGAACGCCGACAATGCCGATTTTTTCCTCCGGCATATTTAGACGTCCTCGCGCAGCAGCAGGAAAATACCAAGGGCGCCGATGACGAGGTGGACGGAGGTGGCCGCCAGCAGGGGATTGATATAACCGGTTTTGGCAAAGGACTGCAACGTCGCCCACAGGCCCCAGCAGACGAAGGCCAGGCCGCAGCTCGCCGGGATGGCCAGCGACAGGTCGCGGCCCCATTTGCGGTAGACGATCAGGAGGAGCGGCAGGCCGAGCAGGAGCAGCGGCAGGCCGAGCAGGGTGTAAAAGAGGCGGCCGTAGAATTCCGCCCAGGCCCTGGCGCCTTCTTCTTCGGTCTGGGTGCGGCTGGCTTCGAGGAACAGTCCGGTAAGGGATAATTCCAGGGAACGATACTGCGGGACAAAGAAATCCGCGGGTTGATGGGGAAAATTGAACTCGCGGACCTTGAAGATCTCCGTGGGAAAGCTGTTCGCGGCGCCGGCCTTCTGAACCTGGCCGTTCATCAGGGTCCAGGTGTCATCTTTCCATACGGCCATGCTGGCCGCTACCAGATCGGTGAGGCGGTATTCGTCGTTCCAGGCGGAAAAGGAAAAATTAAAAAAAATATCTTTTTTGGGGTCAGGACGGGCAAAGGAGTAAAAACCCTCACTGCTGCGGTAGTAATAGCGGCCGTTGCGAAAGATGCCCAGGGGAATCCTGCCTCTGACCTCCTCGTTCCAGATCCGGTTGGTCACCTCCATGGTCGTCGGCAGCACGAACTGGGACATGGCCAGGAGAAGGGCGCTGAAAACCAGGCCTGCGATCAGGATCGGGGCGACGATCCTGCGCAGGGCAATGCCGCAGGCCTTGAGGGCGATCAGCTCCCGGCTGTGATTGAGGAGCCCGAGGGTGATCACGCCGGACAGGAGGATGCAGACCGGTCCCATCTGTTCAAGGATGAACGGGATGTTGAGCATGAAATACTTCAATGCCAATCCCATGGGCTTGCCCTTGTCCATGAAGTTGTCGATTTTTTCAAAAAAATCGATGAGGAGATAGAGGGCGACAAAACCAAAGATCAGGGTGACGGCGTTTTTGAGAAACTGACTGAAGATGTAGCGGTCAAGTTGTTTCACGGGCGGTCATTTTCTCCAGGCGCGCGGGCAGGGCAAAGTGTACAGATAGGCCTTGTCAACCGATCGGAATTCTTTGTAGTATAGAGCCTCTTTCAAAATGACCATCTACTTCGATCGGCTAAAAAAATCCTGGGCGGCGTCTTCCTTGTGAAATCGTCCTCAACGGAGCGCTGCTACGCTTCCGGGCGATTTCACAACTCATCCTTGCCCGGAATATTTTTTTCTCGATCTCGCGACGACGTTCATTTTGCAAGAGGCTCGTATAGAAAGCCACGGCTCGGCGGGACTTGTGCCGCCGATGCCAATTTTTCATATTACCATTGAGCAGTTGTCCCAGTCAAGCAGGATGCCCTGGGGCAGGAGGCGCCGCCGTTACCCATATGCACAAGCACGAATCCCGCTCGCCCCTGGTCCGGTGCATCACGGTCGTTGCTTCGCCGCCGAGCCTGCAGGACAACCGGGCCGACGCCGATCGCTTGAAACAGGCCGTGGCCAACCGGTTGCGTGCGGAGGGCGTTGATGCGCCGCTTCTGATCCCCCTGGCTCTGCTTGCCTCTTTGGCCGGCAAGTTCCGTCAGGCCGGTTTTCAAGGGTGCGCCCTGGTCAACATGCTTCCGGCATTCTGCGAGATTGTTGATTTTTTTTCGGAAGAGCCCGGTCGGCTGCCCGGTTTTGCCCTGGACCTCGGCACCACCCACCTGGAAGGGTCGCTGCTTGACCTGCGCACGGGCGCCCCCCTGGCCGCGGGCCAATGCGTGAATCGCCAGATCGGCTTCGGCGCCGATATCCTCAGCCGGATCCACCATGCCGGTCAGGACGGTCGTCTGGGGCCCGGGCGGAGCGGCACGGGACTTGCCGAGCTGCGGGCGGCCGTGCTCGACTCGGTCAACGATCTGGTCCGGATGCTGGCGGAAAGGGCAGGGTGCGCGGCCGAGGATATCCGAGCAGTCAGCATATCCGGCAATACCACCATGGTCCACCTGCTGCTGGGGCTCTCCCCCTACCACCTCTGTCGCGAGCCGTACATCCCTCTGGTCAATGCCCCGGACCCCTGCCGGGCTGACGAACTGGGCCTGGCGGTTTTTTCCGGGGCCCCGGTGTGGATCATGCCGAGTATCGGCAGCTATTTCGGCGGGGATCTGATCTCGGGCATCCTGGCCACCGAGCTTGACAGGGCCGAGGGAATCTCCATGCTCATCGACGTGGGAACTAATGCCGAGGTGGTTCTGGGCAACCGGGAGTGGCTGATCGCCTGCGCCGGGGCAGCCGGACCCGCCCTGGAAGGCGGCGTGGCCCGCATGGGCATGCGCGCCGGCCCGGGCGCGGTGGAGCATGTGGCCATTGACCGCGATCGGTGGCGGCTTTCCTTTGTCACCATCAATGGCGCCCCGGCGGAAGGGATCTGCGGTTCCGGGCTCATTGACCTGGTGGCGGAACTCTATTTGGCCCGACTCATCGACTTTCGGGGAAAGTTCAGGACGGAGCAGGACGACGATTCGGCGGCGCGGCGGGATTTTCTACGGCGGCGTCTGGTGATCGACGAGCAGGGAACACGCTTCATCGTCGTGCCGGCTGCGGAGAGTGCGCACGGTCGGGAGGTGGTCCTGACCCAGACGGACCTGGATTCACTGATGCGCTCCAAGGCGGCCATGTACTCCATCCTGACCACCTTGACCGCCCAGGTCGGCGTTGCTTTCGGTGATCTGGCCCGGATCCATGTCGCCGGCGCCTTCGGCAGGCATATCAACCCGCGCCAGGCCATCACGCTGGGCATGCTGCCCGATCTGCCCCTGGACGTCTATCAGGCGGTGGGCAACAGCTCCCTGCGCGGCGCGGAACAGGTTCTGCTTTCAGGGGATTGCCGGCGGCGCAGTCTCGAGATCCGCGGCAAAATCACCTACCTGGAGCTGAACGTCAATCAGGAGTTCATGCTCCGCTTTACCGGTGCCCGCTTCATTCCCCATACCGATCCGGCCCTTTTCCCCTCGGTTCCCCACTACCGCGCCGATTCAGGGGCGGAAATCGCCTGACTTGCAATTTCCGCCATCGGTATGCTATAGTCGCATACTTTGTCGGGCTGCCTCTGTTGCACATGGGAATATGGGAGAATGGATGCCGGTCATGCCGACCAGAATGCCAGGCTCGGGAGAACACAGCATTAAACTTGTCTGAAAGAATCGTGCCGACCACTGTCCGCCGCCCGGTTCGGCGGTAACGGTGGTTTTTTTTTGACCGGTCTTTTTGGGCGGGATCGGCAGCGTATCTTCCGGTTCCGGATTGCTCGGCAGGAATCGCCTGCCGCGAAGAAGGGTCAGGGATGGTATTTATTGCGAACTAATCATTATCGTTCACCTGGTTGATTTCTTTTGAAACAGAAGCGATTAGAAAAAATTTCTGACACCGTATCCCGCGGCGCAAGCAGAAGCTCCGCCCTGGCCAGACTGAACGGCTTCTGGGAGGTGTTCAGCAAGGACGATAATGTGCTGGTGGTGATCAACGCCGATCCCGACGCCCTGGCTTCGGCCATGGCTGTCAAACGGCTGCTCCGCTACCGGGTGCAGAACGTGACCATCGGCTACCCCAACGAAATACGGCGGCTCAACAACCTGGAGATGGTCAAGCGGCTGAAAATCCCCATCGAGCGGCTGCATACCCTCAAGATCAGCGATTATTCCAAGAAAGTCCTTCTCGATTCCCAGCCGCCCCATCTGCCGTGTTTTGAAAAGGTCAGCTTTGACGCGATCATTGACCACCACCCGGTCACTGTTCAATGGGATGCCAGGTTCATCGATATCCGGCCCGATTACGGGGCCGTGTCCTCCATGATGGTGGAGTACCTGCGCGCCGCCAATATCAAGCCCTCGGTGGCGCTGGCCACCGCCCTGTTCTACGGGATCAAGGTCGATACCCAGAATTTCGAGAAGAACGCCCTGCCCGCCGACGGCAGTTCTTTCCGCTACCTGTTCAGTCTGGCCAACCTGAACCTGGTCCGTAAACTGGAGTTGACCGACCTGCGCCGCTCCGAGCTGAAATATTTCAAGATCGCCCTGAACGAGCTGAAGGTGAGGAAGGGCAAGGCCTTTGTCCATGTCGGCAGGGTCTGGTCGCCGGATATCCTGGTCATCCTCGCCGACTTCCTCAACCATGTGGATCAGTTCTCCTGGGTGATTGTCTCCGGAATCCATGGGGAGCGTCTGGTGGTGATCTTCCGCTGTGACGGGTACCGGAAAAACGCCGGCGCCTTCGCCCAGAAGACCTTCGGCAAATACGGCGTGGCTGGCGGGCACAAACAGGCCGCCCGGGCCGAGGTTCCGGTGAAGAACCTGGAGCTTCCCGAAAATCAGGAGGTTACCACCCAGACCCTCATCAGACTCGCCACCCGTCATGAAAAGTAATGAACCCGGCGGAAATTAAAACCCTGGACATCAGCCCCCGGGATTTCATTAGGTTATAAGCATCGCCAACGTCGGTTCCGCACTTTTGGGAGAATGTCCGGTACCGGTTTGTCCCATTTCTGCTGCCACATCGTATCCGTACCGCTCCATCCGCTCTGCCCGGCGTTCGTCATCCGCGCAATCTTTCGTCTTCCTCTGAAGATTTTTTCTTATCGTTTCGATGAGATAAACAAAGAAAAGTTCTTGCAATGGCAAGATGATTTACCCTACTATATCGGCAGAACCGCTTTTCATAGTCATTCCAGCAGAAAGGTGGCGTTATGCTCAAACCCTCAACCCTGGCAATGATCCTGGCCGGCGGCCGGGTCGATGAACTGGGAGTGCTGACCTTTTACCGGCCCAAGTCGGCAGTCCCTTTCGGCGGCTTTGCCCGGGTCATCGATTTTGCCCTGTCCAATCTTATGCGCTCCGGCATCGAGTTGGTGGCTATTCTCAGTCAGTACCGTTCTTATTCCCTGATCAATCATATCGGCACCGGGGCGGCCTGGGACATGATCGGCCGCCATCGGGGGGTATCAATCCTGCCGCCATTCAAGGGCGCGGAGAGCGCGGAATGGTACCGCGGCTCCGCCGACGCCGTATACCAGAATCTGGACTTTGTCCGCTATCATGACCCTGAACAGATTCTGATCCTTTCCGGCGACCATGTCTATCAGATGGACTACCGCGATCTGATCGGGTATCACCGGGATAAGGACGCGGACCTGACTGCCGCTTTTATCGAGGTGTCACCGCAACAGGCGCACCGCTTCGGCATCGGCGAGATAGAGTTTGAGGACGAAAGGGGGGGGAGGCTTGCGGCCTACGTGGAAAAACCCGAGGCTCCCCAAGGAAATCTTGCCTCCTTGACCATCCTCTGCTTCAAGACCGACGTTTTGTACGCCATGCTGGAGGCGAACCAGAAGCACGCGTCCTTTGAATTCGGCCGCGACATCATTCCGATGATGATGCAGCAGGGCCGCAAGGTGTACGGCTACCGCTACCGGGGCTACTGGGGCTATACCCGGACAGTGGACGAGTACTGGAAGACCAGCATGGATCTGCTGGGCCGTAATCCGAAAATCAATATGGAGGAATGGGGCCTGCGCACCAACCTCGATCATCGGGACATCCGCGACTGTCAGCCCCTCATTGTCGGTGCCGAGGGCGTCCTTGACAACAGCATGGCCTATAACGGCTGTCATGTCTTCGGCACCGTGCGCAATTCCATCCTCTTCCCCGGGGTTCGGGTGGAGCTGGGGGCGGAGGTCTCCGATTCCATCCTTTTCTTCAACAACAGCGTCCAGCGCGGGGCACGCATCAACAGGGTGGTCAGCGACGTCAATACCGTGTTCGGTCCGAAATGCCGGATCGGTGGATCGGCCGAAGGGGCCGGCGGCGGGATCACGGTTGTCGGCTGGAATAACCATATTCCCGGCGGGACGAGCATTGGCCGCGGCTGCACGGTGTATCCCCAGCTTCCTCCGGAAAAATGGAATTCGGCGGAACTGGCGGACGGGGAGGTGCTGCGATGATCGCCAGCAAGGATGCCCTGGTCCTGCTTCTGGCCGGAGGGGTAGGCAGCAGGTTGAATATCCTGGTCGGTCACCGGGCCAAACCGGCAGTGCCCTTTGCCGGCATCTTCCGGATCATCGATTTCAGCCTGAGCAATGTCATGAATTCAGGCCTGACCAAGGTCGGGGTGCTGACCCAGTACAAGCCACTGTCCCTGATGCGCCATATCGGCGGCGGCGAAGCGTGGGATTTCACCGGCCGCACCCGGGGAGTCAAAATTCTGCCACCCCGGACAGGAGAAAAAGAATCCGACTGGTACAAAGGGACCGCTGATGCCCTCCGGCAAAACATTGATTTTATCCAGGCCAATCCTTCCGAGGAGGTCCTGATTCTGTCCGGCGACCATATCTACCATATGGATTTCGATGCGATGATCGCCTTTCATCGCCAGAAAAAGGCGGATGTGACGATCGGGATGATGGTGGTGCCGAAAAGCCAGATCCACCAGTTCGGCGCCGGCATCGTGGACCAGGCGAACCGGATCATCGACTGGGAGGAAAAGCCCAAGGTGCCGCGGACCAATCTCGCCTCCATGGGGATCTATGTCTTCACCACCCGCTATCTCCTGGAGACCCTGGCCCGCGACCGCAACGAGCTGGATTTCGGCATGCATATCCTGCCCCGGGCCATCGGCCAGGATCATGTTTTTGCCTATCCTTTTTACGGTTACTGGCGGGATGTCGGCACCATCCAGGCTTATTGGGAAGCGAACATGGATCTCCTCCGGCCGGGGTCCGGCATAGCCCCGCAGGAATGGGGCATCCGGACCAATATCGCCGCGGACGGCAGGCCCATGGATCGCCCGCCGGCCAGGTTTCTCTCCGGCTGCACGGTCAGGACCTCCATGGTTTCCGCGGGCTGCGTCATTGAAGGGACGGTGATCAATTCCGTGCTGTCGCCCGGGGTTCAGGTCCGGGAGGGAGCGGTGGTCCGCGATTCAGTGGTGTTCGAGGATTCCGTCATCGGCAGGAATGCGGTGGTTGACCTGGCCATCTGCGACAAACGGGCACGGATCGGCGAAGGGGCGGTGATCGGCGAGGGTGAAAACCGGGAGGTTCCCAATCGCCGGTTTCCCAAGCACCTGTATACAGGCATCACCCTTATCGGTAAGGAGGCGGTTTTGCCGGATCGGGCGAGAGTGGGCCGAAACTGCATCGTCAACTCCAGGCGGCTGGAGATCGATTTTCCCTCCTCGGGGCACCTTGGCGACGGCGAGACGCTGTAATCCCGCGCCAACCGGACCGCAACCTCCGTTCTTTTTTTCGGTCCGGCGCAGGTCAGTCGCGATCAGGGCTGTTGCCAAACGGGGTCGTTTCGGAAATGCGGATCATCTGTTTTCCGATTTTTGCCGAATTTGAATTGCTGAAGAGCATTACACTGTTTTGATCCGTTGTTTTGTGCTATAGTTTTCTCGGGTAATGGACGCGGAGACGTCCTCGGCCTGTACTTTTTCCGCAAACTGAGCCAGAGGTGAGCGTGCGACGGCGGACGACGGCTGCCGTTAAAAAGGCAGTGAACAAGGAGAAAACTGTGCAGGCGCTGCAGGAGAAAGATTATCCCCATACTTGGTTGTTTGCGGCATTCTGGACGATCATTATCATTATTTCATTAAGTTGGAATATTGCGCGGCAAAAGAACGAAATCATCGAGGTGGCGACCAACGAAGCGAAGACCATCTTTGAAAAAGACCTTTTCTATTACCGCTGGGGCACCAGTCACAACGGGGTCTATGTCCCCCTGACCGAGAAGACCCAGCCCAATCCCTATCTGGATCATCTGCCCGAATCCAGCGGCACCACCTCCACCGGCCAAACCCTGACCCTGGTTAATCCGGAATACATGATCCGGCAGGTATATGAAATGTCCACCGGCAGCAACAGCGCCCTTGGCCATATCACCAGCCTTGACCCCATCCGCGAGGAAAATGCCGCTGATTCCTGGGAGTCCGAGGCGCTTGCCGCCTTTGAAAAAGGGGAAACCCAGATCAGCTCCGTGGAGGTCATCGATGGTCAGCCGTATCTGCGGCTGATGCGCCCGATGATGACCGAAAGCGGCTGCCTGAAGTGCCATGAGCAGCAGGGCTACGCCCTGGGCGATATTCGGGGCGGCATCAGCGTGGCCGTACCGATGAGCCTCCTGTTTTCCATTTATCGCCGGGATATAGTGCTCCTGACCCTCGCCCATGTGCCCTTGTGGCTGCTGGGCCTGGCCGGAATCTTCATCAGCTCGCGCCGGATAACCCAGGCGATTCGCAAAAGAGAAGCGGCCGAGACCAAGACGCGCTCCATCATCAACAATATGCTGGACGGCTTGATCACCATGAACGCGAACGGGATCATCGAGTCGCTCAATGCCCCGGCCTGTCATCTGTTCGGCTGCGATAAGGAGGAGACGGTCGGCAAGAGCATCGCCTCCTTTATTCAGTTTCCCGGACGCAGTACATTGCCCGCCGGGCAGGAGGCTTCCCTGCGCGGGGAAATCCGGGCCATGGTGGGGGCGCAGCGGGAGTTGACCGGATTCCGCACGGACGGCTCCGCGTTTCCCATCGAGTTGTCCCTGAGCGAAATGCCCCTTGATGACGGCACCCTCTATATCGCTACGGTCAGGGATGTCACCGAGGAGAAGCTCCGGAAGTCGGAAGCATTGCGAACCGGCCAGCTGGCGGCCATCGGCGAGCTTGCCGCCGGGGTGGCCCATGAAATAAATAACCCCATCAACGGGATCATCAACTATACCCAGCTGCTCCTCGACAATGCCGATGAAAAGTACGATGACACCGACAGGGATTTCATGGCCAGGATCATCAAGGAAGGAGAGCGCATCGCGGTCATTGTCGGCAACCTCCTTTCGTTTGCCCGCCAGCGCGATGTTGTCGAGGAGGTCTCCATGAAGGATATCATCGAGGACAGCGTCTCGCTGCTCATGCACCAGTTGCAGAAGGACGGGATCCAGCTCTCCGTTGATCTGCCTGCGGAGCTCCCTCTCATCAGGGGAAACCCCCAACAGTTGCAGCAGGTGATTATCAACCTGCTCACCAATGCCAGTTACGCGCTCAATCAGAAGTATCCGGCGGCCACTCCGGATAAGCGGCTGGAAATCCGTTGCCGGCCGAAAACCGCCATGGGCAAGGAATATGTCAGCACCACGGTGACGGACTGGGGGATCGGCATTCCTTCGGAGATTATCGATCATATTTTTGACTCGCTGTTTACGACCAAGCCGCCCGGCAAGGGAACCGGGCTGGGCCTGAGCATCAGCAAGGGGCTGGTGCGAGACCATCAGGGCTTTCTTTCCGTGGAGAGCACAGTCGGCGGCCCCACGGTTGCGACGGTGGACCTGCCCGTCGTCACCATGGACGAGCCCCGTGAGTTACAAGGCTCTCTTGAGGATTGTAAATGATTGCCGGGCGGCAGGAGAGGCCGCGGAACAGGGGCGCTCTCTCAATGTTTGTCACCCCCGCAACAAATGCGGAATCGACGACGGCAACACTTGCAGCTTGTTGAAATGTCAGTGGCGGATGCTCGGGTTTTTGATTTTTGATAATGATATAAGCAATTTGAGATATTCCTGGGGCAGGCGGGTATATATAGTGTGAACCTGACATGAACACCGAATTTCAGAAATCAATGTCGTTTTTGACCTCGCTGGTGAAAAGCATCAGTCTGCCGGTGGTGGTCATCGGGACGGATTTACGGATCAGGTTCGTCAATCCCGCCGCCGAGATCCTTTTTGCGGAAAAGATCAAGGGCAGCCCGGTGGGTGAGAACTGTTACCGCTTCCTGCACGGGCATGAGGCGCCCTGCTTCACCAGGGGAGAGGGGTGCCCGCTCATTGATTGCCGGGAAACAGGCGGGGTGGTCAAGAGCAAATACACCATGGACGACAAGGGGGAGTTTCCCCGCCACTATGAGATCATTGCCGCCCCCATGCGGGGTGATGTCGGCAAAATGGTGGGGATTGTCGAGGTTTTCAATGATATCACCGATTGGACCCTTTTCGAAAAATGGCTGAAGGCGGCCCATCAGGATTCCGAACACCAGTTCCGGGAACGGACCGCAAAGCTGCTGGAGGCAAACAAGACCCTGCGCCTGGAAATCCAGGAACGGCAGCGGACCGAGATGGAGCTGCTCCAGGAGCGGAAACGCTCTGAACTGCTGTACCGGGTCATCCCCAGTGCCATCTTTACCGTAGATCTGGACCGGCATATTACCAGCTGGAACGATAAGGCCGCGGCCCTGACCGGCTATTCCAGAGAGGAAATCGTCGGTCGGCCCTGTAGTATTTTCGCCCTCTATCCCTGTCCCGGCAAGTGCGGCATGTATACGGATTCCATCGAAAAGCCGATTGTGGGCCGGGAGTGCGTCATCAGGACCAAGAACGGCCAGACCCGGATCGTCTCCAAGAACGGCGATTTTCTGCTGGATGACGACGGCAATATCATCGGTGCGGTGGAAAGCTTCGAGGATATCACCAACATCAAGAAATTCGAGGAGGAGCTGAGCGGAGAGCGAGACAAGCTGAAGGGCATGCTTTCCGCCATGAACCAGAGCGTGCACATCGTTTGTCCCGATTATATTATCGAGTACCAGAACGACGATGCGTTGCAGGCCTTCGGCGACATGCTGGGTCAGCGTTGTTATAAACTCTACCGGGGCCGGTCGGCGCCGTGCGAACATTGCCTGATGCATGCCGCCATAGAAGAGCACTCCATTCAGCGCATCGAACTCCTCCTGGGAAACAATAAATCCTATGCCCAGAGTTATACGCCGTTCGTTGATGTGGACGGCCAGACCAAGATGCTCGTCCTTCTCCGGGATATCACCGAGGAGAAACTGCTTCAGGCCGAGACGTTGCGTTCGGTTCAGCTCGCCTCGGTGGGAGAGCTTGCCGCCGGCGTCGCCCATGAAATTAACAATCCCATCAACGGGATCATCAATTATGCGCAGATCATTCAGGATGAAAGCGACAGTAACGAAACCCTGACGAGGATCTGCGACAAGATCATCCGGGAGGGGGAGCGCGTCGCCTCCATTGTGTCCAATCTCCTTTCCTTTGCCCGGCAGCAGGATGATAATTTCGACAAGATCAGGATTGAAGAGGTCATCTTTGACGCCGTGGATCTTATTCGGCACCAGTTGTCCAAAAACTGCATTATTCTCGAACTGAAGCTGGCCGACAATCTCCTTCCCATCTTCGGCCATCATCAGCAGTTGCAGCAGGTTTTCCTCAACCTGTTCAGTAATGCCCGCTACGCGCTCAATCAGAGGTATCCCGGCAAGGAACCTCGGAAAAAAATTATTGTGAGCGGGGAGGTCGTTACGGTAGAAGAGGAGGAGTATAACCGGATTATCGTCAAGGATCTGGGAACCGGAATCCCCGACGAAATAGTTGCAAAAATCTTTGAACCCTTCTATTCCTCAAAGACTTCAGGAGAAGGGACGGGCCTTGGCCTGAGCATCAGCCGCGATATTATCGGCAAGCATGGCGGGCGGCTGGAGGTGAAGACCGTCAATGGCGAATATACCAGCATGATCGTCGACATCCCGGTATTAACGGAAGAAGAACTCACCGGCATGGGGGAGACCCCGACGGAAAGGAAATAATAGATGATTGACCTGAGCAAGGAAGAATCCAGAATTCTGGTGGTGGATGACGAGGAGAGTCTTCGTCTGACCTTTAAGACGTTTCTGTCCCGGGAAGGCTACGGCCCGGTAACGGTGGCCTCCACCTTTGACGAGGCTCTGCATCTGATCGAAAACAACACCTACGACCTCATTGTCTCGGATATCGTGCTGGAGGGGGCATCGGGGATCGATCTGCTGCGCCGGGCCAAAGAAGTGAACCAGCAGTGTCCGGTGGTTATGGTCACCGGCTATCCGAACATAAAATCGGCCTCCGAGGCCGTCCGTCTCGGGGCCTTTGATTATCTGGCCAAGCCGGTTAAGAAAGAGGAGCTGCTGCGTACGGCAAGGATGGCCTTGCAGCAGTACAGCCTGCAGAAGGCCAAGGATGCCCTGGAACAGGAAAAGGAAAACTATCGGCAGAATCTGGAGACCATCTTTCGCAGTGTTCGCGACATCATCATTACTGTTGATCCGGACCTGGAGGTCGTGCAGATGAACGATCGGGCGCGGGAATTCGCCGCCAAGGTCGTGCCGGAGCTCCAGGTCGGCGCCAATCTGCAGAAGATAGAGAGCGCCTATGCCACGGCATGCCTGCAGGACGCCCTCATCGTCCTGGAGTCGCAACAGGAACTGCCCGAGCATCGCATTGAGTTCCAGGGGCCGGCCGGCCGAATGGTGCTTCGAATCAGCGCTTCCCCGCTTGTCCCGGGCGCGGTGAATTTGCAGGGTGTGGTCTTTGTAACCCGAGACGTGAGCAGGTTGGAGTCGCTGGAGCAAAGGGGGAGAAGGGAGCAGTTCCATCGTCTGGTCGGTTCCAGTCGCGCCATGCAGACGGTGTATACCTTGATCGAAAATGTCGGCCAGGTGGATACCACTGTTTTGATCACCGGAGAGTCCGGCACCGGCAAGGAACTGGTGGCCGAGGCCCTGCACGCCGAAAGTCCCCGCCGGGATATGCCGATCATCAAGGTTGATTGCACCGCGATCCCGGAAAACCTTCTGGAAAGCGAACTGTTCGGTCATAAAAAAGGATCCTTCACCGGTGCGGACCGCAACAGGCAAGGGCGCATCGTCCAGGCGGACGGTGGCACCCTCTTCCTTGATGAGATCGGCGATATTTCTCCGGCCATGCAACTCCGTCTGTTGCGCTTCCTCCAGGAGCGGACCTTTTATCCAGTCGGGCATGACATGCCCCTCAAGGTGGATGTCCGGGTTATTGCCGCCACCAACGCCGACCTCAAGCAGAAGGTCCTGGAAGGGACATTCCGGGAAGACCTGTACTACAGGCTGCGGGTCATTGATATCATTCTCCCGCCGCTGCGTGAGCGTGAAGAGGACATCCCCCTTCTGGTCAGCCATTTCCTTGAGCGTTTCAACAAACGTCTCGGCAAGGAGATCGCCGGGATATCCGATCAGGCCCTGGCGGCACTGACTGATTACAGCTGGCCCGGCAATGTTCGGGAGCTGGAGCATGTCATGGAGCGGGCCTGCGTCCTGTGCACCGGCTCAACGATCACCACCGACCACCTTTCCTATGAATTTTCCGTTCAAAGTCCGGAAGCCGCACGGGGCGGGTCTGAAAATTACGATTATCTGACCCCTGAACCGGTTGACGAGACGGAAAGCGAATCCGAACGAATCGTGCGGATACTCACCAAGTGCAGTGGCAACAAGGCTAAAGCTGCCCGCCTTCTCGGTATCGATCGCAGCACGCTGTACCGGAAGATGCGGCTCTACAGCATCGACCCCACCGGTTTCTAAGCCCATACCACACTTCTGTTCGGAAGGGCCTGCCACGGATCTGTCTCATGCTACAATTGTGTGGTGCCGCAGGTGCGTGTCGCCGCCCTTCCCCTTCTTCGATTTAATTAGCTGAAATATCGATACTTTATTTATCTGGTAGGGTCCGGCCGCGTGGTGATGGTCCGGATCCGGCCGTGCTCTCTTGCCCCATGGAAATTTTTCGGAAGAGGGATTCATGAAATATAAAATAAATAATTTTAGGTAGTTGCGTCTATGTAAAGTATCGCGGTGCTGGTTGCCTCTGAATTGGCATGGGGTGTGCAATGATAAGGGCAAGACACGACGAAAGACGAGAACGTTGAAATAACCCAAAGGAGGCACACCATGGCAAAGACAATAACCAC
>QZJD01000049.1 GCA_003604995.1 Desulfobulbus sp. | reverse complement strand
GCGCTCGCGCAGCAGGAGATCGCCATCACCAGATCGCTCGGCAAGATCCGCAACAAGATCCTGGTCATGAGCGGCAAGGGCGGGGTCGGCAAATCCACCGTCGCGGTCAACCTGGCCCTGGGTCTTGCCCACCGCGGCTATCGGGTCGGGCTTATGGACGTGGACCTGCACGGGCCGGACATCTGCCGGATGCTGAATCTGGGCGGCTCTCTGCAACCGCCTAAAAACCCCGGGGACCTGGTGCCCACTCTGACCTACAACGACAACCTGAAGGTGGTTTCCCTGGAATACATGATGAAAAACCGCGACGATGCGATCATCTGGCGCGGCCCGCTCAAGATCCAGGCCATCCGCCAGTTCGTCGCCGACATGGACTGGGGCGAGCTGGATTATCTGGTGGTGGACGCGCCGCCCGGCACCGGCGACGAACCGCTGTCCGTCGCCCAGACCATCACCGGAGTCCAGGCCCTGGTGGTCACCACCCCCCAGTCAGTGGCCCTGGCCGATGTCCGCAAATCCATCAATTTCTGCAAGACCGTGAAGATGCCGATCCTCGGGGTCGTGGAAAACATGTCCGGCTTCATCTGCCCCCATTGCGAGGAGCGGGTCGATATTTTCAGTACCGGCGGCGGCGAGCAGGTCGCCCGCGAATTTGAGCTGCCGTTTCTGGGCCGCGTCCCCATGGATCCCAGGGTGGTCGTCGCCGGCGATACCGGTAAGCCGTACCTTTCCTCGGAAGCCGATACCCCGGCCACCAAGGCCTTCAGCGAGGTGGTCGAAGCGGTGGTGACGCGATTACCGGTGCAGAAGCCGGTCGGCCTGAACATGGTCAACGCCGCCAATACAGGTTGCGCTTGCGGTCCCACCGGCTGCGATCCCAACAAGTGCTCCTGCTAATAAGACGCTGTCCATTCCTTTCCCTGAAAATCGACAGGAACTGACTTCATGCACATCCATCAGATGACCGTCGGCATGCTCCAGGTCTGCTGCTATATCGTAAGCTGCGAGGAAACAAAGGAAGCGGTGATCATTGATCCCGGCGGAGAGGAAGATAAAATCCTTACCCATTGCCTGAAAAACAGCCTGCGGGTCAGGTACCTGATCGCCACCCACGGCCATCCGGACCATGTCTGCGGCAACGCCTCCCTGCGCGAGTCTACCGGCGGCAAGATCATCATGCATGCGGATGACGCGGTATTTTTCTGGCAGCCGCAGACCCAGGAATATTTTTCCATCCTCGGCCTGCCGGAATCCCCCAAACCTGACCGGCTGGTCAAGGACGGCGACACCATCGAATTCGGCAGGGAACAGCTCCGGGTCATCCACACTCCCGGCCACACCCCCGGCGGGATCTGTCTGTACAGCGAACCCCACTGTTTTACCGGTGACACCCTGTTTGTCGACGGCGTCGGCCGCAGCGACTTTCCGGGCGGCTCCACCCATGAGCTGCTGCAATCGATCCGTACCCGCCTCCTGACTCTGCCCCCCGAGACCATCGTCTGGCCCGGTCACGGCTACGGCGGTCTCAAATCCACCATCGGCGAAGAGGCACGGGCAAACCCTTTTTTGCAGGAAGGTTTCTAGGCTGAAGGCTGTTAGAACTTCAGGCTGAAGGCTGTTAGGTGTTAGGTGTTAGGTGTTAGGTGTGACTGCTGGCTGGAAATGAATCAATTTGGAAAATACATGAATATTCCCCATACCATTGCTGAACAGTGCCTGACCGCCTTCAGCCTCTTGTCTTTTGGCCTGTCTTTCTTCCGCCTAACAGCCTTCAGCCCAACAGCCTTCAGCCCAACAGCCTTTGCGGAGCATCCATGCGTGAACTGATACTCGGAACCGCCGGCCATGTCGATCACGGCAAAACCAGTCTGATCAAGGCCCTGACCGGCATCGATACCGACCGGCTGAAGGAGGAAAAGGCGCGGGGCATCACCATCGAACTGGGCTTTGCCTATATCGATCTTCCCTGCGGCCATCGTCTCGGCATCGTCGATGTGCCCGGCCATGAAAAATTTGTCCGCAACATGGTCGCCGGCGCAGCCGGCATGGACCTGGTGGCCTTTATCATCGCCGCGGACGAAGGGATCATGCCCCAGACCAGAGAGCACTTCGAAATCTGTCAGCTGCTCGGCATCCGGGACGGACTCATCGTCCTGACCAAAAAAGACATGGTCAGCGAGGAATGGCTGGAGATGGTCGAAGACGACGTCCGTGACTTCTTCAAAGGATCATTTCTCGAAGAGGCGCCGATCATCGCCGTTTCGTCGGTGACCGGCGAAGGAGTGGATGGGGTGCGGGCGGTCCTGGACGAAAAAATCCGCAAAACCGTCTTTCAGGAAGAACACGGACCATTCCGGCTGGCCGTGGACCGCGTCTTTTCGATGAAGGGCTTCGGCACGGTGATCACCGGCTCCTCCATGAACGGCAGGGTCGCCCTGGGCGAGGAACTGGAGTTCTACCCGGCCGGAGTGATCGCCAAGGTCCGCGGGATTCAGGTGCACGGCATGGATGTGGATCTGGTCGAGGCCGGCCACCGCACCGCCATCAATCTCCAGGGCATCGACAAGGAACAGGTCAACCGCGGGGACATGGCCGCCACCCCTGACAGCCTGGTCAATTCCACCCTGCTCGACGCCGATTTTCACTACCTGGCCTCCAACCCTGCCAAATTGAAAAACCGCAGCCAGGTGCGGGTCCATGTCGGCACCCGGGAGATTGCCGGCCGCCTGGTCTTCCTGGAACAGGACGAATTGCAGCCCGGCGAAAAGGGCGCGGTACAGCTCCTCCTCCTGGAACCGGCTGCGGTCTGGCCGGGCGACCGCTACGTGATCCGCAGCTACTCGCCGGTCCGAACCATCGGCGGCGGGACCATCCGCAACAATGCCCCGCCCAAGCGCAAGCGGACCTCGGCGCAGGACCGCGAAAACAACCGTCGAGTTTTCGAGATATATTCGGACGGCTCGGACCAGGAGCGGCTACTGCTGTTCCTTCGGGAAGCAGGCCAGGCAGGTCTCACCCAGAAGCAGCTCTCAACCCGCCTGGGGGTCTTCGGCAACCGGCTGAAAAAACTCCTGCAACTGCCGGTCTCCACCGGCGAAATCGTGGTGGTGGACTCGGAACGGCAGCGGCTGGTGGCGGCGCCGGTGGTGGAAAGCCTGACCCGCACGATCCTCGACGTGCTCACCCGCTACCATGAGGCAAATCCCCTGAAAACCGGGCTGGCCCGGGAAGAACTGCGTTCCGGCTTCAAGCCGCCGGTGGATCCGAAGCTCTTTCAGTACGCCCTGGACACCCTGCTCAAGAAAAAGGAAATCGTCCAGGAACAGGCTGAGATTCGCCTGCCCGGTTTTGCCGTCACCCTCCAGGTGGACGAGCAGGAGCTGCGCAACACCATCCTTGAACTGTACCGGCAGGGAGGCCTGACCCCGCCGATCCTCAGCGAAGTCAAGGAGCGATTGAAGGATTTTCCGGAAAAACAGGTCAATCAGGTTTTTGCCCTGCTGCTCCAGGACAAACACCTGGTGAAGGTTTCGGAATCCCTCTATTTCGATCCGGCGAGCCTGGAGAAGCTGGCCGGGCAGCTCACCGCCTATATCCAGAAGGAAGGCGAGATCGACGCCCCCCGCTTCAAGGACCTCACCGGGCTGACCCGTAAATTCTCCATCCCCATTCTCGAATACTTCGACCGGATCAAGCTGACCATCCGCATCGGCGACAAGCGGGTGCTGCGCAAAGGATAGCCGCGGACTATTTCTGGCTGCCGTCTCGGTTATCAGGCGGCCCTCTTGCAATTCCAGCGGGAACACTTTCATTTTTATTCAAATCGGACGAACAGGGCCGCCTGTCTTCAGAGCCTCTTTCAAAATGACCATCTCCTCCGATCGGTTAAAAATATCCTGGGCGGCGTCTTCCTTGTGAAATCGTTGTCAACGGAGCGCTGCTCCGCTTCCGGGCGATTTCACAACTCATCCTTGCCCGGAATATTTTTCTCCCGATCTCGCGACGACGTTCATTTTACAAGAGGCTCTTCAAGCACAAAATCGCTCAGCGTCGACCCCACCCCTCTTTTTTCTTCCGCGGGCGCGGCAACCAATATTTCCGGGCCCGCTGATTATTCGGCAAGAAAAAGTTTCTTTTTCCTTAAATCATGAATTATTATTTCAATCAGAACATACTGTCACCATCCGTAAGAACAGAAAAGTGACCGAGTCGATCAGAATGGAAGAAACATGGAATGCACGGCTATATTTGTTGCTGCTGCTTTGCATGTTGCCCCTCCTCACCAGCTGCGGACCCCAGGAGCAAAAACCGTTGCTTGTCTACGCTGGAAAGGGACTCAAACCGATCATCGACGAAGCGATCCCGGCTTTTGAACAACGGCACGGCATCCCTGTCACGGTCATCTACGCGGGCAGCGAAAACCTCCTCGCCACCATCGGAAAAACCCTTGCCGGCGACATATTCATTCCCGGTTCGGCGCCCTACATCATCGCGGCAGAAAACATTTTGACCTACAAACGGGAACTGGCGGAGCACATTCCCGCCTTTGCCGTTCGCACCGACAGCAGCAAGCAACTCGAAACCTTTTCGGATTTGCTGGCGGATGGGGTCCGTATCGCCGTCGGCAACAAGGACATGTGCGCCATCGGCGGACTGGCGGTTGAAATTTTCGAAACCTCCGAGCGGCCCGCGGCTCTCTGGAATAACGTAGTCGTCACCGCTTCCACGGTCAATGAGCTGCTGGCCCTGGTGTCGGAGGGTGAGGTCGACGCCGCCATGATCTGGGCCGACATGTTGAGCTGGCCGGAAGCCGAAGGCCTCAAGCTCGTAAAAATTCCAGACTCCATCAACAGGAGCGAAACCATCCACGCGGCGGTCTTGGCATACTCAAAGGCTCCGAACCAGGCAGCCCTCTTTGTCGACTTTCTCTCCACCGAGGGCAAAAGCATTTTCGCCAGATTCGGTTACGGACAAAGTAGATGAAAATTCGCGAAAAGCTGCTGGGCGGGTTCCTGTTGGTTTCCGCCCTGACCTTGATCGTCAGTTACTGCGCCGGATTACTCGTTCAGGAAAGAACGGTGGCCAACTTCGATGAGGTGGCCGGCAAGACCCTTCCGGGCAATGTCGCCTTGGCCCAAATGACCTCCGAACTCTATCATGCCCTTTTCCTCCTTGCCCAGTACGCCGAGCAGCCGGACGAGGCGACCAAAAAAAAGATAGAACAATCCATTTCCATTCTCGGGACGTACAAGACCATGCATCAGATGTACCATCCCGCCGACGAGGCGCTGCATGCCCGTATTGAAGGCATGGTCGAAGAATTCAACCGGTCGGTGGCCAGCTATCTCCTGCTGGTGCGAAAGAATCCCGATCCTGATGAAGTGTCGGCGGCGCGCCGGAAGATCGACAACATGCTCGAGGTGTTTCTTCGATCCATCAATCCGCACATCGAAAAAGAATTCCCCGCCAGTCTCCGGAAGCTGCAGGAAGCTAAAGAGATGACGGCCCAGGCCAGAAAAGCGTTCATCATCTCCGGCATCGCCATCCTGCTCGTTTCGCTTATCCTCAGCTTTTTCATTGCTCACCTGTTGACCACCTCCCTGCGCACCCTCAGCACCGCAGCCCGGCAGATAGGGGCCGGCCGGCTTGACCTCTCTCTTCCGGCCACCACCAGCGACGAACTCAGCGATCTGATCCGCGAATTCAACCAGATGGCGATCAATCTGTCGGGAATGCGCACGGATCTGCTTACCGCCCAGAAGTTCACGGCCAACATCGTTGATTCCATGGCTGATTCGCTGGTCGTCATCAATCCCGCCGCCGTCATTGTTTCGATCAACTCCGCCACCCGCACCCTGCTGGGATATCGGGAGCACGAACTGCTCGGAAAAACGGTTTGGTCCATCGTCGAAAGTCCTGAGTTGCAGGCAACGGATTTGGCGGAACAAGCATCCAAAAACCAAATCATAAACCTTGACGTCAGCTACCTGACCAGGTCGGGACAAAAAATTCCCATGGCCCTCACCTGTTCCGCCGTACGGGATGAACAGGGAGAATTGCTGGCCCTGGTCCTTGTCGCCCGTGATTTCACGGAAATCAACCGGCTGGTAACGGAAATCAACAAAACCAATCAGCAGCTCAAAAAAGAAATTGTCGAACGCATTCAGGCCCGGGATGCGCTTGCCGCGGAAAAGGAACAGCTGGCGGTAACGCTGCGCAGCATCGGTGATGGGGTCATTACCACCGATACTCACTGCCGGGTGGTCGTTGTCAACAAAGCGGCGGAGGACCTCACCGGCTGGAGCCAGGACGAGGCCCGGGGTCAGCCTTTTGCGGAAGTCTGTCGGATTATCGACGCCAAAACTCGCACCCGCTGCGCAACTCCCATTGACAAGGCGCTGGCCGCCGGCCAGACCAGCAATCTCGCTGACTTCCCCCTTCTGGTGGCGAGAGACGGCACGGAACGCCGCATTGCCGAGACAGGTGCGCCGATCAGGGACAGGGATGGGCAGACCATCGGAGCGGTCCTGGTCTTTCGTGACGTGACGGATGAAGAACGAAGGGAAGCGGAACAGATAAAGGTCAAGAAACTCGAATCGATCGGGATCCTTGCCGGCGGCATTGCCCACGATTTCAACAATTTCCTTGCGGCGATCCTCGGCAACATCAGTCTGGCCAGAAATCTGATCCCCGCAGGAATCAACGTCCACGGCCTTCTGGAAGAAGCGGAAAAAGCCTCGCTGCGCGCCAGGGATCTGACTCAGCAACTGTTGACCTTTTCCAAGGGCGGCGAACCTGTAAAAAAACTTGCCGATATCGGCGAGATAATAAAAGAATCATCCCAGTTTGTTCTGCGGGGCAGTGGTACCGGCTGTGTGTATCACCTTGCCGATGATCTCTGGCCGGTGGAAATCGATTCCGGCCAGATCAGCCAAGTCATCCAGAACCTGGTAATCAATGCCGATCATGCCATGCCCGAAGGAGGTACCATCGAAATTCAGGGACAAAACCTCACCGCCGAAGCGGCCCGGAGCCTGGCGCCGGAACTCCACCGGCCCTGCGTCATGCTTACTGTCAGAGATCAGGGAGTCGGCATTCCACCTGAACTGCTCGACAGGATTTTTGACCCGTACTTTTCCACTAAAAGCATGGGCAGCGGCCTCGGGCTGGCCATTTCCCACTCCATTATCAAAAAACATAGAGGACATATCACCGCGACCTCGAAACCCGGGGAGGGAACCACTTTCACCATCCTCCTGCCCGCATCCGTGGAAAAGGGCACGGCCCTTCCGCTGGACCGACATGAAGCAATTCCACCGTCGGCAGGCCCCCTTCGGATCCTGCTTATGGATGACGATGAACAGGTGCGGGACATGTCCGGGAAAATTCTTGCGCATCTGGGCCACAAGGTCATGATCGCCGATGACGGCCATGCCGCCATCAACCTCTACCAGCAATCTCTCGCCAGCGACAGCCCCGTCGACCTCATCATCATGGATCTCACCATTCCTGGCGGCATGGGCGGCAAGGAAGCAGCCAAACAAATCCTGGCCATCAATGACCGTGCCAAAATAATCGCTTCCAGCGGCTACTCCAATGACCCTGTTCTGGCCGACCCCGAGGCCTACGGTTTCAGCGGGGCGCTCCGCAAGCCGTATGACCTCATGGAACTGGCCGAGGTTCTCGCCAAAATGTGAATGAAGAGGAATAGCGAGAGGATACGATATATTTCCCTCCCGGTGACTTACACATACGCTTATCCCTCCTGCTCGCCAGATTCCGCCAGGCTGCGCGGCCGGCAGAGATATTCGGCGCTGTTCGCCGCCCGCGCGCAGTTTTCGCAGATAAAACCGGGCAGATCCACCATATCGATGATCTCCCCCGCCGTCACTTTGGTGATCAGCTGGCAGATATGGTTGTGATGGTTTTCCATGGATTCGCAGACATGGTCGCCATGCCCGCCGGCTTGTCCTTCCGTTGCCATATTTTCCTCCTTGTGGATGATCAACGTCTTTCCGGACGGACGTCCGCCCTCCCCTCAAGGATATTGTAGCACCCTTTGCCCTCGGAGACAAAGAAGAGGCCGCCGCCAGGCAAAACATGCTTCGACCGTCCTGGCTTGACGCCTTGCCGGCTGAATGTCGGCGGCAAAGGCGCGGTCATGGCGGAGCGCCATATCGCAGGCCTCAAAAACTGGAGCCTCTTTCAAAATGACCGATCTGCTCCGATCGGCTAAAAATATCCTGGGCGGCGTCTTCCTTGTGAAATCGTCCTCATCGGAGCGCTACTACGCTTCCGGGCGATTTCACAACTCATCCTTGCCCGGAATATTTTTCTCTCGATCTCGCGACGACGTTCATTTTGCAAGAGGCTCACTGGTCAATCGTTTCGCCGGCCGGAAGCGTGCAGCGCATGCAGCAGGCGACGCCGCTCCGCAGCCTTCGGAAAAAGGGCGGCATCGGTATGCGGCAGGAAAAGGGCGGCAACGTACTGGTCCTTGTAGGACGGCACCTCGGACAGCTCGAAGCTGGTCATCCGCTGGGTAGCCTGGACCACGTCCCGGCGGATGTGGTTGCTCAACTCGCTCATCCGGCAGCCCATCAGTGAGCCGTTGCCCACGTACAGGCAGCGCTCCGCGGCCATTTCCGGCAGCAGGCCCACCGAGATGGCGCTGTCCAGGTCGATATAGGAACCGAAAGCGCCGGCAAGGATCACCTGCTCCAGGTCGGCCACCGCAAGCCCCACCTCGTGGAGCAGGGTGGTCACTCCGGCGTAGATGGCGCCCTTGGCCCGGAGGAAATTGTCGATATCCACCTCGGTGAGGACGATGTCCCGCTCGATACCCGTCTGTTCCGCCCGGACCAGCACGTATTCATGACCGCTGCGCCCGGGGCGGATCCGGTCGCAGGCCAGGTCCCGCCGGTAGCGGCCCCGCTCGTCAAGAACCCCGCATTCGAAGAGAGAGGCGATGATGATCAGCAGGCCCGAGCCGCAGATACCCACCGCCGGCTTGCCACCTATGGTCATGATCATCGGCTCCAGGCTGACCGGGTCCAGGCTGAAATCGTCGATGGCGCCCTCCCCGGCCCGCATCCCGTGCTGAATGCCGCCGCCCTCGAAGGCCGGCCCGGCGGAACAGGCGGCGCAGGCCAGCCATTCGCGATTGCCGATGACGATCTCCGCGTTGGTGCCGATGTCGATGAACAGGGTCAGTTTGTCGGTGCGGTACATGCCCGAACCCATGACCCCGGCGACGATGTCGCCGCCCACATAGCTGGAGACCGCCGGATAGAGCAGAGCCATGCAGTGGTCGCCGAGATGCAGGCCGAGCTCCGTCGCCCTGATCGGCGGGAACATGGTGGAAACAGGCGTGTAGGGGCTGCGCCGGATATTGTGCGGCTCCAGTTCCAGAAACAGGTGGGTCATGGCCGTGTTGCCGGCCAAGGTGATGGAGGTGATCTCGTCGCGGCCGATGTGCCGGTCCGCGAGCATCGCGTCGATGAGGCCGTTGATGCTCGCGGCGACCAGGTCATGCATCTGGGCGAGGCCCTCGGGCTTTTCGGCGACGATCATCCGGGAGATGACGTCCTCGCCGTAGCTGAGCTGCCGGTTATACTCGCTCCGTTCGGCCAGCACCGCGCCGCTATGTTTGTCAAGGAGCTGGGCGTAGATGCTGGTGGTTCCGATATCCACGGCAATGCCGAAATTACGCTCCGTCCAGTTGCCGGGCTGGATGTGCAGAACCCGGGAGCGGAACCGCTTGTTGACCGGCCGCTCCAGAGTGACGGTCACCCGGAAATCATCCTCGCGCAGCGCCCGGCGCAATCGCCGGAGAATGGGGTAATTTATGACGATGTGCCGCTCGTCGTACTGTTCGGCCAGTCCGCGCAGCAACCGGCCGGCGTCGGCCTGCCGGTCTCCGTAATCCGGCCGGGGCAGCTCCAGAAAAAACTTTTCCACCGGCGGGAGGAAAATCCCGGTTTCCCGCAGCTCGCTGATGTCGAAGAAGTGCATGCGGGCGCGGTGGCGTTCCGGCACGCCGCTGTTGAGCTGCCCGCCCAGCAGGCCGCCCGCCTCCTCGATCCGGACGACCACATCACCCTCGACCAGCGCGGTGCAGGCCTGCCGGTATCCCTGCTCCCGCTCCGCCGGCGACAGCCGTTCGCCGATCCCGCCGACAACGCTCCCCTGCTCCACCCTGATCCGGCATTTACCGCATACGCCGGTACCGCCGCAGGAGGCGTTGATATGCAGACCCGCCTCCCGCGCGGCGCGGATAAGAAGGGTTCCGGGGGTCGCCAGGACCTTGCGGCCGGAAGGGAGGAAAGTCACGCGGCAGGTGGAGGTCGGCCCGTTCATAGCCTCTCCAGGTTCGGAAGTTCGCTGCCCAGGAAGACCGGGCCGTCGGCACAGATCAGTTTATCATCAAAATGGCAGTGGCCGCAAAGGCCGATGCCGCATTTCATCTGCCGCTCCAGGGTGGTGATGATGCTGCCCGCCGGAAGCCCCAGCTCCTGCAAATGGCCGATGACGAAGCGGATCATGATCCCCGGGCCGCAAACCAGCGCCTTGAGTCGGCCGGGATTGACCTCGATCTCGTCAAGCAGGGAGGTGACCAGTCCCACCCTACCCTGCCAGGCCGGATCCCCCTGGTCCACGGTGCACAGCAAGTGAATGGCACGGTCATCCCGCCACTGTTGCAGCTCCTGCTGGAAACAGAACTCGCCCGGTTGCCGGCAGCCGTAGAGTACGGTAACCGTTCCGTACCGCGAGCGGTGCGCCAGGCAGTAGGCAAGAAGGGAACGCAGCGGGGCCATGCCGATGCCGCCGGCGACAAAAAGCAGGTCGCTGCCGGCAAGTTCCTCTAAAGGAAAGGGCCTGCCGTACGGGCCGCGCACGCAGACCGTGTCGCCGCGTTGCAGGGCATGAACGGCCGTGGTCAGCAGGCCGGCCCGGCGGATGGTCAGGGCAAAACTGCCGGAGCGGGTGGGCGACGAGGAAAAGGTAAAGGGCGCTTCGCCGCAATGCGGCAGGGAAAGCATCAGGAACTGGCCAGGCAGATAGGTAAAATGGGCATTGTCGATTTCATCCGCCAGCGCTAGCTCCAGGGTGCGGACCGTCGGATTTTCCTCGACGATCCGTTTGACCACTGCCGGCCGGGGCAGATAGGGGTTCCCGCCGGTGGCGATGATGCAGGTCGGATTTGCCGGAGTGAACGGTTTGTCGTCCGTGCCGTCGCTCATCACCACCTCCCTCCGGAACCGTTTTCCCCTTCGGCGGCGAGCATCTCAATGCAACGGATGATATCCACGCCCCCGAAACACATGTTGACGCACCGACCGCAGCCCACGCAACTCGGGCGGCCGTGTTTTTGCACATCGTGCAACAGCTTGTGAAGAAAGCGCTTGCGCACCCGCCCCGTCTCCCCGTCCACAGGATTGCAGTCGCCGGTCATCCGGGTAAAGCCGGCAAAGGTGCAGGCATCCCAGGTGCGCACCCGCTCGCCGCCATCCTCGTCCAGCCGCAGGTCAGCGATATTGAAACAGATGCAGGTGGGACAGATATAGGCGCAACCGCCGCAGTCCTGGCAGCGGCGTGACAGCTCGGCAAAAACCGCGGCATGATCCGGCTGCTCCTGGAGCAGCTTGACCGCCAGATCGACATGGACATGTCGTCTGAACAGGCCCCGCGCCTCCAGTTCCACTTGAAACTGGGCCTTGCGGTCCGCCTCACTGGCCAGGGTAAAAAATGCCGGCCACTCCTCGATGAGACGCACGCCGCGCGGCCGGCCGATCTGAACAAACCAGCGATCGCCCAGATCGGTGAGCTGCAGATCAAAGCCCATATCCAGGAACGGGCCGCTGCGGGTGGCGTTGCAGAAACAGTCGGCAAAGGGACGGGCGCAGCCGATGCTGATGAAGACGGCGTCGGAGCGCCGCCGGTCATAATAGATGTCCCGCTCCCGGGCTCGGCGGAAGACCAGATCGGTATACATGACCGCGAACAGATCACATGAGCGGACCCCAAAATAAACGGTGGGCGTCCTGACCGGCACCTGGGCATGAAAGCTGTATTCCAGGGCGCCGCTCTCTGGATGCTTGCCCGTCACGTAGCGACAGAGGGTCTCGGACTGCGGCAGAAAAAAAGATTTGAGCGAGGTCTGCGGCTGTTGGTCAAGATCAATGGCCGCGTTGTCAAAGTCCTCGATTTCGGTAAAAAAAGTGTCGCCGAACCGGTTACGCACCGGAGCGATTACGCGGTTATCTTTGCGCAGCTTGCGCAGCAGGGGGAGGAGATGGTCTTTTTGCAGAATCAGGGTCCGGTGCACGCTTCGCCCTCCTCGAAAACGGTTGTCGACGGCCGCCGGATCCTGATGGGACTATGGTCCTTCTTCATCACGCCTCCCTCTCGATGCGTACGGCGCAGACCTTGTATTCGGGGCATCGGGCCACCGGATCGCTGGCAGAGCCGGTGAGGAGATTCACCGGCGCTTCGGCAAAATGAAAGGTGGCAAAGAGGTGGCCGGCTGCGACCCGCTCGCTCACCCGGACCGTAAAGACGCATGAGCCCCGGCGGGAGACAACCCGGGCCGCCAGGCCGGAGCGGAGATGCAGTTTTCTTGCATCATCCGGGTGGACCTCTATAAGGGGCCGACTGTATTCCCGGTTGGCGAGATCACTGCGGCGGGTCATCGTTCCCGTGTGGTACTGGTGATAGACCCGACCGGTTACCAGGATGTAGGGAAACTCCTCCTCCGCCGCCTCGGCCGGGGGAACATGGCCGGCCGGCTCGAACCGCCCCCGGCCCCGGGTGAAGCTGTACTTATGGAGATACTGGGTCGAGCCGTGCCGCCGGTCCGGGCAGGGCCACTGGAGGCCTTCGCCGTTGTCCAGGCGATCGTGGTACATGCCGCCGTAGATCGGAGTGAGCATGCAGATCTCCTCCATAATCTCGGCGGGGGACTGGTAGTTCATGGCATAGCCGAGGCGTCGGCTCAGTTCAATGATGATCCGGTGGTCCGGCCATGAGGAACCCACGGGGTCAATGGCCTGGCGCATCAGCTGGACCCGGCGTTCGGAATTGGTGATTGTCCCGCTTTTTTCAGCAAAACTCGCCGCAGGAAAAACCACGTCGGCCAGCCGGGCGGTCTCGGTGAGAAAGAGGTCGGCCACCACCAGGAAATCAAGCCCCGCCAGGGTGGCGCGGACCCGGCCCAGGTCCGGATCACTGAGGGCCGGGTTCTCGCCCATGACGTACAGTGCCCTGACCCCGGCATCGTCACTGCTCCCATCTCCATGGGTCATGTCGAGGACGGTGAGACCGGGCGTTGTCGGGAGCTCCACCCGCCAGGCCCGCTCAAAACGTGCCCGCACCGACGGATCGCTCACCGGCTGATAGCCGGAAAGCACTCCCGGCAACGCCCCCATGTCACAGGCGCCCTGGACGTTGCTCTGGCCGCGCAGGGGGTCCACCCCGGTAAATTCCTGCTCCACGTGGCCGGTGAGCATGGCCAGATTGGCATAGGAGCGAACATTGGCGGTTCCGCACACATGCTGGGTGACCCCCAGGCAGTAGCAGATGACCGAGCGCTGCGCCCGGGCATAACTGCGGGCCGCCAGGCGGAGCTGTTCCTCGTCCACGCCGCAGAGCGTGGCGCATTGGGCAATGTCCACCCGGTAGAGCATGTCGCGCAGGGCAAGAAAATTTTCAGTGCGCATCTCGACGAAAAGGTCGTCCACCAGGTTTTCATCAAGGATGCAGCGCATCATCCCGTTGAGGAGAGGGATATCGGTACCCGGCCGGATCTGAAGGTGGATGTGGGCATGACGGGCCAACCTGGTCCGTCGCGGGTCGATGACGATGAGCCGGGCGCCGCGGTCCACGCCTTCGTATATCCGGCGGGCGATCTGCGGATGGGTTTCGGTAGTATTGGAGCCGGAGACCAGGATAACCTGCGCCTCGCCGATCTCGGCGATGGAGTTGGTCATCGCCCCGGAACCGAAGGTCATGGCAAGACCTGCCACGGAGGGCGCGTGTCAGAGCCGGGCGCAGTGGTCGATATTATTGGTGCCGAGCGCGGCGCGGGCAAATTTCTGGAGAAGATAATTCTCCTCGTTGGTGCATTTGGCAGAGGCCAGCACGCCGATCCGATCGGGGCCATGGGCCTCCCTGACCCGGCGCAGGCCCTGGGCCGCCGCGTCCAGGGCCTCGTCCCAGCCGACCGGGTGCAGCCTGCCCTTTTTGCGGACCAGGGGCCGGGTCAAGCGGTCGGGATGATGGATAAAGGCAAAGGATTGCCAGCCCTTGGCGCAGAGGTTGTTCCGGGAAACGGGATGGCTCCGGCTGGGCATGGCACCCACCACCCGGCCCCCTTCCACCCGCAGGTAGAGGCCGCAGCCGCAACCGCAGTAACAGCAAACCGTCAACACATCGTGCATCCGCCGATTACCTCCCTCCCGGCAGTGTCGTCCGCCCAGTCCGTCAACAAAAGTACGGCCCTTCATTATCAACTGAATACTATTTCAGGAAAGGGACGGAAACAACCATTATATTGCCGGCTCCCTATTTCTTTTCCCCGGACCAACGGTGGAAGCCGCCAAGCAACGGCTGCCGCCTGCCGATCCGGCGCCAGATCGATCGCTTCGGTGTTCGTTCCAGTGGATCGAAAAAAACTGCGCGAAGTGCAAACAGATACAATGATGCACCACGGAAGATCAGGGGCGGTTTGACAGTCAACGGCACCAGGAATATAATAGAAAGTACATCCTGATGATTACGAAAAAATTACTACCCAGAGCACCAGTAACCGAGGAGTTCATAGGCATACCGGCGTCAGCCTCGCCAAAAGCGCAAGACTGATAATTATTCATTTTGCACAAGATATGGGGGAGGGAGTTTATGCCGTTCAACATTCGACGTGTCGAGTACTACTATACCCTGGTCCGGGACAAACCGGGTGAGGCCTACAAATTGCTCAACCTCCTTGCCGGCATGGGCGTGAACCAACTCGCCTTCTCGGCCATTCCGGTCGGGCCGGATTCCACTCAGCTTGCGGTGTTCCCCGAGGAACCGGCAAAACTGGTCAACGAGGCAAAAAAGAGCGGCATCCATTTAGACGGACCGCACCATGCCCTCCTGATCCAGGGCGATGACGATCTGGGCGCCCTGGCCGGGATCCATCAAAAACTTTTCGAAGCGAATATCAATGTCTTTGCCTCCAGCGGGGTAACGGACGGACGGAGCAGCTACGGCTATCTGATTTACGTCAAGGAGGATGATTTCAACCGAGCGGCAGAGACCCTGGGATTGTAGGAAAGGGAAACCAGGCTTCGATCGGTCCTGCGGACTGGCAGGCCCAGAACCAAAAATAAAAAAGGCAGCGGTCCGTGGGACCGCTGCCTTTTTTTTTAGAAATAAATTTGCTCTCAGTCCGAATCAATGTCCGCCGGTGGCAAGGATGCCGCTGGCGGCCAGGATCAGGATCAGGGCGGTGATTGATGCAATCACACCCATGGCCGTATCCTTGCGGGCAAAAAGGCCGGGGATGATAACGATGTAACACAGGATGGTCACGCCGGAGAGGATGACGATCGGAATAAAATTAAGGAAATCCCCCCGGGAGATGAGTTTGAGCCAGGTCCAGCCGGTGGGAAGGGAATCCCCATGCAGGAAGTTGGTGTTAATGGCGACCAGATAGTCGTGCACCGGCATGTTCCAGTAATTGGCGATCTCGTTCGTCGGCACGACGGGTTTCATAATCCCGAACACATACAGGGCAAAGGTCAGGAACATGAGTCCCAGGCCGACCAGCATGCCCTTTTCCAGAATATTGGCGTAGAGCAGCTGCTCCGGAGTTGCTTCTTTTTTTATTTCAGTCATAGCGAGGTTCTCCTTAAAATTCTCTTATAGAATGCCCATGACGGACAGGCCTTTGTGCATAGCCTTGAGGCCGGCAAAGGCGAGAATGCCGATGACCATCCATCTGATGAATGTCGGCTTGGCCACCTTGAGGATCCGGACTCCCACCAAAGACCCCAGCATGATCCCGATCAGCGAGGGGACCACCAGCATGGGGATGACGCAACCCTGATTCAGATAGATCCAGGCGGCGGAGGTGTCGGTGATGGAGAGCAGGAACTTGCTGGTGGCGACACTGATCTTCAGCGGCGCGCCCATCATCAGGTTCAATACCGGGACATTGGCCCAGCCGGCGCCGAGGCCGAACATGCCGGCCATGAAGCCGATGATGATGAAGGTGAACAGACCCGGGATGGTCCGGTGGATCTTCCAGTTGATGTCCTGCTTGCTGCTCGGCTCATAATAGATACCGGTGATCCGCAGGGCCGAGGAAAGATTGTCGGCATGGGGGACATCGGGGACCGCTGATTTCTTGGCGGTGAGCATGATGGCCACGATACCGAGGATGGTGCCGCCCAGGGCGAGCTGGACGATATGGGTGGGCAGGGCCAGGCCGACCATGGCGCCGACTATGGCCATGGTGGAGGCGATCAGGGCCACCGGCAGGGCCAGGCGCAGGCTGGCCAGGTTGGCCTTGAGCAGACCGGGACCGGCGGCCAGCGCGCCGGACAGGGCGACCAGCAGGCCCGCGCCGCGGACAAAGTCCAGATGAAAGGGAAAAAAGCCGCTGATGATCGGCACGAAGAGTACGCCGCCGCCGACCCCGCCGAGCACCGCGATGATGCCCATGATAAAGGTGACCACCAGCAGGACCACCGGCCATACCCACCAGGCGGTCCCGTCCGCCACCGTGCCCGGAACAGGCGCCGCGCCTTCACTGGCCAGGGCCAGAGCAGGAAGCATGGCCAGCATACTCCAGGCCATGGATATCCCCGTCAATTTTGCAACAACCGTTTTTACCATTACACCCCTCCTTTAATCAGGATTAAAAACTTTCACGGCCAAAAAACAATGAAATCACCATGCGCGGTATCGCCGCAAGGTGTTTCGTCACTGCTCAGGCCTGAACATGAAGAACAATGAGTTTCCGGAACTGACGTGTTGATCTGATTGATGTCCCGGTCATCGATAAATTCACGTATGCTTAATGCTCAGCCCAGCATGCTGTCAAGAAAAAAAATGAAGCCCGGCTCAGCGATAACTCTCTGCAATCAGGAACAAAACGAGACGCTACTAATTGCAACACACGAATAACGATACGTTTATCGTGCTGAATCGAGGCGAATTCAGCTGTTACCTTATGCAACACTTTGCAACGCAAATCGAAAAATTATCCCTAAAGATGACGGAAAAAATAGATGAGGATCTGGGATCTGGACGCCGGCATCGCGCAACGACCGGCTTGATTGCCGACGCCCAGAATGAGGTATGAATAGTGATAAGCCCGCAAAAGTCAAAACACGGAGCATCCGCCAATATGATTTCAAAAAATTACGAGGACGGGCGGCATTGGCTCCTCACTTTTTGCGGGTCAGACAACAAATGATGGACTCGTAACAACTCGTCATACCAGCGAAGGCGAATATCCAGTACCTTAGTAACCAGCTGAAAATACTAGATTCCCGTTTTCACGGGAATGACAAAATAATATTTTTTCCGAGTTGTTACATGTCTATCAATAATCAGTGGATAATCAAAACGGGACACGGCGCATAGCCGATGGTCCGTTCGGTCACGCTGCCCATAAGCAGACGGCCGAGCCCTTTCCGACCATGGGTGCCCATGACGATGACCGATGCGCCGATCTCTTTGGCGACCTTGGTTATCTCCTCATGGGGTTCACCCTCCCGGACAAAGGTTTCCACGGCGACCCCTTCGGCGTCACAGATTTCCACCACGTCCTGGAGGTTATTGCGCGCCTGATCCGAGAGATGCTGAATATGCTCGGGCGCCAGGGCGATCATCTCCTCATCGGTATGAACAACGGAGACTGCGGCAAGTCCTGAGCCATGGTCCCTGGCAACGGCCACCGCATGCCTGACCGCGGCCGCGCTGTTTTCCGAACCGTCGGCGGCCACCAGGACCCGGCGAAAGTCGAGCCCGGCATCCTCGGGCACAATGAGCACATTTTTGTCCGTATGGCCGATAACCCTGGCGGTGACGCCACCCATCAGCGTCCGCTCCAGGTGGCTCAGACCGCTGCGACCCATGACGATGAGGTCGCATTTTTCCTCTGCCGCCACCTGGACGATACGCTCATAGGGCTCGCCCTGCTCCAGGTTGGTGTAGACATGGACCCCGTGCCCTTCGGCCAGCTGTTTGGCCTCGGTCAGAAGTTTCTGGCCGGGGCCTTCGATGGTCTCCTTGATGTTGCTGACTCCGATCAGGTCCAGGTCACCCTGATAATCAGGGACAACCGCAAGGACCTTGATCCAGCATTTGTCCTTTTTGGCGATATCGGCGGCAACGGCCAGGGCGTTTTTCGCCGAGGCCGAGCCGTCGTAGGCTACCAGAATTTTCCGGTAATTAGCCATGCTGCACTCCCTCCTTTGCCAATTTGGCCCGCTCTTCCGAGCGGGACGCAACCATACCCTTGACCATGGCGGCGCTAATGATGATGCCCGCCGTTCCCAGCGCCGCGAACAGAGCCAGGTCGCTGATCGTTTTCAGCACGGAGGCCATCTGCGGGTCCAGCTCAGACCGCAGGCCGACCGCGGCGAGATAGCCCGGCACCAGGGCGCCGCGGGATACGGCAACGATGAGCATCACCGAGGCCATAACTATCTTAATGACATGATCCTTGACATAGGTCGTGCCCAGGGCGCCGAGCTGTACGCCGATCAGCGAACCGGCCAGGATCAGCAGCGACATCCGGATGTCGATCAGACCGGCCATACCCCACTGAATGGATCCCCACAGGCCCATGATGAAGGCGATGATCAACTCGGTGGCGGTGGCCACCAAGGCGGAAGCGCCCACCACATAGATCATGCCGGGCACGCCGATGAAGCCGCCCACCGCGATGGTGGCCGCCAGCATACCGGTGAACAGGCCGACCGGGATGGTTACCCATGCGGAAATCCGCACCTTGGCCACCTTGAACTCCATCATCGGCGGCAGGTTGATCTTCATCAGGGCCAGAGCCAGCTTGGAGGTCTTGGCCTCGCCACCGCCCTTGGCCACCTTATAGGCATCGTAACATACATACGCACCCACGAGCACCAGCACGAGCACAAATACCGTGCTGACATAGAGGTTGGAGCCGTCGTTTCCCCACATCTTGAGGATGTACTTCTGAATCTTGATGCCGATCTGGACGCCGATGATCGCGGTGGTCGCCATGACCAGGCCCAGCTTGATGTCCGCCTGGCCGTATTTATAACGCTTGTAGGCGCCGATCATTGCCTTGGGAAACTTATGACACATATTGCTGGCAACCGCAATAGCACCGGGCGCACCGAGAGACATCATCGCCGGGGTCATGACGAAGGCGCCGCCCGAGCCGATAAAGCCGCTCAGCAGGCCGCCGATCAAGCCGATCATGAGCAGTGCCCCGATCTTTGTCAAAGTCATGTCCAGGAACATGATCGAGGCATCCTTGATCACCTTGCCCTCGGCATGGCTGTCCAGGGTGACCATCATTTTTTTGTTCAGCCTGAGATCCTCGGCGGCCATTCCTTCCGGCAGGGTGAGGACCATCTGGGTCTCGGTGGCGCCGGATTTGATAAAGGTCGCCGTCCGGGCGGCCGGATCCACCTGGATGAACTTGCCGGTCATCATGTCTTTGGAAGGTCCGGCCCCGCCGGCGGCCAGCGCCGAATTCAGGGGCATGATCAGGAATATTCCGAGTATGAGAAAAAGTAGCCGTTTCATCAGTAGGTTCTCCTTGCTATTTCCTGTAATAATAATTAGTTACGATCGAATTAGTGTTTTTTCGCTTCAATTCCGAGGAAGCTCAGCAGATTGCTGGCAAAGGCCCCATGGATGAACGAAAAAACAAAAGCGGTCAGAATCGGCCAGGCGGTATAGATCCCCCCCTTGGTAAAGGTGTCGGTAACCCAGCCCTGGTAGCGAAAAAGCGCGACATACAGCCCGATGGACATCGCGCCGAAGATGACCATGGGCAGCGTATAGCTCTTCTTGGGCGCAGGCGCCGTTTTTTTCTGCTGATTGTCCCCGTCGGCCATTATCTTCCGAGCGGTGCCGTGCTCTCCCGCCTCGGCAAAGGTCGTGGCGGTCATGTCGCGATCGAATTCATTCATTGTCATTGTTTGCTCCTCGTTATGAAAATTGGCTATTGCACGATCATCTGGAATGCTGAAACCTCAGCAGCGGATGCTCAGTGTGTTGCGTTATTGCGCGATCATCAGGATTCAAAGAACACCACCGGACAGCTGAACATCTTGCTCATCGTCGTCCTGAACTGCTCCCGATCCCCTGTCCTGCTATCGCACATCGGTATAATGACCGCCATGATGTCCCGGCGGTTTTGTGCCACCAGCTTCAATTCTTCCTCCAGCGTTGCCTCCTTTATTGCGTATTTATATGAAATGCCGATGCGGCTCAGCTTGTCCTGGATGGACTGGAGCCTTCTCGTTCCTGCCTCAAAAAATTCCCGGGGCGAACTCGCCACCGTTTCCGAGGGAATGATCTGATACACCTCCAGCATGCTGCCGAGTCGCTTGCACAACTGGAGAGCATGGTCCAGGACCTTGCCGGTCACCACCGGGCAGTCCGTGCTCAGCAGGACCTTCTTGTGCGAAGTCTTTCCTGACGAAAGAAGAGAAGCGGCAAATTCCTGCTCCCCCTCCTCGGCAAAGGCTGCCGCAACCATTGCCTCTTCTATTTTCTGAAAAATATTGCCCATGGTGTTGCCTGATATCCTTTCTGCCCATCGATCAACTGAGTGTTTCATCAGATGACCACCGTTCTTTTTGAGAATTGCGCACGCATCGCGGTTGTTGTCCTTTATTTGCAACCGTCATGCCAAAAGCTATTTTTTAATTTTATGATTAATATCAGCAAGTTATCTATTAGGAAGAAAATATCGCTCATGTTGCTAAATGCAACGCAACCTTATACCACAAGGATTACTTCAATAATTACAAGATAATAGAAATGAGTTGCTCTCGTGCAATAGATGTTGAAATCTGCAACATCCGGCGTTGCGATTTCAAGGGGGCAAGAAAACAAATGAACCGGAGCGCGATGGCGCGAGGAAGCAGCGAGGGAGAAAAAAAAAGGGAGGAGAGGAAGACGCACGCGCCGGGCCGGAGCCTGGCGCAAGGGACAGGAACTAGGGGGCCAGGACCGTTTCGACTATTTCCGAAACCTCGTCCGCGGAAACAATAACGAGATCCTTCATGACATCCATGGGGATATCATGCAGGTCTACTTCATTCGCCCGGGGGATGATCACGGTCGTGATGCCGGCCCGGCGCGCGGCAAGGAGCTTGTCGTGCAGGCCGCCCACCGGCAGGATCCTGCCGCTCAGGGTCAGCTCCCCGGTCAAGGCGACATCCCCGCGCACCGGTCTGCCGGAAAGGAGAGAAATGAGCGCCAGGGAGATGGGCAGGCCCGCGGAAGGCCCATCCTTGGGAACGGCGCCGGCGGGAATATGGATATGGATGTCATGGTCGTCAAAAAAATCGGCGGCAATCTGAAACAACCGCGCATTACTGCGGATATAGCTGAGCGCAGCCTGGGCGGACTCTTTCATCACCTCGCCCAGGGAGCCGGTCATGATCAGATTCTCATGACCGCTCATGATGGTCGCCTCAATGAAGATGAGCTGGCCGCCGGCGGCGGTGAGGGCCAGCCCGGTGGCCACCCCGGTCCGCCCCTTGCCGCCGGCCTGTTCAAAATGATATTTCCTGGGGCCCAGATAGGCCACGATCTTCTCCGCGGTCACTGCGGCAGGCACGACCACTCCGGGATTTTGGAGGATCTCGTGGGCCCGCTTGCGGCAGACGGCGGCAATCTGTCGCTGCAAACCCCGCAGGCCGGGTTCCCTGGTATACTCGCGGATCAGCCGGCGAACCACCTCCGGGGAAAACTCCGGCGGCTGGTTGCCCAGACCGGCCTCCTCGATCTCCCGGGGGATCAGAAAACGAAAGGCGATCTGTTCCTTTTCCTCCTCGGTGTAGCCGGAGAGGTGCAGAAGCTCCAGCCGGTCCAGCAGCGGCGGCGGAATCGGATCAGTGGTGTTGGCGGTGGCGATGAACATCACCCGCGACAGATCAAAGGGGACGTCCAGATAGTTGTCGATGAAGTGCGAATGCTGGGAGTGATCCAGAACTTCCAGCAGGGCTGACGCGGGGTCTCCCTTGACATCCTGGCCGATCTTGTCGATCTCGTCCAGCATGATCAGGGGATTTCTGGAACCGGCCCGTCGAATCTCCTGAATGATTCTGCCCGGCAGTGCCCCGACATAAGTGCGGCGGTGCCCGCGGATTTCGGCCTCATCCTTCATCCCGGCCAGCGAGATCCGGATGAATTTCCGGCCAAGGGATCGGGCGATGGACATCTGCAGGGAGGTTTTGCCCGTGCCCGGCGGACCGACAAAACAGAGGACCGGCCCCTTGCTGCCCAGCCTCGTCCTCTTTTTTTCCAGGGCGGCGCGGATGCTCTGCCGCAGTTCGTCGAGCTGCAAGGGCTTGGCCAGAAAATGATAGGACCCCCTTTTCATCGCCTCCACCGCGGCGGGGGTGGTGGCATAGCCGGAGACCATGATCACTTCGACGCCGGCGTCCCTGGCCTTGGCCTTGTCCAGAACCGCCATCCCGTCGACCCCCGCCATCTTGAGGTCCGTAACCACCACATCAAACAGTTCCCGCTCCAGGAGAGCTACAGCCTCCTCCCCGCTGGCTGCCGGAGTGACGCGATAGCCGTCCTTGGCCAGGACATGGCAGAGATTGCTTCTGGCAATCCGGTCGTCATCCACGACCAGGATCTTGTTGCTGCTGGAAAGCTTCATGATCCTGACCGCCAGATATTCGAGGATGCGGTCCTTGACCCCTTGCAGGCCGTAATGTTCCTCATCGAGTATTGTTCTGGCCCGGCCGATATCCAGATTGTCCTCGGTCATCGCATTCCAAGGAAGGGAGGCCAGGTACTCAAGATAATTCAGGCCGATGGTGTATTCGGTGGTCGTCGGACAGGTCCTGTCGAGCCGCTCGATCTCCCGGTTTGCTATCTGCTCGATGGCCGTGGGCATTGCAGCCTTCCGGACCAGAGTCCGGAGGTCATCGAGATCCGAGGGAACCGCCTCTTCGACCGGGGCTTCTTCCGGCCGCCACCACTTAAACAAGGACATCTCTGACGAATCCTCTGCGCATATGAGCCACCGAAGGGTTGATCACCGCCGTCACGTTCCGAAGACGCATTTCGTGTTGCACAGCGCAACACAGGAACACCATTTTACAACAATGCATAATACAATAATTTCAACAGGTTTTTCAAGCACGCCTTCCGAGTGCTGCAAAAAGCAACACCTGCCTCCCCTTACCCCAGAGAGGCGCCTGATGCATTTTAAACTATAAAATCAATCAATTACGTAATAAATAAAAACTGGCACGCATGTTGCTTTACAAGGGTACGCAGCGCGCATGTATCGCAAACATTAATGAACCAATGATCAGGAGGAATACGAATGTCAACGCAATCCAACAAACTTTCCGCTTGGGACCGCATCATGATGGCCATCACTTTTGCCGAAGCGGACGAACCCCAGACCGCAAGGGAAATGCTCAATCCGGCACGGGTTGAAACACGGCCGGACACCCGCGCCAAAAAGGAAAAAAACAGACGCCCCGAACTGCGGGTCTGAAAAGAGGCCCGAGCCGGAACCCACCGGCATTCCAAGCGCGCACGGGGGTATCTTCCATGCCCCCTTGCGCCTCACTTTTCTTCGTTACGCCCGCTTTCCAACCAAGTGTCATCCCCCAGCTCTTCATACTGAATGCCTCCGGCGAGAAACTCCTCGACCATCCGGCGAGCCTGCTCCACAAAGCGCGGCGGAGGATCAATATACTCGCAGCCGCACCCGATATTGTCCAGGACCGCGCTGTCCCATATCCATTTGATCTTAATTTGAATATCCGCCGAGAGATTAAAGGGGGCCGGGCCGAACATATCCTTGAAGAGCAGGGTTCCCTTTTCCAGAAATGAACCGGAACGATCACGGGCGACCATGAAAAAGATGCCGCTCTCGCTCAGGTTCAGGATCTTCACCGGAATTTCCGCCGGACCGGAAGGATCGACGACGACCCCGCCGACCACCATCTCGTCCGAAAAATAAATGCGCTGATGTCGTCGCTTATCCGCACCGGTACTGTCCATAAATTCCCCCTTTTGCCGGGCACCGCTCACATGGCGGCCATCTCGTCGCCGACTTCCCCTGCCGCGCAGGTTCACACTCCAGAGCCCCTTGCAAAATGACCATCTGCTCCGATCGGCTAAAAACATCCCGGGCGGCGCCTTCCTTGTGAAATCGTCCTCAACGGAGCGCTGCTCCGCTTCCGGGCGATTTCACAACTCATCCTTGCCCAGAATATTTTTCTCTCGATCTCGCGACGA
>QZJD01000062.1 GCA_003604995.1 Desulfobulbus sp. | reverse complement strand
GACATTGAAGCTGATTGGTCCAGCGTTGACTATAAGGATGCCTGATCATGCCGTGCATATTCGGAATCATCGATCCAAGCGAGGAATGCCGGGGCACCGCGTGCCAGACCTGCACCGGGTGGGACGAGCTTTGCGCCGGTTGCGGCGAGGGGTGCGCCAATGGCGCCGGGCTGTGCAAGGAGTGTGAGAAGCAGTTGCAGGCGCAGCCGGAGGGGCCGGAGGTAGGAGAATAGCTAAATGGTGGGAATGCCCTTGAGTCTGGACAGCAGTGTCTGCGGATCGGCATTGCGGTCGAGCAGTCCGGCCTCCAGGAGCAGCCGGGCCTGCTCAGCATACTTCTTCTTGGTCTTGACGGTTTTGACCTTGGCGATCTTGTCGATGTATCCCTGGGCCTCGTTGACGTATTTGGCCGTGGCGTACTTTTTGAGGTACCCGTTCACTCCGGCGTCAAGCCTGGCCAACTCGTCATCCGGGATGCGGTACCGCTCGCGCAGATCCTTGTACTTGTCGATGGCAAGCGCCATCCTGCTTTCGGCCGTATCCTTGTTCTTGCTGGTCACCGCGATCTGCAGGCTCTCCCTGATGATCTGCTGCGTGCGCAGCCTCTCGGCAAGAAACGGATTCCTTCTCATCAGAAGCGTGTTGAATCTTTTTATCTCGCGGGGATCGGCGAAGACCGGGCCGAACTCATCGGTGGGGATCTCGCGCGGAACAGGTTGCGGTCTGTTGCCGGCCTTCAAGGCCAGATAAACAATGACGGCGATGCCGGCAACGCCAACAACGACGATGGCAATGATCTCGATGGCCATAAGCTCAGGGGTGACAGAAATCAGCCGCCGTTTTGCTGGAGCCACTCCTTGGCCTTCTGCTCTTTATCCAGGCAGTAGATGATCATGGAGTGGATGGGCTCAAAGTCTTTGGTCCACTTCTCCGTGCAGCGGTTCAGGAGGTCGAAGTCCATGTTGTCCCGGTACCACTGGTCAACGTTCGCCTTGGCCTGGCGCTCCTTTTTGACGCAGTATTCCTGCATCGAATAGTTGTCAGACCATTTGTCGCGGCAATAGGACATGATATCCGCCTGCGCCCAGGCGGCTGACAGGAGCACGGCAACGGCAACGGCGATAAATCGTAGCATAAGACCCTCCTTTTTTTTGAATGCTTAAACGATGTGTAAAGGCTATCACAAAATGACCCGCTTGACAAATGCTGATCGTTTGGGCTACCATACTCATGTCGTCGGGATACCGGCGGCCGGGGTTGCAGCCCGAATCGTACAGGCGGACACACCGCCACCAGCTCAGTCTTGGCGGTTTTTTTGTGTCCGTGGCATGGCTCCTTCTTGGGTGGCCATGCGGGGAGCCTTCGGGCTCGCCGGGTCCTGTACCTCGGTCTGCAAACCCGCATGTCCGCCCATTTTCGTTTTGCAGCGATGGGCGGGGAATTTCTTAATTCTTCGTACAGGAGGCAGCACCATGGATCAGAAACAGATCAGCACCATCAAGAAACACCTCACGGTCAAGGGCGGCAGGATCTTCACCACCTCGCTGGATGTGGCCAACTTCTTCGACAAAAAACACAAGGACGTCCTCCGGGCGATCTACAATCTTGAGTGTTCAGCCGAGTTCACTGAGCGCAATCTTGCGCCCAGTGAATACAAGGACCCCACCGGCAGGATGCTGCCCATGGTTGAAATGACCAGGGACGGCTTCACCATGCTGGCCTTCGGCTTCACCGGCGCGCCTGCGGTCCGCTGGCGGGAGGCGTATATCGCGGCCTTCAACCAGATGGAGGCGGCGGTCATGAAAGGCAGCAGCGCGGACCTGCACCAGGCCATGCTCGACACGCCGGTGATCCAGAACCTGATCAGCGTCATGTCCGATCTCATGGTCAAGGTCGGCAAGCTGGTCGCCCAGGGCGACCTGGTACCAGCCGGCGGCCATGCAAAACCGATGTACACCTTTTCCACCGATCATATCCGCAACTTCATCGACAGGCACTGCGCCGTCGATTGCAACGCCCTGTGCGAGAAGTACGTGCTCTATCGCCAGTACGAGGCATGGTGCGGCGAAAACGGCGAAGTGCCCTATGACTACAACAACTTCTTCAAGGCGCTGTACCAGACCGGCATCCCCGTCCGCAAGACGGAGCGCAAGGACCGCCGCCATGGCACTATCCTGAAAATGGTGCGCGGGCTCGGGGTGCTGTGATGAGCGCCCAGGCCCAGCAGGCCCGGGGCCTGCATATCCCGCCGATGTTCGGGGAGCTGTCCGGCGCGGACAATGAGATCGGCACGGCCCGGCACGTGCTGACCTTTCTCTCCGAGACCTTTGCCGACGCCAAGGGCGAGCGGCCCCTGACGCAGGAAGCGTGCTTCGGCCTGGTCCTGATCCTGGACGGCCTGATCGAGACCCTGCACGCGGCGGAAGCGAAGCTGTAACCGTCACCCCCACCCAACCCTCCCCCGTCAAGGGGGAGGGGATCTTGTCCCCTTCAGCCTAACAGCCTTCAGCCTTCAGCCCCCTCCCACTTTCCCCGTACTTTTATATCCCGACCCTTCCGGCTAAACCCCTCCCCTTAAATCTCCTATAAACATCGGTAAGAGCACGGCAGCAGCTCCTCTTCATCCACCCCTGACGGCTTGCCGCCAGGGGTTTTCGAGCATGGAGGGGCCGCCGCGGGCGGCGAGTGGAAAGTTAAAAGTTGAAAGTTAAAAGCGGAAAGAGCTTGCCAGGCTGCCACTTGTCACTTGTCACTTGTCACTGAATTCGGAGGGGCGATGACCAAAGAGTATGACCGATGGTTTCAGGAGTTCGCCTTTATCTATTTCAGCGGGCTCGTTACCTGGCCATGGCTCAAGGCGCAGGGGATAGCCGAGAGCGGGCTCCGGCACGATGCCGTGTCGCCGGTTGGCGCGCGGGGGATCATGCAGATCATGCCCGGCACGGCCAAGGACATCGCCAAGCATTTCCAGGTGGTGCCCAACCTTGACGATCCCAAGACATCCATCATGTTCGGAGCCCACTACCTGCGGAAGATGTGGAACATCTTCGGCCAGGAGGAAGGGCTGGAGCGGCTGCGTTTTGCCTTCGGCGCCTACAATGCCGGGGCCGGCAACATCATCAAGGCCCAGGGGATGGCCAGCCGCAAGAACGTCTGGGAGTCGGTGAGCGCCATGCTGCCCGAGGTGACCGGACCGGCAAATGCCAGGCAAACAACGGACTATGTCCGCCGGATCGAGGGGATCCGGCTTTCGATGATCGAAGTTTGAAAAAGGCACCGAGGCATAAGGCACTGAGGCACGAAGGGGGCAGAGCGGCCTGGCTGATCGGGCTGCATGAGATATGGAAATGGAAACGGGAACATGCCGGACTTTATCGACGACATAACGGACCGCGATCCGCGCGAGATGGCCGCCCTGATTGACATCGCCAGGGGCGACGCGGGCAAGGAGGGCCTCGGCGCGCCGGTCTGCGCCTGGTGCGACTCGCCGATCCCGATGGCGCGGCGCCTGGCCATGCCGGGCTGCACCCTGTGCGTCAGCTGCCAGGAAGACAAGGAACACCTCAAGGAGCGCGGATGACCCCGGACCAGCTGTCAACACTGGCCGCCGTCGCCGGCCTTCTCAAATCGATAGGCACCTGGCCGGTGCTGAGCATCGTCTCGGCCCTGGTTGTCGTGCCCTGGATCATCCTGGTCTGGCTGTCCATCATCCAGCACCAGCGCATCGAGGCAGTGACCAGGAGTCACGAGGTCCGTTTCGAGAGCGTGGTGAAGATGTACGAAAACAACGTGCTGATGGTTGACGAAATCAAGGGCCTGGCCGAGGGCTACCGGGACCAGTTGATCTGGTCCACGCAGGTCGCCACCGAGGCGAAGGACATTGCCAAGAACAACCTGCACTGCCCGATGGTGCGGAAAACGACAAGGCCGAGGGACTTACAGTCATGAGCGAGAGAGAACAGATGCTGGGCCGGATGTCGGTTCTGGAACAGGAGCGGCATCGGCTGCGCATGAGCATCGAGGGGCTGTGCCGGGTGATCCGCGAGGAGATTAATCCGGCATTGAGCGACCCTGAAAATATGGACATCGCCATGGCGGCGCAGCAGATGCGCAACCTGGAAACGGCCGCGGTCAAGCTGCAGGGCGTGAACAGCCAGATCAACCGGTTGAAAAAGGAGCTGGGCCTTGGGAGCTAAAGGCGATCGCGCTGCCAAGGAACCCCTGGCCAAGGATCTCTACGCCCAGGGCAACACCCTGACCGAGATCTCCGAGCGGCTGGATGTCTCCGTCACCAGTCTGTCCAAGTGGAAGTCCGAATCCAAGCGGCCCTCCTCCGACCTGGACGAATGGGACCTGGCCCGCCAGGGGCACCGCGCTTTTGTCGATGAGCTGCGGGCGATGTTCAAGGAGCAGCTCACCTATGTCAAGGGGTTGCGGCCATCGGAGCGCGACAGCGCCGTGATGGACACGCTGTCCAAGACCGCGGCCATTGTCCGCAAGTGGGACGATATCGAGCGGGCCGAAGCTGCCAAGGCCCAGGAGGTGGCGCCGGAGATCGACCGGCCGGCCCTGTTCCTGGGCAACCTGGAATGGCTGGCCATCAAGCTGCGGGACCTGGATCCGGAAGGTCTGAAAGTGCTGGCGCGCAACTTTGACGCGCTGATCATCCAGTTTAAAAGCGAGTTCGCAAACTCGAAATGAGAAAACGGCCGCAACTGACAGAGCACAGGTTCGACCTGTGGGTTGACCAGCTCAAGGGCTGGATCACCGAGTCGGTATCCCCTTTCGAGGATGACACCCCGGCGAAGAAGGCGGCGCGCATCGAGCTGGGCCGCAACGATCTGCTCTATTTCTGCAAGACGTACTTGCCCCACTACTTCCCGGTGGAGTTTGCCGAGTGCCACGAGGAGTGGGAAGGGCTGTCCGAGCTGCGCGACGAGGTGGTGCTGGTTGCCGCGCCCCGCGAGCATGCGAAATCGACCTTCTGGAGCTTCGCCATCCCGGTGCGCAATATCGTCTACGGCCTGCGCCAGTTCCAGCTCCTGGTCTCGGACACCAATGACCAGGCCACCGGCTTCACCCTGCCGATCCGGTTGGAGCTGGAGGACAATCCCCGGTTGCGCCACGACTTCGGCGACCTGCGCGGGCAGGTCTGGCAGAGCGGGGATTTCACCACCAGCAACGGCGTCCGGACTCTGGCCCGGGGCAAGGGGGAAAAGGTGCGCGGCCTGAAGAACCGCCAGCACCGGCCCGACTACGCCACGGTGGACGATTTCGAGAACGACGAGAATGTCGAGAATCCGAAATTGGTGGAGAAGGGGCTGCGCTGGCTGCGCCGCGCGGTGATCGGCTCCATGGGCACCGGCTACACCTTCGTGATGGTGGGGAACCTGTTTCATCCGAAGTCGGTGCTCTCCCAGCTGATCGCAGAGAAGGACGAGACCGGCGAGAAGCTCTATGTCTCCCGGGTCTACCGGGCCTGGCTCGACTACGGCCAGGATACGCAGCGGCCGTTGTGGCCCGCGCTCTGGCCGGCCGATCGGCTGGAGAAGAAGAAGCGGACCATGGGCACGCGGGACTTCAACGCCGAGATGATGAACCTCACCGGCGCCGATGACTCGCCGTTCCAGGAGCCATGGTTCAAATACTACGAGCGGCCGCACATCGAGGTGCTTCTGCCATCCATGCTGGTGGCCACCTTTGTCGATCCCAGCGCCAAGAACGGCGAGGCCAACGATTACAAGGCGATCATTACCGTGGGCCTGCAGCGGGACAAGATGTTGTTCCGCTGCCTGCATGCCTGGATCAGGCGGGCCAGCCCGGGCGAGATGTTCGCCGCGGCCTACCGGCAGGTGGACGCCTACGGCGGAACCATCGGCATCGAGGAGAACATGCTCAAGGATTTCCTGCACGAGGCCATCTACAACTACGCCAAGGAGGTCGGCCGCTATCTGCCCTGGCAGGCGGTGCAGCACAACACCAACAAGGAGGCCCGGATCATCGGCACCCTCAGCTATCTGGTGGAGCACGGCAAGCTGCTGTTCGAGAAGGGGCACAGCGACCAGGACCTGCTGGTGGAGCAGCTGATCTACATCCTGAACCGCAATATCAACGACGACGGCCCGGACGCCCTGGAGGGCGCGGTGAGCATGCTGCAGGCCCAAGGCGGCGGCGTGTTTGAATACCAGTCCACCGGCAAGGGCCGGATCGGCACACAGCTTGACGGGTACATGCAATGAGCGACGAGCAGCAGATAAGCGGCAGACCGGTCACCGACGAGGTGGCGATCGCCGCCAAGGACATCGACATCTTTGCCGGCTACCTGGGCCGCCTGGAGAATCCGGACCCGACCGTGCTCAGCGAGGGGCGCGGTCGGGGGCTCAAGCTCTATGACGAGGTGGCGCGGGACGCCCATGCCGGGTCCGTGCTGCAAACCAGGGCGCTGTCCATCGCCAGGCTGGAGTGGAAGCTGATCCCGGCGGATGACTCGGTCAAGGCGCAGGCGATCGCCGAGTTTGTCAAGAACGTGCTGGACATGACCAACATGACCCAGGCGATCCAGGAGCTGATGCAGGCGGTGCTCTACGGGTTCTACGTGGCCGAGGTGCTGTGGACGGTGCGGCGCGGCGCCTGGGTGCCGGCCCGGCTGATCACCAAACACCCGCGCCGGTTCGTCTTCACCCCGGAGCGGGAGCTGCGGCTGCTGACCAGGGCGAGCATGATCACCGGCGAGGTGGTGCCGGAGCGCAAATTTGTCGTGTTCACCTGCGGCTCCTCGGACAATCCCTACGGCCAGGGGCTGGGCCAGTCCATCTGGTGGCCGGTGTGGTTCAAAAAGAACGGCATCAAGTTCTGGATGCAATTCCTGGACAAGTTCGGCTCGCCGACGCCCGTCGGCAAATACCCTGCCGGTTCGACCCCGGAACAAAAGAATGCCCTGATGGATGCCATCGAGGCCATCCACCAGGAGACCGGAGTCACCATCCCCGAGGGTATGGCCATCGAGCTGCTGGAGGCGGCCAGGTCCGGCCAGGCATCCTATGAGGCCATGTGCGAGTACATGGACCGGCAGATCTCGAAACGGGTCCTGGGCCAGACCGCCACGACAGAGGGCACCCCCGGCAAGCTGGGCAACGAGGAATCGCAGGACGAGGTGCGGCACGATATCCGCAACGCCGACGCGGACCTGATCGAGGAATGCTTGAACAGCTCCCTGGTGCGCTGGCTGGTGGATCTGAACTTCCCGGACCGGCTCTATCCGTGGCTGGTATTGCAGACCGAAGAGCCGGACAACATGGAGGCCCTGACCCTGGCGCTGGAAAAGCTGGTGCCGATGGGGCTGCGGGTTGAGCAGGCGGAGATCCGCGACAAGCTTGGCCTGTCCGACCCGGCGGAGGGTGTTGAGCCGGAGATGCTGCTGGGCCAGGACAAGAACAAAATCTTTGAATACCACCTGGCCTATGGGCTGGTGACACCCAACGAGGTGCGGGCCATGCTCGGGATGAAGCCTGTGCCCGGCGGGGACAAGCTGCTGCCGCAAACCAAGAGCACACCAGGGGATGCCGCCGCGCCACAGTTCAGCGAGGGAAAGTTCACCCCGGAACAGCAGGCGCTGGAGGACCTGACGGAGCAGGCGATCGCCGAGGCCGCGCAGGCATTTTCCGACAATGAGGAAAAGATGCTGGCCGCGGTGCGGGGGGCGCACTCGTTTGAGGAGGCCCAGGAGCGGCTGCTTACCCTGCTGCCTGATCTTGATGCGGACAGGGCCGCCGCCGCGCTTGAACAGTGCCTCGTCTCAGGGCGCGCCTTCGGCGCGTACACTGTTGAGGGCAAATGATGATCGACCTGTCGTTTGACCTGCCCATGGCAGAGGCCGCAGCGTTCTGGCGGCGCAAGCTGAGGCTTTCGCCCAAGGAGTTCAGGGCGCTGCAGGACAGTGCCAGGACGAACGCCTTCGCGGTATCAGGCATCGCTCTCGGCGACGAGCTGGACACGGTATTCGACGCCCTGCAGCGGGCTATCGACAACGGGGACAGCTTCGAGGACTTCAAGGCCGAGTGCGCCGAGATCTTCGAGCGCCGCGGCTGGACCGGCAAGCGGGCCTGGCGAGTGGACAACATCTTTCGGACCAACATCCAGACCGCCTACAATGTCGGCCGCTACGAGCAGATGCAACGGGTGAAGAAGCTTCGGCCATTCTGGCGCTACAGCGCGGTGAACGATTCTCGCACCAGGCCGGAGCACCGGGCCATGCACGGCAAGATCTTCCCGGCGGACCATCCATTCTGGGACACCTGGTATCCGCCCAACGGTTTCCGCTGCCGGTGCTCAGTCGATTCAGTTTCCAAGGAGGAGATGGAGGGCTACGGCTGGCAGGTTGAAGGGAGCGATCCGACCAACACGCTCTTCGAGCCAACCGATCCGGTGACCGGCGTAAAGCTGCCGGCCAGGCAATTGCTGCCGGACCCGGGCTGGAACTATCACCCGGGCAAGGCCGCGGACCAGGGGCCGGCAAGGATGCTGCGCGACGCGCTTCCGAAAATGCGGCCGCAGATCGCCAGTATGGTGCTGGCGAGGGCGGCAAAGATCCTCAGCGCCGCGGAGATCGCAAAGCTGAAAGAGCTGATCGGGGAGCAGGCATGACCGTCACCATAAGGTGGGACGACAGAGAGGTATTGGAGGCGCTGCGCGGGGCGGCGAGGCGGTGCGAGGACATCGGGCCGCTGCTGTGGAATATCGGCGAGACGATCAAGCTCTCGACGAAGATCAACTTTGAGACGGGCGGCAGGCCGGAACGGTGGAAGCAGTCGAAGAGGGCAGCGGCCCAGGGCGGCATAACCCTTTCCGATACCGGACGGCTGCGCAACTCCATTACCTCCCTGGTCAGCGGCCGGGTGGTCACGATCGGCACCAACGTGGACTACGCGGCCGCGCATCAGTTCGGGACCAAGGGGCACATCATCAGGCCGAAGGCGAAGAAGGCGCTGAACATTCCCGGCATAGGCCTGCGCATGTGGGCGCGCCACCCGGGCCTGCCCGCGCGGCCGTTCCTGATGGTTCAGGAGCAGGACAAGGTTGTGATCTTGCGGCAGATCGAAAGCTACATTCTTGAGGGCAAGCGGTGAAAGGCTCAAATCGCCCCAAATTCGCAAAAGCGGGACAACCTGTCCCGAGACAGGGGCGATAGGGCGCGCGCCCAATACAGGAAGAATTAAACGTGTTTTAAAAACGGTTCCGCTTGCCGGGGCCTGGACGAAAAAACGAGGGGGCTGGAAATGGCGAAAAACGAATTCAAAGGCTTCGACGATTGGATCCAGATCTTCAAGGGCGGCAAGCAGGTAGATTCCAGCGGCGCCGAACACGACGGCGACGCCCTGATCGACAAGGCGGTGGCCTCATTCAATGCGAGCGAGCACGAGCCGCCGGTGGTGGTGGGGCACCCCAAGGACAACGCCCCGGCATTCGGATGGGTCGAGGGGCTGAAAGCAGAGCACCTCCCGAACGTCGGCAAGGTGCTGCTGGCAAAGTTCAAGGAAGTGGTGCCGGAATTCGAGGCCCTGCTCAAGGCCGGCCGCTACAAGAAGCGCAGCGCCGCCTTCTATCCGGACGGCAGGTTGCGGCATGTCGGGTTCCTCGGGGCCATGCCCCCGGCCGTGAAGGGGCTGGCGGATCTCAAGTTCGAGGCGGGCGAACAGTACATCGAGTTCTCTGAAGGCTGGAACATGGGCGTCATCGGCCGGATGTTCGGCAGGCTGCGCGAATGGCTGATCGAGAAAGACGGGGTGGAGGTCGCGGATCGGATCATGCCGGACTGGGACATCGACCATTTGAAACAGGAAGCGAGCCGCACGGAGAAACAGGCAGTCTCGGCGGTCTATAACGAAAAACCCAACACAACGGAGGGTACTATGCCGGAAGGGAAACAGTTCTCCGAGGCGGACGTGAAGGCCGCTGAAGAGGCAGCCGCCGCCAAGGCGAAAGAGGAAGGGAAGCGAGAAGCGCAGCGCGAGTTCGCCGAGGCCGAGCGCAAGCGCGGCATCGACGAGTTTATCGCGCGCAACTGGCCCAAGGAGGGCAAGGGCAAGCTGCCGCCGGCCCTGCTCGATGCCGGAGTCAAGCAGTTCATGGAGCAGCTCGACGGCGGCGCGGAACTGGAGTTCAGCGAGGGCAAGAAGCAGAGCCCGCTGGCCTGGTTCATGACCTTCATGGAGTCCCTGCCCGCCTCCGGCCTGTTCACCGAGGTGGCGACCCGGGATAAGGACATGGGCGGGCTGCCTGCCGGGGAGCAGATCGCGGCGCTGGTTGCGGAGAAGCGCAAGTCGGCGCCTACCCTCAGCTATGCGGCCGCGTTCAGCGAGGTGCAGGCGGAGCACCCGGATCTGGCGAAGGCCTACCAGGTCGATCTGGGGAAGTAGGCCCCCTCACCCTGCCCTCTCCCGCGAGGGGAGAGGGTGAAACGACTATGACCAACCAACAGGAGTAAAGAATATGGCAACTGAAAACAGAGTTCTGGACGTTTCCTTTGGGGCGGCGGAGGATCTCAGCAATGACCAGTACCGGATCGTGGTGCTGGATACCGGCAAGGTCCGTCGTCCGAATGCCGCCACCGACCACCCGCTCGGGGTGCTGCAGAATGCGCCGGCAGCAGGCGAGGCCGCGGTGGTCCGGCTGATCGGCATTAGCAAGATTCAGCTTGGTGAGGCAGTGCTGGAAAATGAATGGATCAAGCTGGAGTACATCGACGCCGCCGACGCGGGCAAGGGCCTGGATGCCGACGTGGCCCTGGACCTGGCCATCGGCCGCTGCCTTGCCGGCGGTGCCGAGGACGAGCTTGGCGAGGTCCTGCTCTCCGGAGCGGTCCACCAGGTGAACGCGATCAGCTAAGCCGGATGAAGAGCGCTGCTGCCGGCGGATTTAACCAACGATTAACCCTGCAATAGGAGAATCACCATGCCCCAACCGAACGTGAAAGACCTGATTGTGGCCGGACCGCTGGCTGATGTCAGCATCGCCTACCGCAACAAAAGCTACATCGCCGACCGGGTTTTCCCGATCATTGACCGGGTTTCGCCGCGGGCGAAAATTGCCCGCTACCTCAAGGGCGCCTGGTTCCGCAACGAGGCCGGAATCAGGGGCGCCGGGAGCAGGGCGCCGCGCGGCGGCTATCCCGTCGACCTGATCAGCCTCAGTACAAAGGAGTACGCCTTTGCCAAGGAAGTGACCGATGAGGATCGCCGCTTCGCCACCGTACAGGGCGCGCCCCCGCTGCGCCCCGACCAGGACGCGCTTGAGTTCTGCGCGGACAAGATCGACCTGTCCAAGGAGGTCCGGACGGCCAGCATCATCCTGGCCGGGACCTGGTCTGGAGTGGCCGGCGAGGATGCCGCCGGGCTCTGGGCGGCAGGCGCGGGCAACACCTTTCTGGCCGATGTACGCGCCAGGGTGGAGACCATCCGCGCCAATACCGGCATGAAGCCGAACCGGCTGATCATCGACCACGGCACCTATAACTCCCTGAAAGAGGAGTCCACCGTGCTCGACAAGATCAAGTATACCGAGCGCGGAGTGCTGACCAAGGAACTGCTGGCGGCCATCCTGGAGCTGGAAGAAGTCCTGATCGGCGAGGCGATCTACTCGACGGCCAAGGAAACCAAGGCCGGGACGGAATTCACCGCGGCCAACGTCTGGGAGAAGAACGCCGGCAAGGGCTCCGCGTTCCTCTACTACGCTCCGGCGACGCCCGGCCTGAAAACGCCGTCCGCCGGCTACCAGGCGCGGGTCGCCTACGAGGACGGCTCACCGCGGCGCAGCACGACCTGGCGCGAGTCTGCCGAGCATCAGGACGTTTACGAAGTTGCCGAGGAGACCGACATCCTGCAGACCGGCGCGGATCTCGGCTTCCTCTGGTACGACACCCTGCTGACCTAAGAGGCTGAAGGCTATCAGGCTGAAGAAAGTCCCCTCGCCCGGGCGGCCGGGCGAGGGTAACCGGAGGAGCGAATGAGCTACGCAACCATAACCGACATCAGACAGTGGATCGACGAGGACGTGCTGATCCAGCTGACCGACGATGCCGACGCGGGGACTACGGATGCCGACGTGGTGGCCACCGCCCTGGCGGCGGCGTCTGTCGAGATCGACGGCTATCTCGGCGGCAGGTACGCGCTGCCGCTCGCGTCGCCCCCTGCCGTCCTGACGAAGCTGGCCGTCGACATCGGCGGCTGGCTGCTCCACGTCCGCCGCGATGTCGCCGCACCCGCGCACTGGCAGGCACGGCACGACAACGCGATCAAATTCCTGGAGAAGATCGCCACGGGCAAGATAAGCCTGGGCGCCGACGATCCGGCCGGGACCGGTGCCGCCGACAGGCCGGCGGCGACCAGCGGCGATCGCATCTTTTCAACCGACACCCTGGCTGGGTACTAACCGGTTATGAAAACGCTGCTCGCCGCCATCAAGGCCGCCCTGCAGACAGGGATCGCCGAGGCCAGGGACGGGGACATCTTCATCACCCCGTCGCTGAACTTCCTGCCCGCCGGCGTCAAGTCGACGCTGGCCATCGGCATCAAGGACGGGCCGGTTGCCAGGCGTGACCTGACCTGCGGGCTGGTCGAAAAGACACTGCAGGTGCAGGTCGGGGTGTTCGTCCGGTTGCTCAAGCCGGAGGCGGCGGTGATGGGGGACGACTCCACGTCAAGCCTTGGCGTGCTGGAGGCAATCGATGCGATCGAGACAACCCTTACCGACAACCTGCTCTCGATTCCCGGGATGATGTTTGCGCGGCCGGTGGCCGAGGCGGCGTCCGAGCTGTTCGTCGGCGAGGGCGGCGCGGCCTGGCAGACCAAGTCCATAACCTACAATTATATCTGGGAGGGATAACCCCATGTACATGCTGAAAAAGGGCCAGGAGGCGTTTGTGGTGGTTGACGGCCCCATGGCCGGCCGGCGGTTTGAGCCCGGCCGGAGATATGCGGAGATCCCGCCGCAGGAAAAGGGCCGGTTTGAAAAGATCAAGGCAAAAGTCGCCCAGGGCGAGGAGGTGGGTAAATCATGAGAAACCCGCGATCCAATCTCAACCTGCTGGCGGTCTCCCTCGCAACTGGAGAGACCGCCATCAATACCGAACAGGCAACGGACATCTCGCTGCTCGTCAGTGACGACGACTATATCAACCTGCAGCACCGGCGGGAAAGCAACGCCGGCGAGGCGAACGGCAAGGAGGAGGCGGACGCGGTTGACGATCTCGGGGCAACGTCCGAGGCGAAATTCACCTTTGCCAAGCTGCAACCGCACCACGCGGCACTGCTCCTCGGCTATGGCCTCGGCAGCGTGACCACCGCCGCGGCCGGCTCGGGGTATGCCCACACCATCACCCCGATCGCCGGCGACCTGGACGAGCAGCGGTCGAATCCGTCACTCACCGGGGTTCAGCGCATCGGCAACTCCATCGTCAAGCGGCGGTTCGCCTCGCTGTTTGTGGATGGGCTGTCTCTGAAGTTCGCCAGGGACGAGTGGGTCAGCGGCAGCGGCGCCATCAAGGGTACCGGCAAGCACACCGACAACATCACCGAGGAGACGGTCAGCGCCCTGAACAACGCGACCAGCCTCCCCCTGGCCGCCAACGCGGTGGCAGGGGCAACGGCCCAGGCCCGGCTGGATAATGTCCAGGTGGTGCGGGCGGCGACCGTCGGCGACCAGTACGAATTTTGCGTGGTGACCGCGGTGTCTTCCGCAACCCCGGCGGTGATTACCATCGCCAGCCTGGGCGGCGACGGGCTCTCCAGCCTGGATTACAAAATCCTGTACGTGCCGACCGAGCCGGCCTGGTGCACGTTCCCGGCGCGGATCACCGAGACGCCGCTGCGCGTATCCCAGATGTGCCTGCATGTCGGCGGCAACTGGGACGGATCGGCCTTTGTCGGCGGCAAGTCGCTCTCTTCGGTGCTGGAGTCTCTGGAGTACGAGCTGAAAAACAACATGGACGTAATTTTCACACCCTGTGCCGGCGGGGTGTACGCCGGTCAGGCTCTGCGCTCGGCCCGGGAACAGACAATCAAGCTGACCCGGCAGACCCGGGACTTCCTCCTGCAGAACTATATTCTGCAAAACGAGACGTTCGGGCTCCATGTCCTGTGCGAGGGGGCGGAGTTCGATACCGGCCATAAGTACACACTGGAGCTGATCTTCCCCAGGGTAAGCATCCTGGAAGCGCCGTTCTCAAGCAAGGACGGCCGGATCACCGAGGCCGGGAACCTGCAGGTGCTGGAAGACGACACCTACGGCAGCGTGATTGCCCGGGTAAAGAACCTGCAGGCCACGGTCGCGGCGTAGAAGAGGGACACTGAGGCGCCTAGGCGCTAAGGCAAGCACCTCCCCCTCGGGTGAGGGGTACCCGGAAATCAATCCATCAACAATGAAGAGGAGCACCGCATGCCACGCATACTCGGCACGGCTACCAACAGCCTGCATATCCACGACAACATCTCCGACAGCGACATCGTCCTGTATTACCGCAACCCGACCACCAGCGAGCGCACCGGCTATGCCAACATGGCCGTGCAGCGCAAGCGCAACAAGGTCACCCTGCACCAGGCCGAGGCACGGATGAAGTACGGGATGCTGATCCTCACCGGGTTCCGGGAGGGCGATTTCGTCAGGGACGCCGGCGGCCGGCCCGAGGTGTTTGCCAGCGACCCGGCATCGCCCCGGTACCGTGCCGACTGGAAAGAGGAGATCGAAAAGGGGGCCGCGGACCTGGTGATGCTGCTCGCCGCGCACGTCTTTGACGTCTCCGCCGAGATTGACGAGCCCGACGATATTGACCAGGGCGAAGGGGGAGAGGAAGCCCCGGGAAACTCCGGAGAGACCTCGCCGCAATAAGGCGGGGTCTCTGCGGCAAAGAGGAAGAGGAGCGGTGCCGGGTCGAGAACGGCGACAACCTTGCCTGGGCCTGCGCCCACTGCCCGAAGACCCGGGCTGATGATCTCCACCCGTACACGGTCAAGCTGATGAACATGGTCACTCTCCAACAGGCAGGCTACCCGATGACCGCCGACGATCTGGGGCGAGAAGAGTGGTTTGATCTGGCGCAGGTCAAGGGCGTTCTAGAGCCACGGTTTCAATGCCCGTTAATGGCAGGTAAAAAATGATCGGCAATACGGGAAGCATCAATATCGCCATCGAGGTGAACGACAAGGGGTCAGGGAAGCTCCGCAGCCTGGGCAACATCTCCGAGGAGGCGGCCAGAAAGGGCGAGACCGGCTTTGCCGGCATGCGCAAGTCCCTGAACGATCTCGACCAGTCCTCCCATGTGACCCTGGGCACACTGACCATGCTCGGCGCAGCGGCCGCGGCCCTGGCGGTCGCAGCCGCGGGCGGAATGATGAAGACGGTCAAGGCGGCCAGCGATCTGGCGGAGACCACCTCCAAATTCAACGTCGTCTTCGCCGGCCAGGTCGAACAGGCCGAAGCATGGGCGCAGGAGCTGGTGAGCGGCTACGCCATGTCCACCCGCGAGGCGCGGCAGTATCTCAGCTCGGTCCAGGACCTGCTGGTGCCCATGGGTATGCAGGCCGACGCGGCCGGCGAGATGTCCAACCAGGTGGTGCGGCTGGCCGCTGATCTCGGCTCGTTCAACAACCTGCCGACCGCCCAGGTCATGGACGACATCCAGTCGGCCCTGGTCGGCAATTATGAGACGATGAAGAAGTACGGCGTGGTCCTCAACGAGTCAACGGTGCAGGAAAAGGCCCTGGCTATGGGCCTGGCGAAGACCAAGGACGAGCTGACCGCCGGCATAAAGGCCCAGGCGGCCTACGCGCTGATGGTCAACGGCTCGCAGGCGGCGATCGGCGACATGACCAGGACCGCGGACGGCTATGCCAACCAACTCAAGAAGTTCCATGCCAATATCGAGGACCTGACCGCCGGCTTCGGCCAGCGGCTGCTGCCGATTGCTACCGACGCCATCTCCAGGATCAACGTCGCCCTGGGGGGCAGCGCCGGCGGGGTTGACGCCCTGGCCCAGGCTATGAGCGTGCGGCTGTTGCAGGCGATCAGGTTCGTGGTCCAGGGAGTGCAGTTCCTCCACAACGGGTTCAACGGCCTGGTGCTGGTCGGGCAGACGATCATCAATGCCTACGCGATGGTCTTTGATTACCTGGCCAAGGGACTGCGGGCCGTTGCGACACCGCTCGATCTGATCTTCCAAGGGCTGGTCAAGCTGGGGATGATCGACGCAAACCCGTTCGACGCTTTGGCCAGTGCGGCGACCATGTTCCGGGAGGTTGCTGGCGAGGTCCTGGACGAGCACATCGCAAAGATCGGCGCCACCAACGCCGCCTACGACGCGACCATCGCAACCCTGGACGGCTACATCGCCAAGGCCGGAGAGTCCAGCGCGGCGACCTCGACAGGCACGGCGACGGTCGGAACGCACACAGGCGCGCTGGCCGCAGACTCGGAGGCCCTGGGGATGAATACCGGGGCGCTGACCGTGAACGCTACGGCCAGGCAGACGGCAAAGCAGGCGGCAGATGCGCTCACGACCGCCATCCAGAATTCCGCCGTGCTCCTCGGCGCCGAGGCCATGGCCTACGAACTGTCCACCGACGGCATGTACGGCTACCAGACGGCCATGCAGCTCGCCTACGAGGAAACAAACCTGATGCTCGATGTCGTCAACGAGCTGACCGGCGGCGAGGACGCACTGGCGGCTTCGACCTCGGCCCTTGCCGGCAGCTACGACCAGCTTGCCGGAGCGGCGGCCCAGGCGGCCGCAGCGGTGAACTCGGTCAACACGGCGGCCCCACAGGGCAGTCCCGGGCCAGGCTCTAGCGGAGACAGCGAATACGGCGCGCCGGCAGATTATCAGCCCGGGGTCGGGCTGGTGATCTCGCCGGCGATGCTGGCCAGCCACGCGCAGCCGCAGACAACGAACAACAGCACGGTGATCAACGTCCAGCAGCAGGTGAGCAGAAACGACATCCTGGCGCTGCTCCAGGAGAAGAAGCGCAGGGAGGCGCGGAGCTGATGGCCGTCCCGAAGTTCGTCCTGGGCGCTGACGTGCTGCAGTTTTCGCGGGGCATCCGCTACCCGGTGGCCAAGCCAAGCCAGGCCGTCCAGGCAGTGGACCGCACCGGCGCCGGCACCCTTGAGGTTGAAAGCCTGGGGCCGAACATCCGGCACCGCCGACTCACATTCAAAGATCTGCCGCTGGCCGACTACACAGCCCTGGTCAACTGGTACGAGGGCATTGCCGAGGGCGCCGCAAACCAGTTCACCTATTACGATGAAACCGGTACTCCCATGGCGGTGCGAATGCTGTCCGAGTCGCTGGACTTTCAGGAGATCTCCTATCAGCGCTACGCGGGCGAATTGCTGCTGGAGGTGGTGGGCTGATGCGCACGGATCTCCCCCAGGAGTTCCTTGCCGAACTGGCCAGGCAGGGGCGGAAGCCGCGCCAGCTGCTTGAGTTCGCCTTTGCGTCAGGCACGATCTACGTGTCGGACCAGGAATACGGGTCGGCCCTGGCAAACGCATACCTGCCCATTGTCGAAAATTGGGGAGAGCTGGCAGACACAAGCACCATCGAGGACGTGATCAGAGGGACCAACCAGGGCACCAGGCAGGCCACGGTCACCCTGTTGAATATCGGGGCGATTCCCTTTTCCTCCAGATTCAACGACGAGGCGCCTGAAAACACCGAGGTGTCTCTCTATCAATGGTTTGATGGGACGCCGGAAAGCGCGAAAGTGCTCATCGACAGGTTCATTGTCCAGGATCCCATTGAATACAGCGAGGCCAGCCTCCTCCTGGCGCTGGATCTGGTATCCCTCAACCAGAGGGCGGACCCGTATATCGGGCAGCTGTCCACTGAGGACAATAATTTCTACGGGGTAGTGATCGGCTCCGTATCCAACGCCCCAGGATCTCAATATGGAGCCAGGCCTGTTGTGGAACTGGCCGGCGACCTGTCCGCCGCCGCCACGACCATCGCCTGCACATCCAGCCCGGCCACGGCAGGGTTTACCGCTCCTGGGTCCATCGTCATCGATTTTGAGCAGATCAGCTATACAGGCATCTCCGGCAACAGCTTCACCGGCTGCACCAGGGGGGTAAGCGCAGGCACCACCTGGTCGGCTGCGTTCCCGCATAGCTCCGGGCAAAAGGTGTTCAAGTACAACCACGAGTATCTGTATTCGTTCGGACAGGGGCCGTTGCCAGTCGTGGGGCCGGTCTATGTTGACGGGGTGGTATACTCCGGGCCGCATACGATTTACAAGGACCGTAATCCGGTTCAAGTTGGCTTCCTGCATGGTGACCCGTGGATCAAATCGACGAGCAGCACCGCGGTGACCAATAATGCCGATAATTTCACGGCAGGGTCGGTGGGAGGAACTGTCACCTGGGAGAACAACACCAGCGCAGCAATCCAGTCCGACAACGGTGTATTTCGTATGGCTACCAGGACCGCCAGCAGCTGGACTATCAATGCGGTTTACGCATGGCAGGAGGCACAACAGTCGACCGGAATATCTGAGGGTATAGCAAGCCACGCCGAGTTGGTATCTGCAAAGGTTAAACTCAACGGATATCAAACGAACGGCGGAGTGATCACCATGCAGGATTGGGGATTCGTCAGGGTGATCGGGGTATCAGGATACTGGGAGGCGAGCGACTCGAAAACAGAATCCGGCGCCGGGGATTTCGATTTGACCATGGACCAGACGTCGCGCGGCTGGAGTGGTGCGAAAACCGGATACCAAATACGGCTCGAAGCACTTTGTCAGACCAACTATTCATCGGCATATTCGCGGACGCTGTGCCAACTGGATATGGTTCGCTGTGAAATACAGTACAAACCGTACATTAAGACCCATTCAACGAATCTCACCTGCGACCTGTCATCGGGTACCGGCAACACCAACCCGGCCGATGCCATCACCTCGGTATTGGGGATCATCGGGATTGCCGGGGCCATCGATGCGGCGACATTTGCCACGGCAAAAACCTGGTTCACCACTAATGGTTACTCTTTCAACGGGTTCATCCCCGGCGATATGCGATGCCGGGAAGTGTTGGTTGCTATGTGCCAGCAGTGCCGTGCCCGGCTGATATATAACGGCGGCGGCATCAAGCTGATAATCAGGAAGAATGTTGCGGACAAGGACATCAACCTCCACTTCACCGCAGCCAGCACGCAGCAGAAATCCATCGGAGTGGCAAGGCAGAGCGTCCGCGACGTGCTGAATAAGGTGCAGATCCGCTATGCGGCCACTGACGTGCTGGCCAGTTACACGGCCGTCAAGGAGGTCAAGGATCAGGCATCCATCGACAAATTCGGCCTGCAGGAAGCGGTCCTTGACTTCTACCTGGTGAACGATGGGACCATGGCCACAGCCCTGGCCAATTTCTACATTGCGGAATGGGCGAACCCTTTCGCCCTGGTGACATTCAATACCTACCTGGAAGCGTTTCCGCTTGAGTTTGACGATGTGGTAGTCCTGCATACTGAGTTCAGCAAATTCAAGGTCATCAAGGGCGACATCACCGGTCTGACGCGGGTTTTTGGTTCTGGGAAAAACGGGGGAATCAACCTGTTCAGGATAACAATCAAGGCCTCTGTCAGATCCGTTGTTGAGGCTGGCCTGGCGGACACGATTGCGGCGACAGAACAATTCTCAGGCACTCTGGACGGAACCGGGTACGGGGCCGGAGGGTACGGCGAGGGGGGGTATGGAGCATAATAACCTGATATCTGATTCGGTCATGGCGAAGGGGGTTTTTTCCGCGTGGCTGATTCAATCTGACAGCCTGCTGGTCATTGCCGGCAGACGAATCGACAACCTGATCGTTAACGAGGGGAAAAAATGGCTGGCAGCTAGGGCCGCCGGATCAACAGGACAGCAGAACCTAACTGCAATAGCGGTGGGCACTGGCAATGCGGCTCCGGTCGTCGGGGACACCGCGCTGTCGTCGCAGCTGGCCAGTGCAAGTCTGGTTCGGGTTCCGTGGCAGGGTTTTGGCACCGACAGTCATAAAATTTTCGCCAGGGCATTTTTTGACACGGACGAAGCAGTCGGGACGCTGGCAGAGGCAGGGCTGTTTTTTGGCAGCGTCCTCTTTTCCAGGGTACTGATATCGCCGACCATCAGCAAGCCGAGCGGAAGCATACTGGTGTGCCAGTGGGAAATCAGCTTTTGAGGGAAATAATATGACCACCTACACCAATTTTTTAAAACTGAGGGCGCAGGCCTACAACGACGCAAATTGGGACGTCCTGCTGAATGAAAACCTGGCCATCGTGGATTTTGTTGCCGGCGCGCTGAATTCGCGCAACAGAATTATTTCTGGCGGACTGGTGTCTGATGGCGGCGGCCTGAGCGCTGGGTACACTGCGCTGGTCGCGTGGACAGGCGGGGTTCGCTATGCGGTCGCTGCCGCAAGCGTGACGCTGGCCGCTGACAGCCTGAACTATGTGTACGTAAACAGCTCTGGGGCTGTTGCCGCATCGACCTCGCCGCCAACCGGCGACTATGTCCCGCTGGCTGTCGCGGATACCGGGGCCAGCACAATTTACAGAATCGGCACGGTCAGGCCGTTCATGTTCGTGGCTGAGTCCGGAAAGAACCTCCTGATCAATCCTGGGTTCAATCACAACTTTGATGCCTACCCGGCTGACGGGGTCGCGACCATCGCAAACAATGTTTACGCCCATTCCATGTGGATCAACCGGACAGGCACTACGCAGATATACAGCATCGACGGCAGCGGCAACGTCAACCTTGGCGCGACCGAGCTTGGGCAGAAAAATGATGACATCCTTGCCGCAAATGGCGAGCAGGTCGTCTTCTCCATCCAGTCCGGAGCGGTCCAGATTTATGGCCTGGGGGTAACGACATGGACCACGGTTACCCCTGGCGCGCCATTCACATGGGTTTTGGGCGCATCCGGCAACTCGGGATTCCTTGAATTGAAAAAATCCGGAACCAGCACGTTCTGGCGGCCGAAGCTGGAGCGGGGGATGTATCCGTCCCCGTACGTTCCTCGATCGTGGGAGGAGGAGGGCGCCCTGTGCGCGCCCTATATGTTCAAAACATACGATACCGCAGTCAAGCCGGGATCGATCGACGGATACGGCAGGCACGTACTCATGCAGGCATCAATAACCGCCTACCGGACCTGCTTCAGCCTGGTATTCCCTGCACCCATGCGGACGAGGCCGACCGTCTCCGTATACTCGCCGACAACCGGAACCGTCGGCAAGATCGACCACGAGGTTGACGGCGACATAGCCGCGGCGGCCGGCCAGGTTAGCGCGAGTTCCGCATCGGTATTGACCACGGCGGCGAATACAAATCTTGGGCTGGCACGGGCGCACTTTGTTGCGGACGCGCGCTATTACACATAATCAAAGGGGAGGAAAGCATGAGATTCGCACGGGTTATCGCAATCGCACTGATTCTTTGCGGCACGCCGATCGCGGCCGCTGACGCGCTGGCCTGGGGGCCGACCACGCAGCTGATCGCGCCGACGACTGGCGCGGCGACACGGGAGATCATCATCCCCGAGGGGCTCGGATCATCGCTGCAGCTGACCGGCGTTCTGGCCGATGGCGAGGCCATAACATTGCAGAGATGGAACGGATCAGCGTGGGAGCAGCTTAAGATCGACGGGGCCGACGCAAAGAGCCTGACAAGCACCAACCACATTATCAGCATGTACGGGGCCATGTCAATCCGGCTCAACAAGCCGGCCACGGCGTCAGCCGCCGGCGTTGACTGGGTGAGATAAGATGTCGCCGCCGATCCATAGTCCATTCGGCCCGGGCCAGGGCGATCCGCTTTCGCCGAGGTTCGGCGGTCGCCTCAACCACATCGGCACCCCCGGCGGAGTCGGGTTCGGGGTGGGGATCTGCCCGCTTAATCATGCCGCGCACGGGATTTTTGAGTTGCCGGGAACTCGCATCCTTGGCCACGACAATTACGGCAACTATATTACCGCGTCGGGTGCGGTGTGCATCTGGCGGCCCATGGGATGGTACAGGATCGGGCATGTCGATAATCCGACCTATGCGACCTACGGGGTCAACTCCATAGATATCAAGCCGGAGTGGTTCTTTTCCAGCGACGCTGCCGCCAATGCGGCAGGCTATGCCAGGCACCGAGCGTTTATCGACGGCGGGCACAATGTGCGCGGGTTTACCAGGGACAAGTACCCCAACTCCAAGCAGGCGTGGGGGGCCGGATACATCGCCAGCTCAGTTAAAAACGGGCTGCCGATCTCGTGTCATGCGGATCATAACCCCATCGCCGATCTTACCGCGTGCAGCGTTAATCAATATTACGAGGTGATCAACGCAGCCAAGGCCAGGGACGGGGTGGATGGCGCGGCCAACGCCAGCTCGATCTGGCATCAGTCATCGGTATTCCAGCGTTCCTGGGTAGCGCTGCTGGCGCTGGCCCATGCCCAGGCTGCGACGTCTACCGCTAACTGCGCTTGGTACGACGCTACCGGGATCGCCAATTTTGCCAAAGGCTGCAATAATAACGCGTTGTCGGACGTTAACGACACGTCTGTCAAATGGGAGTCGGACGGGTACAGCAACTGCGGCAAGGCCGGGTCCGCAGGGTACGGCGGTGGCGCAGGAAACGTGTTCGCAAAAAGTACCTGCAACGGTCAAAATTGCGGCGAGGCGGATGTCAACGGGCTGATGTGGGAGCCGGTTATCGGGATGACCTGCGTTGCAACCTCACCGGCGATTGAAGGCATCACCTCGGCAGCGACGCCAGTTTTCACTGTGACCGGACACGGGTTATCAGCCGGGAGCGTGATACAGATCAACGGGATCACCCAGGCCAATTGGACAAATTTCAAGGATAAATTGTGGACCGTGGCCGCTACGCCGGATGCCAACACCTTCACACTAGAGACCGCACCGGACACGACCGCCTATGCTGCCTATGACGCAGGGGCCGACCCTGGGACGATAACGAAAGGGACGTTCTATGTTGCCAAGCAGACCACGGCGATGAAGGATTTTACATCCGGGACCGCATCGGCAACAGACCACTGGGGCACAACCGGTGTGGCTGCGATGATGGACGCTGTGACTCCGGCGTTCAGGACTGATTATCCGAATAATGGATTCTCGCAGCGATTCGGCAACGGTGCCGGCCAGGTGCTGTCAGGGGAGCCAAGCGGGGCGGCATGGCTGCTCGATTGCGCAGGCTTCCCGCTTGTCACCGGGCTGTCGGCGGTAGGGTCAAGCCAGTTCGGTGCGGACTCTATCTACCAATATATCCGCGATCAGTGTTTTCGGCTGGCCGGCGGCTATTGGGGCAGCAGTACGTATGCCGGGGCCTGGGCCGCCCCTTTGAACAACTTTCGGACGAACTCGAGCCACGACGTGGGCGTTCGGCTCGCCTGTTACATTGGCTGAACGAGCGATAGCGAGTGTTTATGGGTGTAGATTCAGAAGCACAATTAAATCGTAAATTTATCGAGTTCGCCAAGCTGCTGAATGTGTATTTGAATCATTTTCCAAAACACGAAAAATACGCGCTGGCGAACAGGATCAGGAACACGGCATATGAAGTATACGACCTCATCACCGAAGGGCAAAAACGGTATCTCAAAAAAACCACCTTGAGCAGTCTGGATATCACGCACGAGCAGCTCCGGATGCAGCTGCACCTGGCCAACGAGCTAGGGTATTTCGCATTCAAGGACGGCCGCACCGAAGATGACCATTCGGGCCTGGCGAAGCACAGGTACCTGACGATAAGTGCCATGATCGATGAACTGGGCAGGATGATCGGCGGCTGGATAAAGAGATTGAAGGATGAAAAGAAATGGCAATAGGGCAGCGCATTAACATGTTTTCGGCTGGCCGGCGGCTATTGGAGCAACAGTACGAATGCCGGGGCCTGGGCCGCCAATTTGAACAACTTTCGGACGAACTCGAACAACAACGTGGGCGTTCGGCTCGACTACGGTTCCCCTCAAAGCGCAAACTGCGCATAGTGGAGCCACAGGGATGCGTTGTCCTGCATAACGGCGAAATTTTACCGGATCGCTTTTTGGTAGGGCGCTGCCCGAAGACCAGTGAGACGTTTGCATGAAACGGGCCGGAAATCTTTTTGACAAGGCGTTCAGCGTAGACAACCTGCTCGCAGCCTACGAGGACGCTCGGCGTGGCAAGCGGAATAAACGCGCCTGCTTTGAATTCGAGCGGCACCTGGGGGCGCGGATAATGTGCCTGCACAAGGCACTGATGGCCGGCACATACCAGCCGCAGCCGTATTTCGAGTTCGAGGTTTACGAGCCGAAGAGGCGGACAATCCACGCGCCGGCGTTCGCCGACGTGGTGGTGCAGCATGCCATTTACCGGGTGATCTACCCGCTGTTCGACCGGACGTTCATCGCCACATCCTTTGCCTGTCGCAAGGGCTACGGAACGCACCGGGCCAGCGACTACACCCAGCAGGCCATGCGCCGGTGCGGCGGCGAGGAGTATTTCCTGCAGCTCGATGTCCGCAAGTTTTTTTATTCCATCGACCGGGCGGCGCTGCGGCGATTGATCGAGCGCAAGATCAAGGACCGGCGCCTGGTGGACGTGATGATGCTGTTCGCCGAGCATGATGCGCCGCGCGGCATCCCGATCGGCAATTTGCTCAGCCAGATCTATGCCCTGATTTACCTCAACCCACTGGATCATTTTATCAAGCGGGTGCTCAAGGTCCGGCATTACGTGCGATATGTGGATGATTTTGTCCTGGTCGGCCTGACCAGGGAACAGTGCCTGTCCTGCCGGCTGCGGATAATCGAGTTTCTGAAAAACGAGCTGCGGCTGGAGCTGTCGAAGACCACGATCCAGAAGATCCGCCGCGGCATCAATTTCGTCGGCTATCGCACCTGGCGCACCTGCCGGGTGATCCGCAAGTACAGTTTGTATAAATTTCGGCGCATGG
>QZJD01000044.1 GCA_003604995.1 Desulfobulbus sp. | reverse complement strand
CGCGATGAAGGCGGCCATGACCGGCCACCTGGTCTTCTCCACCCTGCATACCAACGACGCCCCCTCCTCGGTCAGCCGTATGGTGGACATCGGCATTCCGCCCTACCTTCTTGCCGGCTCCCTGACCATGGTCCTGGCCCAGCGTCTGGGCAGACGCCTGTGCAAAAAATGTAAGACCGTGGTCCACCACGAGCCGGAAGAGCTCCTGGCCGCCGGTTTCAAGGAGGAGGAGCTGGAGGGATTGGTCACTTACGGCGCGGTGGGCTGCGGCGAGTGCAACGGCCTCGGCTACAAGGGCCGGGTCGGCTTTTTCGAGCTGCTGGAGGTGACCGACGATGTCGCCAAGGCCATTGCCTCGCAGGTCCCCGAGGACCAACTGTACAAGGTTGCGGTCAAAGACGGCATGGTCCCCCTGCGCCGTGCCGCCCTGAAAAAAGTGCAACAGGGGGTCACCAGCCTGGAGGAGGCCCTGCGCCGCACGGTCATCCGGGAAGAGAGTCTGCCCGCCTACCTGCTCAATCCGGATATCGAGGAGTACGAGGACGGCGATGTCATCATTCAGGAGGGCAACCAGGACAAGGATTTCTTCAAGCTGATCCGCGGCAGGGTCGCCGTGCTCAAAAGCGGCAAAAAAATCGCCGAGATATCCGAGCCGGGCGAATTTTTCGGCGAGATGGCAGCCATGACCGATGAACCGCGCTTTGCCACCATCGTCTCCGTCGGGCGCTCCTCGATTACCAGGTATCCCGGCGACAAGCTGATGGAACTCATCGAAAAATATCCCGATATTTCCAGAAAACTTTTCAAAACCCTTGTCGAACGTCTGCAGAAAACCGACCGCATGGTGGTCAAGCTGGCATCCGGCGGCCGGCCGCAGGCCCCGCCGCAACAGCGGCCGGTGCAGGCGACCGCTCGGCCTTCATGAGCAGAATTTCCGTTTATATCATCGCCTTCAATGAATCCGAAAAAATCAAAGCAGCGATCAACTCGGTCCTGTGGGCCGATGAAATCGTGGTCGCCGACTCCTACAGCAAAGACGGCACCGCTGAAATAGCTACCGAGCTGGGGGCGAGGGTCGTCCAGGTGAATTTCCAGGGATTTGGCGATCTCCGCAACAAAGGCATGGCGGCATGCAGGCACCCGTGGATCTTTTCCCTGGATGCGGATGAACGGTGCACGCCCGAGGCCCGTGACGAAATCCTCGCCACCGTTGCCGATCCCCGCGCGGTGGACGCCTACTACATCCCTCGGCGCAATTATTTCATGGGACGCTGGATCAGATATTCGGGTTTTTACCCGGACTACCGACAGCCCCAGTTGTTCCGCAAGGGAGCGCTCACCTTCAAAGATGATCCGGTGCACGAGGAATACACCGTTGTCTCCACCAGGCCGGCCGGCTATCTGCGGCAGCCGATCTGGCAATTCCCCTTTAAGAATCTTGGCGAGGTCGAGCACAAGGCCAACAAGTATTCCACCCTCGGCGCGGAAAAACTCTCCCGGCAGGGGCGAAAGGGGACCATGCCCAAAGCCCTGCTGCGTGGACTTTGGGCTTTTTTCCACATGTATATTCTAAAAAGAGGTATACTGGACGGGTGGCCCGGTTTTGTCATCGCCCTGGGCAACTTTGAGGGCACCTTTTTCAAATACGCCAAGCTGCATGAATTGCAAGCCGGCTGGCGACCGCCCCCTTCCCCACCGCTGCGAAGAGAGTAGCCCCTACAGGTACTGATCAAGACCCTTGGGACACCAGGTGAGTTTTCGGGCAATGGTCCGGTTCAGGATTTCATCGTTGCTGTGCAGACGGGTTCGATCATTCATTGGATGATACAGGTGATAGGCCAGACCGTGGAATTTCATGTTCCGCCGTCTGATCCCATTATTGATGAGGCGGACGGTGAACTCGCTGTCCTCCCTGCCCCAGCCGACAAACTCTTCGTTGAAGCCGTTCACCTCGATGGCGTCTTGTTTGTGAAAGGCAAAATTGCAGGTCTTGATCCCGGTAAGGCTCCCGCTGGTAAAAGAAAAAAGATTGGCCAGCACCCTTGAGCGTACGCAGTTCTTCCTGTTTTCCACCCCTTTCCCGCAAAAGGCGGGAATCATCGCCTTGTTCGCCAGGACCTGGACCGACAGCTCCCGGCTCAGCAACACCCTGGTCCCCTGGATAAAAAAGCCGGGGCGGGCAAACTTCAAGTGATCCTCGATGAAATGGCGTTCCATGACGATATCGCCGTCCACCAGAATGATATACTCCCCTCTGGCCTTGGCGATGGCCCGATTGCGGCTGCGGGCCAGCCGAAAGCCTTTATCCTCCTGCCAGGAATGGATTATCGGCACGGGGGAAACGGCCGCCAACTGCGCCACCAGATCACCGGTATCCGATCTTGATCCGTCATCGGCGACAATGACCTCACTGGGGAGAACCGTCTGCTGGAACGAGCTGCGCAGAGAGGCCTCCAGGGCCTCCTTCCAGTTGTAGGTGGTAATAACCAGACTCAATTGCATCATTTTTCACCAGCCAGATCCCGGCCCAGCAATTGTCCGGCGGCCGCAACAACCATGTCCAAGGTAATTCCCGCCATGCACGACAGATGGGTGCATGCCCGCTTGCGACAACCGAGGCAGGCAAGATCTGCCGCGCGGACAATCCGGTGTGCTACCTGATAGGGCCCGACCCGTTCCGGATGGGTCGGACCGAACAGGGCGACCACCGGCACCCCGGCCATGGCCGCCATGTGCATCGGTCCGGAATCCAGTCCGATATAGAGGGCCGAGCGCTTGAGCAGGGCAGCGCTGGCGGCAAGACCAAGCTCTCCGGCGGCCAGCACGGCCGGCCGCGCCATTTGTTCGACAATAGGGACAAGGTATGCCCTGTCTTGCCCGCTCCCGCCGAAGACGACCCGCAAGCCCTGTGCATGAAGGCGGTCCGCCAGCGCGGCCCAACGCTCCCGGCGCCAGAACTTGGTCTGCCAGCGGGCGGCGGCGTGCAGGTAGACAAGAGGTTCGCCCTCGGCCATCCCGCGGCGGGCCAGAAATAGCCGTGCTTCCTCTTCAGCCTGCTCACCGGTGCACAGATAAAAATCCTCAGGTCGGTCGGGACAGCCGAGATGCCTGTTGAACAGCAGATTCTTTTCCTGGGCATGGGTGCAGGCCGGAGGAACCGCTATCCGCCGGTGCTGAAACAGGGGATTCATCTCCCGGGCGTCCGCAAAGCCGATGCGCGTTCCGCCCGGATTGGTCAGGGCGAGCAGGCCGCTGCGAAAGGAGGCGTGGAGGTCAAGGACCAGATCATAGGGAAATCGGCGGAAGCGCATGCGCAGATCGCGCAGGGTGGCAAGGGTTTCCCGGAAGGCCCGCGCATACGCCATGCGCCCGGCCTGGGGCTCGCTGGTGGATGAAATCGCTATCGGATAGACCCGGTCCACCGCCGGATCCTGCTCAAGGAGAGAGGCAAAGGCCTTCTGTACGATCCAGCCGATCCGGCAACCGGGTGCACAGTGCTTCAGGGCGTGGACCACGGGCAGGGTGTGGACGATGTCCCCCAGGGAACTGGGCTTGACAATCAGAATCTTTTTATGTTGAAGGTCCATGACCGCCGGCAGTCAGCACCCGCGGGCGGTTGTCTTACGGCCCCGGACGGGATCGGGAAAGAAATTATTTTTACCTTGCAGCATTACCGCTGGCCGCTCTCCCCGGCCAGGCTGCCGCAGCATTTTTTGTATTTCAACCCTGAACCGCAGGGACAGGGGGCATTACGCCCCACCTTGTCGTCGGCGCGTTTGGCAGGGGTCCGATCCTGTTCCTGGTCAACGCCGGCCGCACCCCGGTTCAAGGCCATCTCCTGTTTTTTCCGGCGCTGCTCTTCCTCCATTCTGGCCACCTCGTCGTTCCTGACCACCTGCACCCGGAGCAGGGTGCCGACAATCTGCTCCTTGACCGTTTCGATCATGGTCAGAAAGAGGTTGAACCCTTCCTTCTTGAACTCGTTCAGGGGGTTTTTCTGGCCGTAGCCGCGCAGACCGATGCCCTCCTTCAGGTGGTCCATGTTCAGCAGGTGTTCCTTCCAGTGACTGTCCACGACCTGCAGGACGATTATCCGTTCCAGCTGGCTCATCGGCTCCGCACCGTTGCGCTCAATCTGCTGCTGGTAGGCCTCCTGAACGAGCGCGTACAGCTTTTCGGTCAGGCCGTCCCGGTTCAAATCGCGACGCTCTTCCTCATCCCAGGCCGGTCGCACATTGAACAGCTCCTGCATCCGCTCGCCGATTCCTTCCCAGTTCCAGTCCAGGGAAGTATGCCGGTCACTGGCATACTCCTCCACCACCCCGGCCACCAGGTCACCGATCATGTCGTCGACGATGGGCCGCACGTTTTCACTTCCCAGGACCTCGCGCCGTTGGCGGTAGATCACCTCCCGCTGCTTGTTCATGACGTCGTCATATTCCAGGAGGTGTTTACGGATCTCAAAATGGTAGCCCTCCACCTTGCGCTGGGCGTTTTCAATGGCGCGGCTGATGATGTTGTGCTCGATGGGCTCGTCCTCCTCCATGCCCAGCTTGTCCATAATCCCGGAAATCCGGTCCGAACCGAAAATGCGCAGGATGTCGTCCTCCAGGGAGAGGAAGAAGCGGGAGGAGCCCGGGTCGCCCTGCCGGCCGGAACGGCCGCGCAGCTGATTGTCGATGCGCCGGCTCTCGTGCCGGCTGGTGCCGAGGATGTGCAACCCGCCCAGTTCGCGCACCCCTTCGCCGAGTTTGATGTCGGTGCCGCGGCCGGCCATATTGGTGGCGATGGTCACCCGGCCCCGCTGCCCGGCCAGGGCGATAATCTCGGCCTCCCGGTCGTGCTGTTTGGCGTTGAGCACCTCGTGCTTGATGCCCTCCTTCTTCAGCATCTTGGCGATCTTCTCGGAGACATCGATGGAGATGGTGCCCACCAGAATGGGCTGCCCTATCTCATGCCGCTCCTTGATCTCCCGGATGATCGCCCGGTCTTTGGCCGCCTGGTTCTTGTAGATGACATCGGCGTAATCCTTGCGGATCATCTTCTGGTGGGTGGGGATGACCACCACGTCCAGGTTGTAGATCTTCTTGAATTCGGGAGCCTCGGTATCGGCGGTGCCGGTCATGCCCGCCAGCTTGTCGTACATGCGGAAGTAGTTCTGGAAGGTGATGGAGGCCAGCGTCTGGTTCTCCTTCTCGATCTTCACCCCTTCCTTGGCCTCCAGCGACTGATGCAAACCGTCGCTGTAGCGCCTCCCTTCCATGGTCCGGCCGGTGAACTCGTCAACAATGACCACCTGGCCGTCCTTGACGATGTAGTCGACGTCGCGCTGAAATAACTGGTGGGCCTTGAGGGCCTGATTCAGGTGGTGCAGTTTGTCGATGTTGCGGGGATCATAGAGATTCTCCGCCCCGAGCAGCTCCTCGGCCAGTGCCACGCCCTCGTCGGTGAGCAGCACCTGCTTGGCCTTTTCGTCCACGGCGAAGTGCTCATCCCGGACAAAATGCTTCATGATGGAGTTGACCTTGAGATAGAGGTCGGTGGAAACATCGGCCGGGCCGGAGATGATCAGCGGTGTCCGGGCCTCGTCGATGAGGATGGAGTCCACCTCGTCAACGATGGCATAATTGAAGCTCCGCTGGCAAAAGTCCCGGATATCGAATTTCATGTTGTCGCGGAGATAGTCGAAGCCGAACTCGTTGTTGGTGCCGTAGGTGACATCCGCGGCATAGGCCTCACGCCGGGCTTGATCGTCCAGGCCATGGACGATGGTGCCGGTGGTCAGGCCGAGAAAACGGTAGACCTTGCCCATCCACTCCACGTCGCGCCGAGCCAGATAATCGTTGACCGTCACCACGTGCACGCCCTTGCCGGACAGGGCGTTCAAATATACCGGCAGGGTGGAGGTCAGGGTCTTGCCCTCGCCGGTCTTCATTTCGGCGATCATGCCCCGGTGCAGGACAATGCCGCCGATGAGCTGGACATCATAGTGGCGCTCCCCGAGGATGCGCCGGGATCCCTCGCGCACCACGGCAAAGGCCTCGGGCAAAAGATCGTCCAGGGTCGCCCCGCCGGCGAGCTTTTCCTTGAACTCCACGGTCTTGGCGGTGAGCTGCTCATCGCTGAGTTCCTGCAGGGCCGGCTCCAGGGCGTTGATCCTGCTCACCACCTGGCGCATTTCCTTCAGGATCCGATCATTTTTGCTGCCAAAAACCTTGGTAAGTACCGTACCGATCATGGGTATCTCTTGTTGCCCGATATCAGTCCGAAGACCGATGCGGGTGATTGTCTCAGTTATTCTGTTCCGCGGTCCAGATCAGAGCCTCTTCGTCGCAGTCCGGAAACTGGGGGCAATTGAGGCAATCGCTCCAGACCTTGTGGGGCAGTTCGCGTTTATCGATTTCCACGAAGCCCAGCTTGCGGAAAAAAGGCGCTTGATAGGTAAGGGTGAACACCCGGCCGATCTCCAGGCGCCGGGCCTCCTCCAGGCAGGCGCGGACCAGGGCCTCGCCTAAGCCTCTTCCCTGGCTTTCCTCGGCCACGGCCAGCGACCTGATCTCCGCGAGGTTTTCCCAGCAGATATGCAGGGAACAGACCCCGCGCACCCCCTGGTCCTCGTACACGACAAAATCACGGAGATGGTCGTACAGGGAGCTGATGGAACGGCCCAGCAGCAGGTTCTTGCGGGAGAAGTGCTGGAGCAGGGCATGGATCTCCCTGACATCGCCCATGCGGGCGGAACGGATCCTCTTGCCTGTTTCGGTATTTTCAGCCATAAACATACTATATTAATCCCTTGCCACGCCGCGGTCAAGAAAGCATCCATCGCGTCGGAAAACAACCGCCCGCCGGGACCTGGATCTAACCGGTTGCGCGCGCCCCGCTCATTTCTGCGCCGCTGTTCCAACCTGCCGGTTTTTTACCTCGGAAACAAGGTGTCGTGGCGCTTCCTTGCCTTTGCCCGACTTATCGCTCACCACCGGCCGGGCGGCAGGCAGAAGAATAGTCTGCCCGGCCCAGACCCCGAGGAGAAACATCCACAAAAACAAACAGAAGCTGACAACCGCGATGGAGACGACGCCGCCCAGGCTGAGCTGGAAACGAAAGGTCTTCCCGCTGGAGCGCTTTTTTCGTTTGGCGGCCATCCGTTTTCCCCGCCCCTACATCGCTTCCGGCGCACTCAGCCCCAGAAGGCGCAGGCCGTTGCGCAACACCCGACGCAGTGCCCCGCAGAAGCAGAGACGAGCGCCGGACAGGGCGGGATCGTCGCCGATCACCTTGTGCTTGTTGTAGTAGCTGTGGAAGAGACCGGCCAGGTTCATCAGGTAGAAGATGACCCGATGCGGGGCAAGATCTACGGCGGCCCCGGCCACCAGGGCCGGATAATCGGCGATCATCTTGAGCAGGACAAACTCCTCCTGCTCGCGCAGCAGGTCCAGGTCGATCTCTTCGGGCCGTGGCGCGGAGATGCCCTGCTCCCCGGCCTGGCGCTCGATGGAGCAGAGACGGGCATGGGCATACTGCACATAGTAGACCGGGTTTTCCTGGCTCTCCTTCTTGGCCAGGTCCAGGTCAAACTCCAGTTGACTGTCCGACTTGCGCATCAGGTAGAAAAAGCGCAGCACATCCTTGCCTACCTCGGCCAGCAGTTCGTCCACCGTGATGAAGGTGGCCTTGCGGGTGGACATCTTCACCTGCTTGCCCTCCCGCAGAAGGGTAACGAACTGGTGCAGCACCACCTTGATTTTCGTGTCATCATAACCCAGCGCCCGGACCCCGGCCAGAACATCAGGAACGGTGGCGATGTGGTCGGCCCCGAAGACATTGACCATCCATTCAAAGCCGCGCCGGAACTTTTCCCGGTGGTAGGCCATGTCCGGCAAGCGGTAGGTGGGCTCGCCGGTGGACTTGATGATCACCCGGTCCTGGTCCAGACCGAACTGGGTGGACCTGAACCAGGTGGCCCCGTCCTTTTCGTAGACCAGGTCCTTGTCGCGGAGATCACTCACCACCTGCTCCACCAGCCCTTTTTCATACAGGGTGTGCTCGTTGAAATAGCTGTCGAAACGGACATCGATGCTGGTGAGGGTGTTGTTGATGTCGTTGAAAATCGCCGCCTGCGCCCGGTCCTTGAAGAGCATGTCGTCGGCGCCCCTGAGGCTGTCGCCCGCCTCGTCGATGATCGACCGGGCGATGTCGTAGATATAGTCGCCCTGGTAACCGTCCTCGGGAAACTCGCTGTCCAGCCCCAAAAGCTCCAGATAGCGGGCCTTGGTGGAAGCGCCGAGCACCCGCATCTGCCGGCCGGCGTCGTTGAAATAATATTCACGGGTCACGTCATAATTCACTGCTGCCAGCATGCGGGCGATGGCGTCACCGAGGATGGCATTGCGGCCGTGGCCGATGCTCAAGGGGCCGGTGGGATTGGCGCTGACGAACTCCACCATCACCTTGAGGCCCCTGCCCACATCGGAAAGGCCGAAGCGTTCATCCTCCCGGTAGACCGGTGCCAGCACCGAACTCCACAACGTGTCCCGCAGAAAAAAATTGACAAAACCCGGGCCGGCGACTTCAACGCGGCTCACCAGGTCGGTTTCGGTGGCAAACATCGCGGCGAACAGTTCCGCGATCTCCCGAGGCTTGCGTTTTTCCAGACCGGCCACCACCATGGCCAGATTGGTGGAAAAATCGCCCTGGCCCTCGTGCCTGGGCACTTCAACGGTGAACTTGTCCGCGGCGGCGGCGGTCCACGCCCCCTCCTGAACGCCCCGGTCAAAACAGGCATCAACACGCTTTTTGAGCAGAGACTTGATCATGGCAACTCGTGTCAGGTTATGGCAGGTTTCCGCCCGGCAGGCGGGCGGCTTTCCGCCGGTTAATCAACATAAAAACGGTCGTTCAGATTACCGAACAGGCACAGCACCTCATAGCTGATGGTCTCCATCCAGGCGGCGATCTCATCGGCGCCGATCATTTCATCGCCCTGGCGTCCCAGCAGCACCACCTCGTCGCCCCGGCGCACCTCTCCCGGGATATCGGTCACGTCGGCCAGGGTCAGGTTCATGGAGACCCGGCCGACCACCGGGGCGCGCCGGCCGTTGACCAGCACCGCGGCCCGGTTGGACAGCCTGCGCAGGTAGCCGTCCTCGTAGCCCACCGGCAGCACCGCCAATCTCGTGAGCCGGTCCGTGATGAAGGTCTGGCCATAGCCCAGGCCGGTACCGGCCGGCACGGTCCGGACCTGAATCACCCGGGTGCTGAAGCGCATGACCGGCCGAAGAATTTCGTCATCGCTGGCCGGAGGCCTCCCCCCATCTGGAGAACAGCCGTACAGGGCAATACCCAACCGGGCCATGTCCAGGCTCGTCCGGCTGAAATGGAACAGCCCCCCGGAATTGGCGATGTGCAGGCGACAGCCTGGCGGCAGCTCATGGGCGATCCCGGTAATCGCCTCAGTAAAACGGGCAAAGACCTCCCAGGTGTTGTCCGAGGCCGCCTCGTCCGCCATGGGGAAATGGGCCATGATTCCGTCCAGGCGCAGGCCCGGCAGCTCCCGCACCTGCCGCACCAGCGAAAGCAGCTCCGAGGGATGGCAGCCCTGCCGGCCCATCCCCGCATCAACCTTAATATGAAGTTCTGTTTCAACACCCGCCGCCACCGCCTGCCGGGACATTTCGGGCAGGATTTCGCCGTCCACGATCACCGGAGTCAGCCGGTGGACCAGTATCACCGGAATAACCTCCGGGACCATGCCCACCAGCACATAGACCGGCAGTTCTATCCCGGAGCGGCGAAGCCGCACCCCTTCACGGGCTTCGGCGACTCCGAAGGCGGCGGCACCTTCCTCGGCGAACACGCGGGCGCATTCCACCATTCCGTGTCCGTAGCCGTCGGCCTTGATCATGGGCATGATCCAGGATCGGCCGGCCTTGCGCCGGCAGACCCGAAAGTTATGGCGAAGGGCCGACCTGCTGATCTCGATCCTGTTCAGCGAAGGGGCCATGGCCTCTGTCAATCCTCTTTGTTTTTCCATCGGTACCACTCTCGCCAGCCCTGGCGACTGGAGAGGAGGAGAGCCCAGCCCACCGCGGCATACAGCGTGCCGATCACTACCCCCGGGCTGAAATACCGGCGCAACGCCATACCGCTGCCCATCATCAGAAAGACCAGCAACCATGTCTTCCAGGAATAGACGGCGCCGAGGCAGGTGCCGTCGCGCAGATTGACAATCCTGGTCACCACCCGGCGAGCGGTCCGGTCAAGGATCAACAACGACTTCGCGGTACCGATGGCAATGGCCAGCAGGAAAAGCCATCGAGCCCGGCCCGGGCCGATCCATTCCCAGCCCCGAAACAGCAGGAAGCTCCCGACACCGGTCCACAACAGCGGCGCGGCAAAGAGATGCACCCTCCTTTTCACCCCGGGCTTCAGGCGGGACAGCCCTTGATCGTGTTGCCCCATGCATTTGCCCTAAAAAACGACATAAGCCCATCCCCGCAAGGAGATGGGCTTATGAAAGTCCTGGTCTGATCGAAGGGAATCAGACTTCGGTAACCGTAATGGCTCCCTCGGGGCAAACCTCGACACAGGTCTCACAGCCCAGGCACTCATCCGGCTCAACAGCCTCGGCCTTGCCGTCAATCAGCTCATATACCTGAGCGGGGCAGGCGTTTACGCACTCTTCGTCGCCCACACACTTATCCTTGTCAACTACGATCTCCCACATGGCTCAAACCTCCTCAGATAAATTAAACAACAATCGGTAGAAAACCTCATTCGCGACAAATCCAATGCCAACGATGGCCAATGCTTCGGCAATGCTCTCTCTCATATCGAAGCAGGTACGTTTTGTCAAGCTAAAACAATGCCGAGGCCGCAGACGCCGTCGATCACGTATTATACTAATTTTATTCATTTAATTAATTCTGACATCCTGATCCCTTTCATTTTTTTCGCTCCTGATTGCAAGGTCGATCCCGCCCCGGATTTTTGCCACCTCAGGCGGAGCGCCTTTTCGACTCCAGTATCCGATGACCGGAAAAGCCGTGCTTTCCGTTTCTGCCGCGATTAGACTATCCCGGCGGGGTCTGGTTTCGCCTTGCCGAAAATCGCGTTTTTCGGTTCGCGCCCCAATCGCGCACAATTTGCCGGTCCCGTCAGAAAATGCGGGACTGCCGCCGGCATACCCTGCCCGATGCGGAGATCACGGCGGCGGATGCTCACGGTATTGCGTTTTGGCATGCTCGTCAAAATTGTATTGACCATCCTCATCTTCAACGAATAGACTGCAACAAGTCGTCCGTGGGCTGGGCATGGGATTGCGCAGCCCAGAGCTGTAGCGAGCGACGCCAAACCGTCACTTATTCAACGGACACGAAATACGCATGGCTAAAACGAACAAATGGGCCCCGGAAAAGGGAGAGCAGGCAATGATCGAGGGCATCCTTGAAGGCAGTCCGGACGCGGTCGGCGTCGCGGTCATCCGCCTGGACTGCGGTTGCCGGAAGATGGCCGCCGTCGACAAAAACGGCGAACCGGCGAGCAAGATCATCATGTACCGGGACCAGGCCGACGCTATCTGCGACCAGTGCAAGAAGGACAACGGTGCATTCACAAGGGTAACCGAGCAGTTCATCAGCTGGACCAAGCCCGAACCGGCGGAAGAAGCAAAAAAACAGATCATTGCCAAGGTGTTGGGCGTGGTTGACGAAACCATCCACTGATCCGGCCGGCGCCATCCCTCCCATGCAAGGATTCTTTCAACTGATCAGCACCGCCGAGTTTCTTGGCCTGCTGGACCGCTTTCCGCCCCTGGCCACGGAACGGGTGCCCCTGGCCAGGGGCCTTGGCAGAATACTGGCCGACGAGGTCACCTCCCCGGAAGCCCTGCCGCCCTTCGCCCGCGCGACCATGGACGGCTTCGCGGTTCGTGCCCGGGACACCTTCGGCTGCAGCGACTCGGAGCCGGCCCTCCTGACCATTGCCGGCGAAATCGCCATGGGCCGGGCCGGCTCGGAACTTGCGCTCCTCCCGGGCCAGGCCGCGACAATCTGGACCGGCGGCGCCCTCCCCTCGCAGGCAGACAGTGTGGTGATGGTCGAATATTCCCACCGGCTGGACGAGCGGACCGTGGAAATTCAGCGGCCGGTCGCCCCGGGAGACAATGTCATTCGCGAAGGAGAGGATTATGCGCACGACGCGGTGGTCCTTCGCCGAGGCCACCAGCTGCGCCCGCAGGATCTTGGCGTGCTGGCCGGCATCGGCATCACTTCGGTCGCCGTGCACCGGCGGCCGAGGGTGGCGATCATCAGTACCGGCGACGAACTGATTCCCCCTGAGCGGCAACCGGCTCCCGGCCAGATCCGCGACATCAACTCCACCACCCTGGCCGCTCTGGTCGAGGAATGCGGCGGCGAAGCCGTCGCGCTCGGAATCACCTCGGACAGCCCCGAGGAGCTGAGCGAGGCCTGCCGAAAGGCCCTCGCCCTGCCGGCGGACGCGGTGCTCCTCTCCGGCGGCAGCTCGGTGGGTCGCCGCGATTTTACCCTGGAGGTCTTTGCCCGCCTGGAGCATACCGAGGTCCTGGCACATGGCGTCTCCATCCGCCCGGGCAAACCGACCATCCTCGCCCGCCGGGACAACATCGCCTTTTTCGGCCTGCCGGGCCACGTGGGGTCGGCCATCGTCGTCTTTCATCTCCTGGTCAGGCCCCTGCTGCGCAGGCTTGCCGGCGCCGCCGATGATGGCCTGCGGCGGATCCGCGCCGTGACCAGCGAGCAGATCCCCTCGGTTGTCGGTCGCGAAGATTATGTCCGAGTTGCCTTGCACCAGGAAGACGCCCCCCGCCGGGTCACCGCCACGCCGGTCTACGGCAAGTCCGGCCTCCTCAACCCCCTGGTGCGCGCGGACGGCCTGCTGATCATCAAGCGGGATACCGAGGGGCTGGACGAAGGAGAAGAGGCGGAGGTTCTGCTCTTCCCGGGACATCATCCTGCCGGACTCGCAACATATTGAAATCAGATCGAGAATTCCTTTCAATTTGAATTGTTGCGGAATTATCTCTATCCAAGGACGATTGCATGAAACGGAAAATCTATCTCAAGATGCATAGCCTGGCCGAGGCCAGGAACCTGTTTCTCGACCGCTTTCTGGGCCTGCGCACCGGCGAAGAGGAAATCAGCAGCCGGGAGGCGGACGGCCGGGTGACCTCCCGACCGGTCATCGCCCGTTTTTCCGCGCCCTCCTACCATGCGGCGGCCATGGACGGCCTGGCGGTCCGAGCCGCCGACACCTTCGGCGCCGCGGACGACCGGCCCCGCAGCCTGCGCCTGGACGCCGGCCAGGCGGTCCCGGTGAACACCGGCCATCCTCTGCCGGAGGGCAAAAACGCGGTGGTGATGATCGAGCATGTCCTGCTGCGCGACGGCGACCGGGAAGCGGTCCTGCGCGCCCCCATCCATCCCTGGCAGAACGTGCGCAAGGTGGGCGAGGACATCGTGGCCACCGAACTGCTCTTCCCCACCCACCACCGGGTCCGGCCCGCGGACATCGGCGCCCTGCTCACCGCCGGCTGCCCCCGGGTCTGGGTGCGCAAGCGGCCGAAGGTAGTCATTTTCCCCACCGGGAGTGAACTAATCCCTGGCGACGATCTGGCCGCCCCTCCCGCACCCGGCGCGATCATCGAGGCGAACAGCGGGGTGCTGGCCGCCCTCGTCGCCCGGGCCGGCGGCGAGGCCACCGTCGCCCCGATCATTGCCGACGACTACGAGACCATCAAAACGCACCTGCTGGCCGCCGCCGCCTCGGACACGGACTTGGTGGTGATCAACGCGGGCTCGTCGGCGGGCAGCGCCGACTATACCGTACGGCTCATCGAGGAGCTGGGCGAGGTCCTGGTGCACGGGGTGACGATCATGCCGGGCAAGCCGACCATCCTCGGCGCCATCGCCGGCAAGCCGGTGATTGGCAATCCCGGCTACCCGGTTTCCGCCCTGATCTCCTGCGAGCAATTCATTCAACCCCTGCTCGCCCGCCTGCAGGGCATGGAGCAGGATGAGCCCCGCAAGATCAGCGCGGTGCTGGGCAAGAGCCTGCCCTCCGCGGGCGGCATCGAGGAATTCCGGCGAATGATCACCGGCCGCATCGCCGACCAGTTCGTCTGCGTGCCCCTGAAAAAAGGAGCCGGCGCGATCACCACCGTCACCCGGGCCAACACCATCCTGCGCATCCCGGCCGCCTCCGAAGGCCAGGCCAAGGGGGAGCAGGTGGACCTGGAACTGCTACGCCCCCTGGACCAGATCAGCCGGACCATCCTCTGCACCGGCAGCCACGACCTCTGCCTGGACCTGATCCACGACTTCCTGCGCCAGGGCGACCCAGCCTATCCCATGGCCTCGACCCATGTGGGCTCCATGGGCGGGATCATGGCCATCCGCGACGGCATGACCCACATCGCCGGCTCGCACCTGCTGGACCCGGCCAGCGGCGGATACAACATCAGCTACCTTCGGCAGTACCTCGCCGACCGGCAGGTGGCCCTGATCACCCTGGTGTATCGGGAGCAGGGCTTCATGATCCCGGCCGGCAACCCCAAGGGCATCCGCGATATCCGCGACCTGGCCCGCAACGACCTCACCTTCATCAATCGGCAGGCCGGTTCCGGCACCAGGGTTCTCCTGGACTATGAGCTGGACCGTGCCGGCATCAGCCCCGAGGTGATCAGGGGCTATGACAACGAGGAGTACACCCACATGTCGGTGGCGGTGGCGGTGCTCTCCGGCAAGGCGGACGCCGGCCTGGGGGTCATGGCCGCGGCGCGGGCCCTGGGACTGGACTTCATTCCGGTCACCGAGGAGCGCTACGACCTGATCATCCCGAGGGAGCTCCTGGCCCTGCCCGGCATTCAAAGGCTGCTCGAGGTGATCAATACCGCCGCCTTCAAGGAAAGGGTGGAAAAAATGGGCGGCTACTCCACCCGGGAAACCGGGCGGGAGGTGAACGTGGATTCGTAAAAAACAGAAAAGGGCGGTCGCCCGCAACCGCCCTTGCTTTATCCGTTGACCTGTTGTCAGGCCATATAGATCGGGCTCAGATTTTTATATCCCTGTCGAAACTGTTCTGATACATGGCGCAGACAGGACAGCTCACGTATGTCCTCCCTTCTCTCGGAAAAATTCATTTCCCTTTCGAATTCATCCAGTTCCGCCTCAAGGAGTCTGCACCACTCTCCCCGGCAGATGGAACTCAATTCTACAAGATTGTCGATCCTGGGCTCAATAGTTAAACAGGTGTTCATAGATCTCACCTCCCTTCATTTTTTTCTATTCCTTATTACAAAATATAAGACCGGAAATGAAAAAATCAGGGTTCTGGCGGCAAAGTTGCTCATCACGCGATACATAAAATTTTTGCTGATTACCACTAATCTCAGTTTATTCGATCCCTGACCCCGATGGCTTACCCTTGTCCGGGAGAGTTTCTAGCATTTTTAGCGGCGGAAAAAAATGCGCCTTGCTCACTGCGGCTCGCCGAGCGCCTCCGCATCGCGGCGCATGGTCATGATATCCTCCGCATCCAGCGTCAGGGTGCCGCCGACGGCGTTGAGCCGGCTGTGCTCCGGCTTTCTCGCCCCGCACAGGGCAAAGGTGACCCCGGGCTGGGCAACAGTCCAGGCAATGACCAGTTGGGCGAGGCTGCAACGATATTTTTCGGTCAGGGGCCGCCAGCCCTCCAGCATGGCGAGGACCTTCCGGCGGTTGGCTTGCGCGAACCAGGGAATATTGTTCCGGTATTCGCCGGCGGAAAAGGTCTGGTCCATGGTGATCGCCCCGGTCAGGAGCCCCTGCTCCAGGGGCGAGTAGACCAGGGTGCTGATCCGCTCTTCCAGGCAGTAGGGCAGCAGTTCTGCTTCAATGGTCCGGTCAAGCATGCTGTAACGGGGCTGGATGGCATCGAGCACCCCTTTGGCCTGGTACTCCTTGATCTGGGCGACATCGACGTTGGAGGCGCCGATGGCCCTGATCTTGCCCTCTTCCTTGAGCTTGAGCAGACAGGCCATGGTATCGGCGATGGGATCCTTGTCCGGCTCCGGGGACTGCCAATGGGTCTGGTAGAGGTCGATATAGTCGGTGCCCAGCCTGCGCAGGCTGTCCTCCACCTCCTGCCTGATCGCCTCGGGACGGAGATACCGCCTGACCGAACGGCCTTCCAGTTCAAAAAAGAGCGATCCCCGCTGGTCATGCCACCAGAGACCGCACTTAGTGGCCAGGACGACTTGATCGCGCCTGCCCCGGATCGCCCTGCCGACCACTTCTTCGCTCCGCCCCCAGCCGTAGACCGGGGCGGTGTCGATGAGGTTGACCCCGGCATCCATGGCCGCATGGATGGCCTCGATCGACCGGTGATCATCCGATTCACCCCACCAGGGGCCGCCGCCGATAGCCCAGGCGCCGAGTGCAACAACCGATGCCTCGATGTCGGTGGTCCCGATTTTGCGCATCCGCATGATTTCACCTCCTGATCTATTTCCCGCCCCGACCTGATTAAGCGGACCGGGCACCGCTCCAACCGCCTTCGAGCGGATCAGACAGCGTATTTTTTGATGTAGCGGCCCAGCTCTTCGAGATCGACGATGATTGCCGCCAGCTCAACGGAATTGCCGGACAACTCCTGGGTGACATGCACCCGGCCGCCGTCCTCGATGACCTGCCGGGCTCGGGAAAAAGTCGTGGCCAGCCACTCCCGATCTCCGGTGTTGTGCGCCTCCTCCAGACTGGACCGGCTGATGGCGAAGTGCTCCTTTTGCATGGTCGTGCTCCGATGAAAAAATAATCGTAGCCGGCCGATGACGGCCGACACAGCTCAAGCAGAATGTCCTGATGCGGCTGCTCAAAAAAAACGTCCCAGCTCATCAGCCACCGCCGCCGCGGAAAGAAACGGAGGCGCGGTCAACGATTCCCGGTCGCCGCGCGGCAGCCTGTCTTCGACGGTCGCCTTTTCCCTGCGGTAGAACAGGCCAAGCGGTATCCCGTTCTCCCATTCCAGCGACCGGGCAAAGGCCGCCTGCCGGTCGCCCGGATCATACCCCTCTTCGAGAAAATACGTATGCTCCTTGTACCAGTGAAAGGTATTGATCTTGTTGAACGAGACACAGTTCTGCAGGATGTCGATCAAGGCAAACCCCCTGTGTTCGAGAGCCATGGTGATCAACTTCTGCAGGTGGGGCAGGCCGCCGGCTCCTGCGAATCCTCGGGCCACGAAACCGCAGTCCAGGGCGATGGCCAGGGCAAGGGGGTTGAGCGGCTCGGAAGGGTTGCCGAAGGGCTGAATCTTACTGGCCAGCGCCGGAACCGAGGTCGGCGAGGCCTGCCCCTTGGTCAGGCCGTAGACCTGGTTATTGTGTACCAGCAGGGTGATGTTCGGATTGCGACGGATGGTGTGCAGCAGGTGATTGCCCCCTTCGCCGTAGCAGTCGCCGTCGCCGGCGATGGCGATGATCCGGGTTAGAGGGTTGACCAGGGTCAGGCCGGTGGCCACCGGCAGGGTCCGGCCGTGCAGGCCGTTGAAGGTATTGCAGCGGGTATAATGGGGCAGCTTCGCCCCCTGGCCGATGCCGGAGACGATGGTGATTTCGTGCGGCTCCAGATGCATCGCCTCGAAGGTCCGCTTCAGGACGTTGAGGATGGCGAAATTCCCACAGCCCGGGCACCAGGCGGGGGTCTGTCCTTTAAATTTTTCCGATAAGGCCATGGATCTCATCCATAAAGGGTTCGAGCAGGAAAGGCCTGCCGTCATACTTCCTGAGAAAGGCGGGAAATTCAAAACCGGTCTCGCCGCGGATCAGCCTGGCGAGCTGGCCGGTGGCATTGTTTTCAACGCAGATCGCGAGCCGCGCCTGCCGCAGGATGTTCAGGTAGTCGCCCAGGGCGGGATCCGGAAAAGGCCACAACTCCGAAAAATGGAGCATGGCCGCGGCCCGGTTCTCGCCAAGGATATCCACTGCGTCATGCATGATACCATAGGTCGAGCCGTAGCCGACCAGGAGCAGTTCCGGCCGGTCGTGACCGTACAGCAGCGGCTGCGCGATCTCCGCCCTGAGCGCCGGCCATTTCCGCCGCCAGCGCTTGTCCACCATGCGACGCCGGGTCTCGGCATCCTCGATGATATGGCCCTCCTCGTCATGCTCATCGCTGTCCACCACCACCAGCCGTGGCGACAGTCCCGGTACCGCCAGGGGCGAAACGCCCGAATCGGTGAACCGATATCTCTGGTAGTCGGCGGCATCGCCGTCGGTGGCGCGGTCCCGGTAGTCTAGGCAGCGGAGCGGGGCGGGGTCGAGCTTCGGATAGCTCCATTCGGCGTCGGCCAGGTACTGGTCAGACTGGATGATCGCCGGAATTTGATATTTTTCCGCCAGATCAAAGGCCTTGTTCGTCAGGTAAAGGGCCTGTTCCGGCGTGCCGGGCGCAAACAGAACCCGGGGAAATTCCCCATGGCCGGCGTGGAGGACAAAGAGCAGGTCGGACTGCTCGGTCCTGGTGGGCAGGCCCGTTGCCGGGCCCGGCCGCTGCACTTCGGCGATGACCACCGGGATTTCGGTCATGCCGGCGAGGGAGAGGCCCTCCACCATCAGGGCGAACCCGCCGCCCGAGGTACCGGTCATGGCCCGGACCCCGCCGAAGGAGGCGCCCAAGGCCATGTTGATCGCCGCGATTTCATCCTCGGCCTGCTCGATGACGATGCCGTGTGCCTTCGCCCGGGAGGCGATATGAATCATGATCCCGGTGGACGGGGTCATGGGATAGGCGGCGTAGAATCTGCATCCGCTGACGACCGCCCCGGTGCCGATGGCCTGGCTGCCGTTGAGAAGCAGCAGGGGGGGGCCGCCGGGCTCACCGCATCGCAGGTGCCCGGGCCAGACCATTTTATCGACGTGATCGCTGCCGGCCCGGGCGACCCGCAGGTTGCTCGCCGCGACCTCCTTCCCTTTCTTGCCCATCAGCTCGTCCACCACCGGGGCATAGGTATCAAGGCCCAGGCCAAGACCGCCGAGGATGGCGCCGACGGCCGCCGAATTGGCCATAATCGGTGCCAAGCCCAGCTCTTCGGTCAGCGCGAGAAAAGGAATATTCTTGAATCGGGGTTCCGGATAGGACGACCTGGTCATCCGTTCATCGTAGAGGACGATGCCCCGGGGGTCGAGATCGTCCCGGTGAACCTCTATGGTGCGTCCATCCAGGGCGACAAGAATATCAACCTTTTCCCTGGAACAACGGACCGGTCTGTCCGAGAACCGAACCTGATAGAAGTTGTGCCCGCCGCGGATCCTGGACATGTAGTCCTGATGCGTGAACACATGCAGCCCTCTGCGCGTGAAAATCCCGGCCAGGGCGGAGCCGATGAACTGCATGCCCTGGCCCGCTTCCCCGCCGATACGAATTGTGATGTCCATGGATCGCCCCTGCTCTCCCCGTATCCCTGCCGGAAATAGACCGGCCGGCGGAACCAGCGCCGGGACATCCCGTTCCGGTCCGCCCGAATTGATATTAACTTGAATAATTAACTTGCTTTAAATATTGTACGCTGCTCGCCAAAGGCTGTCAAGACTCGAAAACTTCCTATATATTTACCTTTTCCCTTTCCCCTGTTTCAACGTATAATACCAATTAGAGTGAATCGAAACCCGGCATTATCATCACCCCGGTAGCACATATGGATAAACAGGCCATCAATGTTGCCTTTGTCGGCGGCGGCAAGGGATGTTATGACATCCTCAATCTTCTCAAGACCTATCCACCGGCTCATCTTGACCCGCACGTCATTGCCGTCGTCGACAGCAATCCCGACGCCATCGGGCTGACCTATGCCAAACGACTCAATGTCCCGACCTCCTCCGACTACAAGCCGCTCCTGCAAAACAAGGATCTCAACCTGATCATCGAACTGACCGGCGTTGATTGTGTCCTGAACGACATCCTGAAAAACAAGCTGGACAGCATCAAGGTTCTGGACCATGTCGGCGCCCTCTTCCTCTGGGAAATAATCGCCATTCAGGAAGAAAAAATCCATCTGGAAAAAAAGGTGTCCGACCTCGACACCATGGCCGCGGTGGGGGAAATCGCCTTTCGCCTGACCCATGAGCTGAGAAATCCGCTGATGATCATCGGCGGCCTGGTTCGACGAATGATGACCCGCATCGACCTGCACCACGGCATCAGGAAAAGGCTCAAACATATCAGCAAGCATGTCCAGCATGCTGAAGAGGTCATCTCCGACATCTGCGACGTTGTCCGCCCCTTGCAGCCGCACTATTCCCTGACCGAGATGACCGCCTTTCTCGAGGAATGGTGCAAACGGGTCAAGGCCGAGGCGAGACTGCTGGGCGTGGCGGTGGAAACGAACATCGAGAAGGATCTGCCCGCCATGTACATTGATCCATCCCTGGTGCGCCAGGCCTTTTGGCACATCATCGAAAACAGCCTGGATGCCATGGAGAAGGTCGGCGGCACCATCACGATCAAGGCCATTCTCTGCTGGGATGCCGTGCATATCGAGCTGACCGACAGCGGGGGCGGTTTCGACCAGTTGACGGCAGCAAAGGCGTTTCAGCCCTTCTCTTCTTCCAAACCGGGAAAAATGGGCCTGGGTCTGACCCTGTGCCGGCAGATCATCACTGATCACGGCGGCGACATCCAGATTGTCAACGAAGAGCATACCGGCGTTACCGTCATCGTTGAACTGCCCATATCCTTTACCGATCCAACCGCCAAACGGACGAAAGCAGCCGTCCCGGCATAAATCGCGTACCGCTGAAACCTCATGTCGCCGAAACTTCTTGTCGCATCCCTCGCCGTTTTCACCCTGCTTGCCCACGCCGTCGCTTCTGCCGAGCCGGCCGCGCTCAACCGCGGTAAAACCGCGCGCATCGATTCAGCCACCCCTGAGCCGCGGCGGTTCGTCGTCCGGGGGACGGAGCTGATCGACCTGGTCGCGGGCCGGCAGGTCTTTTTTAAGGGAATAGGTTATTCCCCTTTTCTGCCGGGAGACAAAACGCCCCTCAGCGGAGCGAATCCCGGCGATGACGGGCGCTACGTCGAGCACTTCGCCAAAATCCGCGAACTCGGCGTCAACTACCTGCACGTCTTTCCCCTGCACCTGCCGGCGGGCTTCTTTACGGAACTGGACAAAACCGACTTGGTCTACGGCCAAGACATCTGGGTGCACTGCTGCGAGGAGGATTTTCTCAACGAGGACTTCTTTCAGCGCACCCTGACCACGATCAAAGGCGTCATCGACCATACCTATGCGGTGGGCAGGCCCGACCGCCTGGTTCTCTTTTCGGTGGGCGACGAACTTGAGGCCCGGGCGGTGACCCGCACCAACCAGCGCCACCCCGAGGTCCGCGATTTCCGCGGCAAGCATGTGACGGTGACCGGCCGCACTCCCACCGAGGTCGTCCTAGCCCGCCTCATCGACGCGGCCATCGACTATGAGCTGAGCCGTTACGGCCGGCGGCACCTCTATTGCCACACCAGCTGGACCCATATCGGCCCAGTCGCCGACCGGCCGGACCTGGAGGTGACGCGGGAAAACATCCTGGTGCCGGACATGGGCGATCTTCTCTGCATGAACGTTTACACCTATGCCCGGGGCGTGGCCTCGTCGCCGCCCGGCTCAATGACCGGCACGAGCTATCAGGGCTACCTGGAAGACCTCGCCGGCATGGCGGCCAAGCCGATTCTGATCAGCCAGGTCGGGCTCTCCACCTCACCGGTCGCGCCCAAGCCCTGGGTGCCGGGCTTCGGCGGCCACCGGGTCGCGGAGGTGCCGGCGGTGTTCACTTCGATCTGGCGGGACGTACGCACGGCCCGCGGCAAGGAAAAATTAAGTGGCCTGGTCTTTTTTGAACTGCATGACGAATGGTGGAAAAGCGGCGAACATCCCGAAGACCTGAGCCACCATGAAGACAACGATCCGGAGGAATGGTTCGGCCTCTATGAGCTGGGGCCGGAAAACCGCCTCATCCCCAAGGGCAGAATCCCGGAGACTGTGCGCAGCCTGTTTGCCGAGCCTTGAAATTTCTGCTGTTCCTGCGGCGGGACTGACAAAAAGTGCCGGTCCAGCATTAGTCTTATTTGTAACCTTTTCCCTGCTTGATCGTTTACCTGATAAGAACCGAAAGCCGTACCCTTGACTTCGTCACCTCAACGAAAGGAGCTCCCCATGAAAAGGATCGTCCCCGCCCTCGCACTCTGCGCGACCCTTGCCGCCGGCCCTGCCCTGGCCCACCATCCCGCCGCCGACATCGTTGACCCGGAAATCTATGCGATGATCGATGCCATGGTCGCCGACACCCCCCATGCCGACATGGTCTTTGACGATGTGATGGGGACCACGACGATCACCGCCGATTCGGTCAGCGCGGCGGAAGACCTCATAGATGACGGCCTGCTTGCCGTCCTTTCGTTGCTCGAGGACGACGTCACCGTGACCATTACTTTTGGCGAGGAGATGCTGGCAGAAAGCAGCGAAGCCGCAATGACCGCGGGCGACAGCTGGACGGAACGGAACGACTGGGGCCGGCCGGTGATTTTCACGGTCGACACCCTGCTTCGGGTCGAGGAATAAACAGGCAAACTCACGGTGACCGCGCCGGCGCTTCACCTTTGATCAACACGAAAAGGGTGGCGCGCGAGGCGATGAGGTCGAGCAGAGCACCAGGAAGATTTCGGCCTTTTCGCTGACCCCCCGTTTCCTTAAGAACTAGAACCAGCTACCGTTCACATCCAGGAGACGTGTTTTCCTTAACCAGCATGATTACCACTTGTCATTCAGATGAGAATGGTTATTTTTTAATCATGAGAATGATTCCCGTAAGCTGGGGGTATAATACAGCGATACAATATTGGAGATACATCATTCCCAGAAATGATTAATTCTCAAAGATATGGAGGTGCATCATGAAGAAACTGACTACATTATTTGTTGCACTGTTGGCACTTGCAATGATGACCGGCACTTCGATGGCCGCCGGGATGGCAGGAGGTGAAAAATTACCCGTAGAGGTAACCAATGCGCATGAAAGGCTCCTTTCACCTAACACCTTGGGCCCCGGGTATTTTTCGGATGGCGTCATTGATGACGAGTTCAGAGGAACTATAACCGAGCATTACGGGGTTGCTCCAACCTGGGAGGGCAGACCTGAAGAGCCCCGTACGATGATTGAAAAAGTGGAAAATGACTTTTGGAGGCATCTTGCACCTAACGCCTCCGGCATTGGGTATTTCTCGGATGGCGTGAGCAATGATGAGTTCAGAGGAACTATCAGCAAGCACTATGGAGTTGCCCCGGCATGGGAGGGTAGGCCCGAAGAGCCCCTTACGAAGATTGAAAAAGTGGAGAAAAGTTTTTGGGAGCTTCTGTCGCCGAACCTCACCTATGACAAGGAGGTGTATTAATACATAACCACCGCGTGACCTGTACGCCTTTGACAAGTTAATAGGCCAGCGATTGGTACAAAAAGGGGGGGGAGCTGAAAAGCTCCCCCCCTTTTTTTATTGAAGCTGCTGGGCCGGTGCGTTGGTGGCCAGAATCGAATTGCCTTTCGGTACTATTTCGTCGAGACGAGTAGCCTGAAGGAGTTGCTGGTCATCCGCCAGAGTGCGGGGAATGATCACGGTAATGCCGTATCCTTTCCGGAGTTGAGCAAGTTCCGCTGTATAGCGTTCCATCCGTTTGTCCCCACGCTCAGGGGGAGTGATCATGATCGTATTTTTTTGCAGATAGCGGATTATATCATGAAGATGATTCAAGCCGATGGTCAGCATGGCGTAAGGGTTCCGGATGGTCCCGGCGCGAAGTTCAGCCTCGATTGCCGAAGGGATTTCCTGTAGCATCCGTGCGGTGCGAATTTCCTGCAGATATTGCAGTTCATCCAGTTTGGCCTCCATTTGCATCATGGTACAATTCTTCCTGGTCAACTCCCCAAGGCAATTGCACACGGACTCGTATATGTTTCTGTCCTCCACCTGGGCGGCATGCATCCCGTACTGTGCCATGAGAAGCATTTCAGCGTTGACGAAACAGGAGTCGTCGGCCAGCCTCGCATAAAGCAGATCAGTATCCACTTCGCCGGTCACCGCATGACTGTCGCGAACAGATACCCTTTTTTCTCCGGTAAAATATCCTTCCGGCAACAGCAGCTCCAGGTCCAGATTTTTGTGCAGCCATTCGCCGATTCGGAAGATTTCCAATTGGGCCTGTGCCGTGTCGTAATGATTTGACAGACTTTCTGCATCCCGATGGCTGATGCCGACAATAAAGAGCTGTCCGGGACTCTGTTCATTGATGCGATAAATTATTGCACCGTATTGCCCCGGAAGTGAGATATTCTCGGATTGAAGGAGGTCGTCGCCGGCCGGCCCCGAGTAAGCGGGAGAAGCGAATAATACGCAGGCGAGGAGAAGGGGAAGGACGGAAACATACCATAAAAGGTTCAACATCCCCTCCGGCCGGGCATCAGAACCCCGAAGGCGAGCCGCCATCATTTCGACGCAAAATGACCTGATCAGAGTACTAACCTGCATTTCTATACCTGATGAACCCGCAAGAACATAAAAATACGCCGCCGCTGACTACTCCAGAGAACCAGAAAGGATGGGGGTAGGAAGAGTATGGTTATACCCCCTGTGATGCCATGTCTGCGAAGCTTTGCTCAACTAAAATTACCTGAAGGTCAGATCTTTCTAATTATTAAAAATATAAACATTATGTTCCGTACTCGCCAGAGGGCGGATTCGAGAAAATGAATTATTACCAACAGCCGTCATCTTTTTTTTTAGCATAATTCCCGGCCCCCGTCAATCTGCGCCCATGTTGCTTTCTTTCAGGCCGAACACAGGGAGGAGGAAAAACAAACAGGTCGTTAATATTGGGGCAGCTCAAGCTTGAGGTTGAGGAGTCCTCGGCGTGAGGAATTTGTACTGGATAACATGCCGGCTGTGGAAGAACCTATTGCCTAACCCTTCAAAGGGACAATCCCGGAGCTGCGCGCATCAGATATCCACTGCACACGTCCGGTCCGTCATGCTTGGGAGGCGAGAGGGCGCAACCGGATGACCGTTTCTTGCCGGTTGTCTGCAAAGGCTTGCGGCCACAAGCTACGAGGTCGAGCAGAGTACCCGGAAGGTCTCGGCCTTTTCGCTGATGCCCCTCTTCAGCACCTCGTGGTTGTAGGCGGCGATCACGTCGCGGCGGCGGAGCATCCCCAGCACCCAAGGATCTTCCTGGCTCTCCACCACCGGGATCTCCTCG